>NZ_JBEZDR010000010.1:0-458648 GCF_040648415.1 Nonomuraea sp. NPDC049141
TGGGGCCAAAACTCACCCGTGATCAAGACCCCCAAGATCGCTAAATGGGGCCAAAACTCGCCGGTAGGTGGAGCCAGCTCTCACCCCTGAAATCAGACGGTGTCGGGCCGTTATCTGTCGTTCGCGGAGCGGGAAGAGATCGCGTTATGTCGTGCCCGGAAGGTCGGCGTGCGCGAGATCGCGCGGCGTCTGGGGCGGGCGCCGTCGACGATCTCACGCGAGATCCGGCGCAACGGCTCGACGCGGACGTATGACGTGGAATATCGAGCGACGGTCGCGCAATGGCACGCCGAGCGCCGAGCTCGTCGGCCGAAGATGGCCAAACTGGCGGCCAACCAGCAGCTGCGCGAGTATGTGCAGCCGCGGCTGGCGGGACAGGTCCGCCACCCGGACGGCACGCTGGTGGCGGGGCCGCAGACGGCGCCCTGGAAGGGACGGAACAAACCCCACCGTCAGGACCGCCGCTGGACGACGTCGTGGAGCCCAGAACAGGTCTCCCACCGGCTGAAGGTCGATTTCCCCGAGGACGACACCATGCGGATCTCACACGAGGCGATCTACCAGGCCCTGTTCATCCAGGGGCGAGGAGCGCTCAAGCGGGAGCTGGTCGCCTGCCTGCGCACCGGGCGTGCACTGCGGGTGCCGCGAGCACGCGCCCGGCAGAAGGCCGTCGGCCACGTGACCCCCGAGGTGCTGATCAGCGCCAGGCCCGCTGAGGCCGAAGACCGCGCGGTCCCGGGCCACTGGGAAGGTGACCTCATCATCGGCACCGGCAGATCGGCGATCGGCACCCTCGTGGAGCGCACAACACGGTTCACCCTCCTGTTGCACCTGCCCCGGATGGAGGGCTACGGCACTCAGGAACGCGTGAAGAACGGCCCAGCATTGGCCGGCCGCGGCGCCGAAGCCGTGAGGGACGCGATCACCAAAGAGATCACCGGGTTACCCGAGCAGCTCCGCCGCTCCCTGACCTGGGATCGTGGAACGGAGCTGGCCCAGCATGCTCAACTGCGCATCGACACCGGCTTGCTCGTCTATTTCGCCGACCCCCATAGCCCCTGGCAGCGTGGCACCAACGAAAACACCAATGGTCTGCTGCGCCAGTACTTTCCCAAGGGCACCGACCTGTCACGATGGGATGCCGAGGAGTTGGCGGCCGTAGCATTCGCGCTCAACACCAGGCCCCGAAAGACCCTCGGGTGGAAGACGCCGGCAGAAGCCTTCAGCGAGCATCTAAACTTGCTGCTGAACAGCAGTGTTGCGACGACCCTTTGAACCCAAGGTGTCCATGTCGACCAGGATGGTTGCGTAGCTCTGCCCTTTGCGTTTGGCGAACTCGTCTACGCCCAGCACCGTGACCGGCCCGACCTCTGGGTCAGGAAGGGCGCGGATCAGTCGCAGCAGCGTGCACCGCGACACCGCCACCCCCAGCCTCGCTGTCAGGCGTGCTCCGGCCCGCCCGGCCAGCGCCAACGCGACCCGCTCCAACACAGCACGCAACCTGGGCGTGCGGCGTTGCCGCCACTGGGTCACCCCCTCGACCTGTTCAACGAACGTCGCCACCCCGCACGCGGGGCCGACACAGCGAAACCGGCGCACCTCCAGCTCAACCCGCACCGGCCGCCCGGCACACGACAGGTCCTTCAGACTGCGCCGATACCGGTCATGCACTCGCGCGGACGGCGTCCCGCACTCCCGGCAGGCCACCGGGCCCGAAACCGTCCGAGCCACCAGGACCACTCCCGTGTCCCCGATCTCGACCCGAACGAACTCCAGCCCGTCCAGGTGCGGGAACAGCACCTATAACAGGCGAGCCTGGTCGGACGACACCTCGTGCAGCACAATGGACCCCACGTGTCCGTTCTTCACGTCGATTTTCGAGTTATCCAGATCGTGACAGAACGGTCACGCCCATGCGCAGCCTGTTACAGGACCGCGATTGACGCCAGCAGCGCCGGAACTCACACTCCGTAACCCGCCCCATGAAGTGAGACAGAGCCGTTTCCACATGACCGCTAACACACGACCAGGCAGTGGCGACGGTGCGTATGTACCACCGGCTCGCCGGGTTGAAGCATCAGCCGGACACCGACGCGGCGCGGCTGCACTACGCGGGTACAAGCGTCGACGGGCCGACAACGGTCAGCGCAACCAGAAGGAAGCGCCGCCGGTCACGATCGAGGCTCTGCGCGCCATGGTGGCGGCCCGCGACCTAGCGACGGCGCGGGGCTGCGGGATCGGGTGCTACTCGTGTTCGGCTTGGCGTTGATGGGCCGCCGGTCGGAGCTGGCGGCGTTGACGCTCGACGACGTGCGCGAGGCGGGCGACGGCCTGGAGGTGACGATCCGCACCAGCAAGACCGACAAGGAGTCCCGCGGCGAGGTGGTGGCGATCCCGCGAGGCTCGCACCCTTTGACGGATCCGGTTGAGGTGTGGCGGTCCTGGGTGGATTTTCTTGCCGCGCGGAGCGTCATGTCGGGTCGGCTGCTGCGGTCTGTGGACCGGCACAGCAATGTGGGGGAGTCGATCAGCGAGGACGGGATCAACAAGGTGGTGCGGGAGCTCGCGGTGACGGCTGGGGTGCCGAACGCCGAGTCATTCACTGCGCACAGCTTGCGGGCCGGGGGCGCGACGGTGGCGTATGCGGCAGGGGTCCCGGTGTCGGTGATCGCCCGGCACGGCCGGTGGCAGCAGGGGTCGCCCGTGGTGTTGCGGTACATCCGGGCGGTGGATCGTTGGCGGGACAACGCTATGCGGAATGTAGGTCTTTGACCTCGTGACTAGTTATGTCGGTTCGGGATGGGAGAGCACGCCATGTCTGTAGCGCCGGAGCCAGGGCCAGCCGGGGAACATGTTGGAGAACTGATCGCGCAGCTCCAAAAGCTGGGGATGGACCTGCTGCATTTGCTAGAGGGGATAGGGAACGACGAACAGTCGAACCAGAGCGAATCAGGAGTCACCCGGTGGGATGCGCTGCTGGCGCGAGTCAGTATCGAGGAGCTGGAGGAGATTCTACAGGAGCGGCTCTCTGCCCTCCGCCTTCAGCGACGTGTCTTAGCTGCCTTGACGACGGATATGGCGTTGTCTTCTCCCGAAGACACTTTGTCGAGAATATTCGACGTCATCCGAGCTGATACGACGGGAGTCATGGCGCCCACTCCCGTGGTGCTCTACCTTGATGACGAAACCACCTACTCGTCGGTGCACAGCGCGCTCGTGGGAGCACTCGAGTCGTTCGGCCTGGAAATCGCTGTGGCAACGCAGACGCTTGAGGGGTCCATCTGGCAGGCGTTCGTGGCGGCGCTTAGACGTCAAGTGGATGGTGAGCGGCTAGACCAGGTTGGAGATCTTGCCGTCGCAGGAGCGAAGGCACGGTGGCACGGCGAGCCTCAGTCGCAAATCACCAAGGCACAGGGAGAAGCCATCGCCTCTCTGCTCGCAGCTCTGGAAGGTAACCAGAACGCGTTACTGGCGTTCAGTAACATCCTGATAGTGAAGGTCGATGGGGTTCCGCTCGTGCGGGAGTTGACGCCGGAGCAGGTGGAGCATCTTCAGAGGAATCCGCGGCTCTACACGGATCCGCGCCTGGCGCTGGGGATGCTCGATGATGGCCGAGTCGTCCAAGGGGACGTCGCTTCAGGGCCGGGCCAGCAGGCCATTGCGCCGTGACGTTATGTCGAATCTCTCGGCGCTTCTCGCTTTCGCGGCCGGACCTCGCTGTTGAACCGCTTGCGCGCCCATTCCACCAGGGCGTGAAGCCCTAGCCCGCCGGTCAGCACGAGCAGGATGGCGGCGCCCAGGCCGGTGTCCCCAATCGTCTCGATGCCGCCCCAGAGCAGGATGGCGAGTAGGGGGGTCCACGTCCGGAACTCGGAGCAGAGTATCCAGCAGAGAAGCCTACAAAAAGGTACGGTTGCGCGCTTGGCTAGCCACGCGCAGCGAGATTCCATGCTGGCCCACAAGAGACCTGCCGCGTATGTGAGAACCCGGCGGCGAGTACCTGTTGTTGCCAGTTCGAGAAGGTCCCATCGCCATGCTTCTTCAGCGTTCGGATCGGCTGCTAGCAGTGCTGCTAAGTCGGTTAGACGAGCCGCCAATAGGGGGCGACCGGAAGATCCCGTGAGGCCCATTGAGGACATGTAGGCGGAGTTTAAGGCATGAAGCGCGGAGCAGAAGCGATCGGGATCGAAATGAATCGCATGTTCCTTGGCCAGGGCCCAGACTGCGAGTTCGCTCCTTTTTGCGCCGCCGCGCCTATCTAGACTCCAGCGACCCGCCTTCCACTGGTAAATCTCGAAGTGAGCAGGGACGCCTTCGCTAGGCGTGAGACTAGACGACAGGGGAGAGAACTTCGCCCTGTATCTCAAGCCTGAGTCGGGTATCAGAATCTCGTACTCGGTAAGGTCGTGGGGGCTTGTGATAAGGAACCTTACATAGAAGATTCTATCTAGGGCCTCGTTACGAATCCCATACCACCTCATATTGGATTCATCACTATAGACGACGTGGGTGAAGTTTTTGTCATCTGCCCTCATCGTGCGGCGGTCCATCCCCAGTGACTGCTCAGCTTGGCACTCCTATTCGATAGAGCCTCGGCGGCGCTGCCGCGCCCATCAGCGGTCATCTCCAGCAGACGCTTCCGCGGCCCAGTCGTCTCACTTTCGTCCCAGTAGGAGCGCACCCATCCGATGCCCTCCAGTCGGCGGATGATGGGGTAGACGGTGCCGGAGCCGTGGCCGGTCATCTGGCAGATCTGGAGTCCGTATGTGGGCGTGCCCTCGGCTGCCGCTTCGAGGAGCACGCTGAGCACGTCGCGGGTGGGGGCGGTGAGCCGAATCGGGGAGGTCATCCACACTCCGATAGTCGAGTACGACCTATGTCGAGTACGACACTAAGGCATAGCACGCTGGCATGAGTGGGGGTCGTCGGAAGTCCACACTCGAATCGGGCCAGTTATGGCAGGCTCACCTGTCGTGTTGCGCTACATCCGGGCGATGGATCGTGGGCGGGACAGCGCCATGCGCAACGTGGGGCTTTAGAACCTCGCGCCCCGCGCCTACGCGTAGCAATAGCCCGTCCAGCACGGGCCAGCGCTGGTCACGGTCGAAGGCGTACGAGCTGGTGCAGCGGGCCGCGAAGCCGGCCCGCGTCGAGTCGAAGGTGACGCCGCACACGGCATGCCATACGTACGCGTTGCTCGCAGAGGAAGCGGGCGTGCCCATGCGGACGATCCAGATTGGCCTGAGCCACAAGGACGTGTCCACGACGGAGATCTACACGGCCGGCCGGGACAGACTGGAGAAGGACGTGTCGCAGATCGTGGCTTCGGCGATCGAGTGAGGTCCTCTACTGCGCCAAATTGGTCTCGCCATGCCGAACTGCACAAGTGTTCTCAAACGTTATCTCTGTGAATCATGGGCTTATATGCCTTGGGTGGGCCGTGTTTGGCGTTGACGCTTAAGTGTCAGGCCTTTGCCCGCCTGGCCCTCCCAGATCTGTCTCCTCTGCTCCGTCCTCGCCGAGGTCCAATAGGTGGTACAAGAGTCGATTCCGGTCCGGAACTTCATTTAGCGCGGCGGAGACTACGCTTGCCCAGATATCTACATAGGTTTGTCTATCAATCCCGCTCGGTATGCGGATACGGCTGGAGTGGCTGATGATTTGGGCCACGTTACGCCTGGTCAATTGAGTCGAACTCGCAAGAATGTCATCCCTAGGGATCCCAAGAAGATCGAGCACCTTGGGCAACGCCTCACGTCCATGGGTTCGCAAGAGATTGAGACACTTTCCGTTCGCTTCTTCGATGTCCTGTACCGAAGTCAGGTAGTCATAGATGTGCGCATACTCCGCCCTGGCCGTGAGTACAACATCGCTGGCCTTGGCGGACTCGATCATCCTTACTGCAGTCCGCCGCCTTTCGTTGGTGCGAAGAATGCGGGCGCGAATTAGCGACGCCAACAGGTCCCATGCTTCTATCGGCAGGGGCTCTAGAAATAGGCAAGTATCCACTACCGGCAGGAGTCGCTTGATACGCCCAACAACTATTGGGGATGTCAAAGGGTTGAATTCAATCATAAGCGACCCGAGGCGATCTATTGCGCCGCTGTGCGAATCGGCCTTACCCACAAGATGTCCGCACTCTAGGATGTGCAAAGTGGTCAGAGAGACCAAGGCGGACGAAAGCACCTGATCGCCCGCAGCCTCTGGGCTGAGCCTGGACGCATGGTCAACCACAGCCTGCGTTGAGGCAACGTGCCGAGACAGTCGCAATGCGAGTCTGTCTTGAGCCAACTCCCGACCCCACTGGGACTCGGCGATGGTTCCGTCAGCGCGAATATGACGTGAGGGCTGCGCCTCCGGTGAGTCGCGATCACCGATCAACAAATGGGCAGCTTCATGTGCCATCGCAAATGTAAGTGCCGAACGGAAGAGCAGAGCTGATGACGCAGTTAGTCTTGGGCGATAGCTAGCTATAATTCCATGGAAATTTAGCTGAATCAATAGGTCTCGAACTATCGCGGACCGGGCCAGTGCGGCGTACTGCTCGGGCGGGGCGCCTGCAATTGTAGGAGCTCCGAATCGGCTAATAGCAAGCCGCAAGGCTGGCCTCGATAGCTGGAAGCTCGCCAAGGTGGAGAGAACGAGAGTGATTGCTATGAACTGGTGAGAGACGAGCAATTGGCTGCTTCCGTCCGCGAATCGTCGGATACTAACGACATGCCCCGAGGCCGTGGAATGGACAGGGACAACGCCACCTATCGCGTCAGTGTCCAAGTTGCTGCGCTCTTGATCGCTAAGATCATTGATCGCATGTACCAGTTGATTCCAAACGCTATCGATGATGGCCTGCTCGGGGCTGTGAGAGGATTCAACTGGGTATCGCCATCGCAAGAACGCGCGTCGACCTGCTTCGAACCACCCGCTCGCAACCTCTGAGTCATCCTCCCAGGCCCTCCGCTCCCCTTGGTGGAGTTGCGTGCGTGCACGTTCCGCGTCCGAGTTCGTTAGAGATCGAGGTCGAATCGGTGGTCGATCATCCATGTGCGATCCTCGCACTCGTCTATCGAGAAATAGATTCAGCTATCACCGGGAGCGCCGTCTGTTCGACGCTGTGATCCCTCGGCCCCGAGTGTCGCGGCGGGCAAAAGAACCCAATGATAGGTATCATGTCGGATGATCCGCTAAGGGGCTATCCCCCTTGAGTCAAGTCCTTGGAGACTCCAATTGGACCAGATGCCAGCATACGATGAGTTCACAGAGGATGCCCTCCTCGCTGCCCTCGCGGTGGAGCTATACGGCGAAGCCGCTGAGGGGTTCGGGCCTCCTGACATTCGGCGGCGCATAGAGGACGCCCGCGACTGGGTGCAGGGGTGGCTGTCTCGACATCGACAGGGCCTCTGCAAGGAACTAGAGCGTCGCGGGTTCCGGTCTTCAGGCACAGTCGATGCAGTTGTGGACATCGCTACATTGGTAGACCTCCTAGTTGTGGGCTTTGGTCTCGGACAAGCAAGTGCTGCTATTGTTGGCGCCCTAATCCTTAAGTGGGGCCTCCCTACTCTGTGTAAGTAGTGCGTATGGCCTTGCCACGATAGGCGAACAGGCGTGCCGACAGGCTGCCTGCTGGGCTTGAACACCTGCCGACGAGGACGGCATGCGTTCTCCAGAGGTGCGCGAGGGCTAGCGCACTATGCAGTCGGTCAGGCTGCGCCTTACCGCGCATTGCAACTGTTTGTGCGATCTGGCGACCTTCATGGGAGGTTGCGGCGGCTTGACAAGCGTGCGTGGGTTGATCGCCATCGTGGGACGAGTTTTGGAGCTGGGCAGGCCCTTTCCTACACGATTTGGGCATCGCGAGTAGGTGTGTCGTCGCGCCAGTACCCCTCCATGAACCACATCGTCATCGCAAGCGCCGCAACCTCGATCGCCAGCCAGGCGTTCGCCTCGAACTCGCCCATCCGCATCCCAAAGGAGCCGGAGACGTCGCGCAGCGCCCACCAGGTGAGGAGTTTGCCGAGCGCAATCACGGCGATGACGAGTGTGCCGATAGGGGCGAACGCGCGCAGCTCGTCGATCTCCTCTTCGGGGATGCGGTCGAGCCAGCGGCTCAGGGGGCTCATGAGGGTGAGTGTACGACTGGGCCGTACGCGTTGCGCCGATTTGACAACGCTGCGTACGATGATCGTCAGTGTGGGTCTCGTATGATCGCGTACGGCGCTAGGAACGGATGCGCTGCCCCTGTAACCAACGGCGTACTCGTTGCCGCAGGCTTGTGGGGGCAGGGGGGCGGCGCAGAAGAACCTTCTCGGCTCGCTCCGCTTCTGCGACGAGTTCTTTGCCCAACTGGCGAAGCCACCACCGGCGGTTGTTCCTGCCTAGGATTGCGGTGGCAGGCGCGACGATGAGTGCCAGACCGGCATAACTTAGGCTTGGCCATTGGTCAGCGATGGTGATCTTCCCGCGGACGAGGCCTTGGGTGAGGACTGCCGTTGTGAGGCAATCGGCCAGGTACATGATGGCCAAGGGCGTCAACCACCATGCTCGCTGGATCGCCCAGCGTCGCATCGTCAGAGAGCTGGCCCGATGAATGTAGCGTTTGCCGACGCACTGCATACGCCTTACCCACGCCAACGCCTGAGTGAGTTCAGGTGCAGCTTGGCGTAGATCGGCGTATTCATGAAGCTTATGCCGTACCCGGTTGAGCCCGTGCGGACCCTTGCTGACGATTCTTAGCAGAGCCAGGCTGCCCCATGCAAGCATGGACAGTGACAGGATAAGGAAGCCTAAGCCGGCGAGGCCCACTGTCGTATTAGCATCGCTGTCTGTGTAGAGGTTCACTCCGACCCCGGCCACGACTGCCACGGCACCGGAGAGCAAGGGCGCATACACAAGCGGCACAGCCATCTCCGGCCGGACTCGGCCGACCTCTCGACTCCATCGGTAGACCGCGCGCGCCGCGACCTGAGCCAAACCTTGTACCACGAAGACGAAATAGACTAAGCCGCTGAAAATAAAGGCAATCGCTGCGGCGGCGTAGATCAGAAAGGTGATGGCGGTCCTCCTATATTCGAGCTAGATATGCGCTGCGCCGCTCGAACGGCTGAGTGCCGTCCCGAAACGCTTTGGTGGGAGCTCAATTCTTTCGAAATCGTAGGGCGAACTTGACGACTCTGCCAGCCTACGGTTCCTATGTTGCGGAGGGGGTGCTGTGGCCAAGCTCGCTTCCCAGGAATACCGCCTGGTCCCCGTCGCCGACCTTGAACCGCACCCCGAGAATCCGCACCGCGGCGACGTCGAAGTGATCAGCGAGTCCATCGCGGAGAACGGCTTCTACGGCGCGGTCCTGGTGCAGCGCTCCCGGATGCGTATCATCGCCGGCGAGCACCGCTGGCGCGGAGCCCAGACGCGGGGCCTGGCCGAGGTGCCGTGCGTGCTGCTCGACGTAGACGACGAGCAGACGAAGAAGATCCTTCTCGCTGACAGTCGCACCGCCGCGCTCGGCTAATGCCTGACCTGGATGAGGTGGTCGGCATGCTGGGGGAACCGACCCGGCAGGACGGCTGGGTGCCGGTGAAGTTCCGCACGCCCCGCCCGGTGAACGCCGCGTGGAGCGAAGCCGTGTCTGGCCGTGAACCGACGTAGGTGCTGGCCGAGCTGCTGGGTGTCGAGTGGCGGTGGGACGGTGAGGAGGCGGCGTGATCGCGGCTCGACCGTGCCGACCAGATCGCCGGCGACTATGACCCAGTAGGCACCGTCGTCGCGGTCGGTCTTGATGACCTGGACGGCGTCGAGCTCGTCGTCGGTGTACCAGCGGCGGCGCTTGATGGGGGTTGGCGTCATTCGCCCACGGCAGCGTGTCCCCCCACCAGGCGTTCTCCTGAATCTTCGCCGCCAGGGGCGACTCGCTCGGGAGGTGTCCCAATGTGGACACCGTGAGGCGGCAACCTTTCACTTGCCGTGGCCGTCTCACCGTTGTCACGTTCCACCCCCTACCCCCGGAGCCCTTCTTGCTCAGATGTCTGCTTGTCTCCGCAGCCCTCATCGGGTCAGCTCTGGCCGTCCCGATGGCAGCAGTAGTCCCCGCCTCGGCGGCCGTCCAGGCGCACACCGCCGCGTCCTGCTACAAGCAGAGCGGCACCCACTGGGTGTGCATCACGCCGGGCGCGTTCTGCCCGGCTGCCGCCCACGCCCGGTATGGGTACGCCAAGGTGACCAAGAGCAAGTACAAGTGCACATACAAGACCTCGGACCCGTATTGGCGCTGGAGACGCGCCTAAGGGGGCGGCACTGGTGACCTCGCCTGAGTCCTGCGGCAAACTCGAAGAAGCCCTGCTCAGACCTCGGGATCGCCTGCGCGCGGCTGGGCGAGAGCAGGCGGTCGCGCGCGGCCTCGCCGCGCCTCGAAGGCTGGTTTGGCGAGATCGAAGGCATCGACCTGACCCTGTCGCTTCTGCGCGACAAGCGCGCCCGCGCACGGCGACTCACGACGGCCACCGAGCTCGGCATGCCGACGGAATCGGGCCGTGGAGTGAGGCAACTGCCGGTCAGCGTTGTGTGCAGCGTAGGCGGTAGACATGAAAAGCCCCACCGCGACAGACTCGTGACTCAATGTGACTTTCTGGGTACTTCTCTGTCGTGTCCTCCGTTGAGGGTCCGGCAGACGATGGAGCGCCGGATGGCCTTACACCATCGTTGCCTTCTGACGTCCCCAACCGCGTTTCCAGGACCTTCCGTAACCTCCGCCGTCCTCCACGGCCGACGTCTAAGCCACCTCTAAGGTGGCTCAGACTAAACCCTCCCGTCACGCCGCCTTCGCGGGCTGAGCTGGACAAGTTGCCTATTAAGGAGCGCCAGGAGCTCTACAACGCCCATCGCCAACGACCTTGGCAGATGGTGACGTCTCTGAGTGTCTTCTTCGGCATCCTCTTCGCCGCCGGTGGTCTCGTCTACACCGCACGGACCTGGGAGACCAGCCAGGAATCCCAAGTCACCGACCGCTACACCAAAGCTGTCGAACAGCTCAGCTCAGCCAAGATCGATGGTCGCCTTGGTGGTATCTACGCCTTGGAGCGCCTAGCGAACGACTCCCCCCGCGATCACCAAACGATCTATGACGTACTCACCGCGTTTGTTCGCGAGCACGACCCAGGGCCCGGGGCGCCCCTACCAGAGAAGCCTGCAACGGACATTCAGGCGGCGCTGACGGTTATCGGCCGTCGAGACGCGACCCTGGATAGGGAAGATACTTCTATCCACCCTGGCCCCGCCTACGGTCAGATTCTCGATCTGAGGGTGATACGTGTTAAAGGCGCGAACCTGATTCACGCGGACCTGACCAGCGCGGACCTGGCCGACGCGAACCTGACCGGTGCAGACCTGACCGACGCCAACCTGCCCCGCGCGGACCTGACGGACGCAGACCTGGCCGACGCGTACCTGACCCGCGCGAACCTGACCACTGCGGACCTGACCGACGCGAACCTGATTCGCGCGAGCCCGTTCGACGCGGACCTGACCTACGCGGACCTGATTCGCGCGGACCTGACCAGCGCGGACCTGGCCGACGCGAACCTGACCGACGCCAACCTGACGAACGCAAACCTGAGGACTGCGGACCTTACCGACGCGGAGCTGACCGGTGCGGACCTGACGGGTGCGGACTTGCGGGGAATCACCGGCCTATCAGAGGCGGCAATACGTAAGGTCGCCAAGACAGATAGGACCCTCTTCGGCCCGATGCCGACGGAGTAGCGATCTCACCTAGATCCGATACCGCATGTGTCGTGGAGGCCGATGCCACCATCGGCGAACGGCGGCGTTCGTGCAGATAACGGAATGACGTTGTCAGCTGGACGGTCCTGTCCGCTCGCATCGCTCATGCTTGGTCAACGTGTGATCATGTCATTCTGCTTCGCCGTCTTGGGCGATCGCGCGGGCGAGCTGGGCGATTGGGCGCCACCGACGCTCATCCTCAACACGCTGCTGGGCGGGTTGCTCAACCACGTGCTGGCCACGCCGGAAAGCTGCGGCCGGAGATAACCGCCCGGAGCACCCGGTACGTCGAGGACGTCACGGCTTTCGTCCTGACCGCCGCCGTCGCGATCTACAGGCCACCGGCCTGACGATGGTCCCGGATGGTGACATATCCTGGTCCGGGCTCCTGGGTGCAGTATTCGCCGTGCATGTCGATCCCCTCGAATTCGGCAGGGAAGGCGGCCTCCGGCAGGAGGATGCCGACATCGAGCATGAATGTGACGCGCATACCGCTGCCCGGGTACGGATCGAACCTCTCCACGGCTGCGAGGGGCCGTATCCCGGCCAGCTCCTGACGGAAGCCCTGGCCGTCCCGCCACATCTCAACGGACGTCCTCTCGCACAACGCCGCCACGGTTGCCAAGCTCCACCAGTTGAAGCCGAGCAGGGAATCGTAATAGCCCAGGGCCGGCGTATCCTGCCAGGCAGGCGGCTCGTCAAGCGTCACCCGGAGACGGAGGTCACCCAAGACCTCGATCAAGCCGGAAAGGGTGTGGGACTCCGCAACACCGGCGGTGGGGTGCAGGATGTGGCTAGCGACAGTGGAAAGGATCTCGGTCGGCAGTCGGGGATTGTCCAGTCCCACGCGGAAGTACATGCCGGGCCGCTTGCGGACACTCTCGTCGAACTCGATAACCGTGATGTCGGCCGCAGTGTATTCATGATTCGCCATGGGGTAGTCAGGGGCGCGGTGCCGTGAAGGCCCGGTTCCCCATACCTCTTTCAATTCCGTACGTGCGGTTTTCCCGCATACGGCTTTGCGCCGCTAACGGGACCTTTCGTTCCGTATCATGCCGCCTGCCAGCGGGACGTGCTCCTCGGTGAATCGGACTCGGTTGGGGTTCGCGACAATGCGCAGCAGCTCGACCGCCCGGCCGTGCGGGTCCGCGATGACCTGGTCAGCGGCCAACACCCACGACCCGGACGCGAGCTTGAGCTTCTTGGCCTCGTCGCCGGTCGCGAGCCGCGCCCCGGCCGTACGGCGCGCGATGGCCGCGGGGGCGTGCCCGGCCTGGGCAAGCGTGGAGTAGATGCCGCCCGGCACCAGATGCTCGGTCGCGATCGGAGTGCCCTCGACCAGATCGCGCGGATAGATCGCCTCATCGAGCCGGACCGGCGCATCCCCGATGAATGCTGTCCGGCTTCGGACCACGATCGCGGTGTGGTCGGGGCGGCCGAGCAGCGCGGCCACCTCCGGGCCGGCGCCCTTGGATGTGATGCCGTTGGTAACCATGTGGCCCTCGACGCCTGCGAGCGTGCAGCACTCGGACCAGGGGAGTGGGCCGTGGCCGTGGGGGTTGTGCAGGATCAGGTCCACGACCTGCGGATGGGGGTCCTGCACGAGCATGCCGTAGCGGGGCACACGATAGATCAGTCCTTCCGCGAGGAGGATCTTGTAGGCGCGGCTGAGGGTGTTGGTGGAGATGCCGTGGCGGGCCATCAGCGTGTCGGCGTTCGGCAGGTAGGTGCCTGCCGGGTACACGCCGGTGATGATTTCCTTGCGGAAGTGGTCGGCGATGTCGCGGTAGGTGGCGCGAGCGGCGGCGGGCATGCCATGCATGTTATGCGCATGACAAGGCAGTGTCTAGCGAATGCCGCAGCCTCGCACGGCAGTGATCAACACGCGAACGCGAGCGCCTGCCTTTACGCCGACACACCCGCCATCGCCCAGGCATTCGAGGAACTGGCGGAGCAGAGGGCTGGTGATTTGACCTTGGCGATCCGTCGGTCCCGCCGACCGACTGAGCTGATCAGACGACGGTCGAGCTTATCTTGGCCCCCGCCGCGTAGATGTGATCGACTGATGAACATGCAGGCCATTTTCACCGCGTGTATCGCTGTGGCTGGGACCTTGCTCGGGTCGCTGGCCACCTACATCTTCCAAAGCCGAACGGCTGGTCGTGCCCAAAACTTCGCTCGCGCCGAGCAGTTCCGTCAGGAACGACTCACCGCCTACAGCACCTTTGCTGGTGCCGTGCTGGACTTGAGATCCAAGCAAGGAGCTCGATGGGGCGCAAAGAGAAGATTGCCCTCCGACCCGGTCTCCTACGCCGAGGCCAAAGCAGCGCAGGTGCTCAGCCGCACCACGGCGTGGCAATCCCTGTACAGAGTGCGCTTGGTGGCTGACGGCAAGGACGTGACTCAGCTGGCAACCGCCGCGATGGACCTCGCAGCGGACATAGACAAGATCCAGACCCTCGACGAACTGGACGGACGCATGGCCGAGGTCAGGAACGCGGTGGAAAGATTCATCGACGAGGCGTCCAAACAGGTGCGCTGAGAGCTCCATAGACGGCGGCTCGGCGGTTACGGTCCGGACACTCAGCCAGCGCGGCGAGGTGCGGCGGGATGCTCTGGCCGTGGAGCAGTGGGCGAAACTCATCGAGGCAGTCGGCGGGCTGCTTACCGGGCTGGCGTGGCCAGTCGCTGTCGTGCTCGCAGTATGGCTGATCATGCGACGGCACAACGCCGCGTTCGGCAGACTGATCGACCGGGTCACGTCATTGCAATTCCCCGGCGGCCAGATCGACTTGGCTGACCTCTGGCCGCCCAGAGAGAGCACGTTGACGAACTGGCCGAGCAAGTCGCAACCCAAGATGGCGAAGCGCAGCGGCGGCAGACAATACGCGAACTGACCTCGTCGGCCGTCGAACTCGGCGCGATTGAGCATTCCCGCAGAATCGCCGAACGCCTCGCCTTGCTGCCTGGCGCCGAACCAACCTCCGCAGTAGAGGCGGCGATCTTCGGCCTGGCTACTGCTGCCCCGCCAGAAGGGCCCTCAGCGGCATCCCAACTGCTCCGATTGCGATCATCCCCGCGAGGGCGTGGCGCCGCCCCCCTGACGAGGATGACCCACGGCGTGAATGATCCGCCCCGCAGCGTTACCTCTGCCCGTTCAGCCTTCGCGACCGGTGACGAGCCCGGCGAACCCAGGGGCGTCCGCGGTGTTCGACAGCGCTCAGGCGGTAGTCGTGATCAGCTCGTGGAACGCGACGGCCTGCGGCCGTTCTGGCCCCCGCGATGAGCATCGCGTCCAAGCGGGGCAGCTCGGCGCGGACGGATTGCGATCCGGTCTCCGTGGCGATGATGAGCGCCTCGCTCGCCGTGTCCGCCGCCGCGTCCGGAGCGTGGGCGGCGGCGTGCGCGTGCGCGAGCCGCGCCAGGTACGACGCCTTGTCGCGGCGGTGCGTCGGCGAGATCCCGCTGATGCACCGCGTCAGCAGGTCGATCGCGGGGCACACTCCGTGCAAGGGCGCGATCGTGCTCTACGACTGGGCCGGAAGCCGCAACATCCCGGCCATTGATCACGTCGGCATCGTCGAAGCCGTCCGCTCCAACAGCATCGTGACGATCGAGGGCAACACCGGCAACCGCGTGATGCGTCGCGAACGCTCGGGCCTGGTCGCCGGCTACGGCTACCCCGCCTACTCAGGCACCACACCCGCGCCCAAGCCCACGCCTGCCGAGCTCACCTGGACGGAGAAGATCGTGAAAACACTGCCCACGCTCAAGCTCGGCGCGCGAGGCTACGACGTCAAGACTGTCTTCTACCTGCTGCACGCCCGCGGCCTCGGCTTGTCCGGCTCCCTTGACGACACCGTGCTCGGCGAGTCGCTGGATGAGGCGCTGCGCCGCTTCCAGAAGGCGGCCCATCTGACGGAGGACGGCGAGTGCGGGCCGAAGACGTGGGCCGCGCTCCTGCGCGTGGTCTGATCGGGACTTAGAACTTGGTGTCGTTGTATGTTTTTGCGACCTTGCGGATCTCTTCCGGCGTTATACCCGTGATATTTCTCAGGTCTGCCCCGGTCAGGTCCGCCTGGGTCAGGTCTGCCTCGGTCAGGTGCGCGCCAGTCAGGATCGCGCCGCTTAGATCTGCCTCATGCATGTTTGATCGCCCGATCACAGTGATCGCTGCTTAGACATCGGCTGGAAGCTTCGGACGTGTGGAAGTTGGCGTCGCGACCTTCGAACCCTCTTCTGCTGATGGCTGTTTGGACGGCTGCGGTGCGGTGCGGTGCGGCTCGTGGTCCCTGACGAAATGCGATAAGACCTCTTGCACGGTGCCGTAGTCGCGTTCAGAGTCGCGGGCGATCCGTTCTAACGCGTAGATCCCACCAATCCTGATGTGCAAGTTGTTCACGTCTCCGAGCTGCTGAATGGCCTTCGTGTAGCGGTCCGTCACCTGCCCTTGCTCCGTCAACTCCAGCGTGCGAGTCGACGTCTGCTGCGTGAGTGCGAGGGAGCGGCGGGTCGTATCAGCGTTGCGCGCCGTGTAGTAGACGGCGACCAACGCGACCAGACCGGTGGCGATGGCCAGCGCCCGGCCCCGCACGGCATCGGCTGCGGTCGCGATGTCCTTCTCGGGCCGCTTGGTGAGGTCCGCATCGAGGTCCACAACCCAACGGGCACCAGCGCCGAGCACCCAGACCAGGGCGGCGAGCAGCAGCAACGCGGCGACGACGAGAATCCACGTGCGAGCGGGGAGCTTGCGGAGCGTGGCCCACATACTGGAACGGTACGGCGTGGCCCTGTACGACGGCTTGCACTCTGATGAGCGTCAGTGTCGTGGTGGGTGCTGTCACCAACCTTGTTTAGCGTCGCGGTGAGGTCGTTCAGCAACTCGAACCAGCCCGATTTCCAGCCCTGCACGTCCCAGTCCTGGTCGCCGGGAGGAGAAGCGTCACCTCGCCCTCGTCCGCCGGCTCCTCCGCCCTCCGCTCGGTCGGTGCGATGAGCCGCAAGGCGGAGGTGTTGCCGCAGGTCGGAAGCTATCAGCCGCCTCCATCACGCCGCTGCTGGTGGTCACGCCGTGCGGACCTCAACACCCGCCGCTTCCATCATGGAGCGGCGGGCCATCTCGTCATATCGGGGAAGCCGTGCGAGGACATGCGCGAGTGTAGGGGCGTCTTCGACAGTCTCCCTTCAGTGCCGGGGGATCAGACTCGCTTCCACCGCCACTGGCCGTTGCTGTAGATGCCGCACCGGTATTGCCGCTTGGTGATCTTGGCGTAGCCGTAGCGGCGGTGTGCTGCCTTCGGGCAGTACGCGCCCGGTGTGATGCAGTTCCAGTGGTTACCGGCCTGCCGATAGCAGGAGGCTGTCGTGTCGGCAGAGGCGGCCTGATCCCGGTTCGCTCGACGCCGCAGGTAAATGGGGTCACGGTGCCGTGCCCGGCTGCCGACCTTGAGGGAATGGCAGTGGGGGGACGGGACGACGGTGTGCACGGCTTGGTCGACGTCACCGTTGGGCTGGGATCAGGCGGCGTGTGCTCGTCCGGGGCGCTGACCCATCGCAGGGCCAGGAGAAGCACGACGAGCAGGGCTGCCGCCGACGCGATACACAGCACGGTCGGCCGCTGCGCTGGCGCGGCCGTCTCGAAGGAGGATCGCAGCGGGAACGGCTCTCCCACTTCTATGGCAAAGTCCTTCTCGTCTTTCAGGAACGACTGGTAGGCCTCGAGCGCGGCGGTCAGCGCCGTACGAAGGTCGGCCTGGTCAGGACAGATGCCGCGTGCGCGGGGGCAGACGAACCCGTAGAGCAGGTGCAGCGGGCGTCCGTGTTCGTCCTTGGGTGCGGCTGCCTGGCCGAGGTCGGTCCCGGAGACCCGGTGGGTGGCATGGACGACGCTGATCGGCTGTCCGGAGGGGGTGGTGAGGTCGATGATGCCGGGCCGGTCCAGCACGGCGCCGGGTTCGACGTGGTCGGCGAGTACGGTGTAGTCGCCATCGGTGACGAGCAGAGCGGGCGCGAGGAGCGTGCGGTAGCCGACGCGCCGCCCGCGAGAGATCAGGAACGGCCATCCCCGGGCGTCCACCGTCACTTTCCCGCTGACAGACGGGAGCTCGGCAGCCGCTCTTCCAGCATGGTGGGTTTGCCGCGCATGTCCTGCAGCACCTGCCGACGGACCCGCAGGAACTCACCGGCGCGCCGCGCCGCCTCGCTCGCCTGTGAAGCGGGGCCCGCCTGTCCCTGCTCGGCGGCCATGCCGCGGGAGTCCCGAGGTAGTCCCATGAGCACGTCTGCGGCGAAGGCAGCGAGCGGCAGGCTGAGGGCGCCAAAGAGAGCGCGTGCCGAGGCCTGGAAGGCCAGCATCGCCGTCGACTGGGCGCTATTCAGCCGAGTCTGGCGGCGGGCTTCCGCGTCGAGGGCGGCACGAAGCTTCGCATCCAGCCGCATCTCGACCTGGTCGAACAGGTCGGGGACCACGGCCGACAGCGGGACGTCGACGTAGGCGGGCCGGGCCTGGGCGCTGCGGATCTTCACCACGTGGCCGGAGGCGTCCAGGGAGGCGAACCCCGAGCCGACCGCGCTGACCGGGATGAGCCGGATCACGCGTTGGGCGCTGTGGAGGTGGACCAGCGTCCGGAAGTGGTCGTTGGACATCAGCAGGTCGCGCACGAGAGACAGGCGGGTGTTCTCGTCCTCGTGCAGGTGCGACAGCAGGTCCCACTTGGTGACGACGAAGCTGACCGGGCAGCTCGCGCCGATCATGTGCGGGACGAGGATGTTCAGGGTGCGGTGCAGTTCCGTCCAGCCCTGTGGGTCGCCGTCCAGGTGCTGGCGGATACGCCCGCCGTCGATGATGCCGAGCAGGGCGTGCGCCGAGTGCACCTGCGCGAAGAGCTCCGTACGCCGGTCGGAATTGATGTCGGCGGCGTCGGTCAGGAGCTCTCCGGCGTACTCCAGATAGTCCAGGCGAAGGACCTCGTGCACCCGGTCCCCGGCCTGGGTCTTGACGCCGAAGGAAAGGTGGCGTGTCTCGCTGGCGAAGGTGCCTCGCGGCCAGTCTTCGGCCTGTGAGGTGTTGGCCATCTGCGCGAACCAGCTGCTCAGCCTGGCCACGTCGCCGTCGGCGGCCGACAGGTAGTAGCTCTGCCGGGAGGGCGCCTGGAGCTCATGGAACATGCTGGCCAGCAGGAGTGTCTTCCCCGCCCCCGGCAGGCCGAGCGCCAGGACGTGGAAGGTGGGGATGACCGCCTGGATCTCCGCCTCGCCTGGCGGTGGATCGTCGTGCCGGCGCTTGCGGGAGCCGAAGCGTGCCATCAGGGTCGCCACGATCGCGGCCACAACAAATATCACGAGGAGAATTTCCATGGCTGTCACCGCTTTTCGATGGGGGCAGCAGAGAGGCAGCAGCTGGCAGTGGGCTGCCGACCACGTGCAGCGCGCTGGTGATCGCCCGAGTCAGGCACGCGATGACGACCGTGATGCACGCCGTGAGCACGGGCGTGGCAGAAGCGGGCGCCGCCGACGGCATCAGTGAAGGGTTCTCCCTTAGCTTGCCGGGACCAGGAACCCGTCCTGCTGATGGAAGGTGTACGGGCACTTCCGGGTCGTGTAACGGGTGTGGCTGCCGGGGCATTATGCAACCAGACAGGTGAGCAGGAGACGGGCAGTGGCTGCCCGCACGTGAAGCCGCGCATGATCAATGTCCTCATTCAGGGTCGACGTACTTGCAGAGGAGCCGGGGAACCTGAGTGATACATCCGCACTGCTGTCTCGGCTCGGGAGGATGGCCGAGCTCGCCCGAGGACGGGCGCGGCCATCGACCGCCGCCCACCTCGGGCTGATCCTCATCGGCATATCGCATGGTCAGGGTGGGAACGGTTCGCGCTCCCACCAAGCCGACAGGGTTGAACTGCGGGTCCGGATCGAGGGCAGGCCTTCACCGCCCCGATTCACCTCACCCAGGGCCAGTCTGTTGAGTGCGCTGTACCGCTGCCCTGGGCCAGGGGAGGGAGTCAGGTCTCCACGACGACCGGAGCCGCGACAGCGGTAGAGAAGTCGCTCAGAACTCCTGCGACGACCTTGAAGGTTGCCTTGATGTCCAGGATGTCGCCCTCGTCGGCCATCCAGTTCGCCGGAACGGCGAGCGTGATGGTGGACTTATACGGCGTGAGCTTCTGAACTGCGGTGAGGGGGTCGGTCTTGTCTTTTTTGAAGACCGCCTTCAGTTGGGTGATGTTGTTGATGGACACCATGAGGGTGACGTCCTTGACGACCTGCATGACGTTGGACCCGACCTGGTAGTCCGCCACCACGTTGAAAGGGTCGCCTACCTTGATGCTGGAGATCGCGAATCCCGCCGCGTCCTCGGCGCGGATGAGCAGGACACTGGCGTCGTTCTGTCCGGAAGCCATGATCTGTTCCCCTCTCGGCTGACTTGAGGTCAGCAAGACATCGAAAGATGGCTGGAACGCTATGGTGTTCGCCAGTAGGGTTCCCATAGGGCGAACTCCCCATTGACATCGACACGCCCAGCGCATATCAGGGGGCCCGCATGGGGGAATATGATGGGCATCTATCATCGTTATCGGCCGGCGATTATCGTTCCGTGCTGGAGTTTGTCGCCTCCGCACTCCGCTGCGCCGGGCCGACCTTTCCTGATACCGGCATCACCGGGCCGCTTCGCGACCTGTTCGATGCCGGCTGGGCCGGCGCGTGCGACATCGACCTTCGAGGTGAAGCCAGCCACAGCTGGGCCGACACGCCTCACCTCTACCCCGTCGGGTCACTTAAGTTCCACCAGGTCGCAATCGGCCATCCACTCACCCTGGCTTACCGGCGTTCCCGCACGCACTCCGCCCTGCGATTGAGCGATCACGCCGATCCCCGCAAACTAGCGTCGATTTACAGTCAATTCGGGGACGTGCTCACCGTTCCACTGGTCGTTGCGCCGCAGCGTATCGTCGGTCTGGCCTTAGGGGCCTCATCGCGATATTTCCCTTTGAGGCAATTGACCCTCGCGCGACAGCTCCACCCCATCCTCGCTGAGATCTACTCGCTGCAAAAGCGCGCAGTTCTCCCGTCCGCCGGTGAGCGGAAAACTTCCGCTCCCTTCCGCGATCAGGGCATCCCCCTTACCAGTCGTGAACTCGCCGTCCTGGACCTGATGGCCAACGGATTGATCGCCCACGCGATCGCCAACCAACTCGCCATCTCCGCCAGAACGGTCAGCAAACACATCGAGAGCATCTACCGCAAACTCGACACCCACGACCGAACAAGCGCAGTCATGCGAGGGCAAACGCTGGGACTTCTGCCCTCGCCGCCTCGCTAGCTCACGCCGAAGGGATCTGGGGGGACTGTACGGTCAAGAGAGACAGAGCCACTGACTGGACACACCCGGAAGCGGGACGGGCGTGATGCGATGGTGACTCCGTCCCCGCGTGAAGCGTGGACTTCCTGCGTCGGTGGCTAGGCCACGTTGCAGAGGACCAGCCCGGCCCGGAGGACGTTCGTTGCGCCGACGTGGTCCGCGTTCGCGGTGAAGCCGCACGCCGTGCACTGGAACTTTGCTTGGGTGACGCGGTTCTCCTTCGCGACGTGCCCGCATTCGAGGCATGTGCGGGAGGTATTGCGGGCGTCCACCGGGATCGTCAGGCGACCGGCACTTTCAGCCTTGTCCGCCAGGATCCTCAGGAACTGTCCCCAGCCCGCGTCGAGGATGCTGCGGTTGAGCCCAGCCTTCGCGGCGGCGCCATTCGGCAGGAATGCGCCGGACGTTTCGGGGTTGGGCTGAGGCGCGGGCGCCTTTGTCATGCCCGCGGTATTGAGTCGCTCGTGCGCGATCACGTCGTGGTCGCGAACGAGCGCTCGGGCGGTCTTGTGGTGGAAGTCGAGGCGCTGCCGCCGGATCTTCGCGTAGAGCTTGGCGACCCTCTGAGCGGCGGCGCGGTGCTTCTTCGTACGCTGCCGGGTGCGCTCAGGGAACGTGGCGAGGTGCCGTTGAGCGTAGGCCAGCTCGTCCGCCGCCGCGTCGAAAAACTTCGGGTTGGCGACGTGTGCACCGTCCGATGTGGTCAGGAAGTGCGTGATGCCCATGTCGATGCCGGCCACGGTGCCTGTGGACGGGAGGGGCTCGGCGGATACATCGTCGCACGAGAGGACGACGTACCAGCGTTTGCTCTCACGCTTGATGCTGATCGTCTTCACGCGGCCCCGAACGGGCCGGTGCTGGTGCACACGAACGTGCCCGACACTCTGGAGGCGGACACGGGTCTGCGGATCGTGCGGGGTGGAGTCCCAGCGGCAGCCGTCGCCGTCCTTGGGGAAGGCGACGGCGTCGAAGTGCCCGACGCCCTTGAAGCGCGGATATCCCGGCTTTTCCCCAGCCTTGACCCGGCGGAAGAACGCCTGGAACGCCTTGTCTAAGCGGCGCAATGTGGCCTGCTGAGAGGAGAACGACCAACGGCCCTGCCGCTCGGGGTCGAACGCCCGGATCTCCTTGAGCTGGGCGGACTGGTCGCTGTACCGGATGCTCGTTTTGGAGATGTGCCGGTAGGCATCCCGGCGCTCTTGGAGTGCGCCGTTGTACAGCGAGCAGTGGTCCCGCAGCATCTCGCCCAGCGCGACAGCCTGACGGGTCGTGGGGCGCAAGAGGAACTTGTACGCGCGAATCATGCGCCACCCCCTCCCCGGGGCAGGGAAATCGAAATCGCAGGAAAGGTACTGCTCAACGACGATCGTTTCGCCAAAATGCCCGAACTGGTGGCAGTTAGCTCGGGAGAGCCTGAGCTGCCGCGATAATGAGGTCTCGCGCCCGGTCCCCAGTCACAGCCTCATCCCAGAGCTTGTCGAGAACCTGCATATATCGAGCGGCTTCCTCACCGGTGTGACTGGTCTCTCCTATGAACGTCTCCACCATGACCAAGGGCTCGTCGGCGACGAAGATGGAGAAACCGTTCTGCGGCGTGATCGTCAACTGGCTTCCCATGGGCAGGATGCCAAAGCGGACGTGTTCCAGGCCGATGATGGTTTGCAGCCGGTCGAGTTGGGCGCGCATCACGGCCGGCGGGCAGATCAGCCAGCGAAGCACGGGCTCTCCGATCAGGAACTCGAACCTCTTGGCCGAGTCGTACAGCATCTGCTGCCGCCGCATGCGTGTCGTGACCGCAGCGTCAACGTCGTCGATATCGAGATCGTGCAGCCAGACCATCTCCTCGAGGACACGGCGGGCGTAGGCGGGGACTTGAAGCGTCCCGGGAACGTACACGGTCTCGAAGTTTCGGATGAGGCGGGCCTCGCGTATGAGCCGGCTGTAGTCCTCTTGGACGGCTTTCTGACCGGCCCGCATCCGGCTGTGGAAGGTCAACCGGGCAATGCGCGCTTCTTCTAGCAGCTGCAACAGCTCCGCCACCAGCTCCGGGCCAGCCGAGCACGTCGCGCCCCACGCCTCGACATCCTCAACGGACGGAAGCTGCTTGGCGTTCTCTATACGGGAGACCTTCGACTGCTGCCAGCGGTGGGCATCGGCGATGTCCTTTCCTGACAACCCTGCCTGCGCACGCAACGTCCGCAGGCGGGCTGCCAAGCCTTCGGGCCGGTTCAACCAGTCCTCTAGGGATTCCACTGTTCTGTTCCTCTTCTTAGGCGGGCGCGTCCTGGCCGACCAGGACGCTGTGGTGGACTGCCAGGTCCCGCCACTTGCACGCCTGTATCACGACTGCCGGGTCTTCGATCAGCTCGTACGCTTCGGGTCTGCCGGAGCCATCGAAGTGCATCTTGATCAGCCGTGAGGAATCGAGCAGCCACCAGTCGTCGCTGCCCGCCCTCGGCAGCAGGCCGATATCGTGCGCCTGCTGCCGAGGGAGATACCTCATGATTTCGCCTGCTTGACGGTTCCACTTGTCCAGCCAGCGCTCGAAGCGTTGGTAGTCCGTGGGGGGATCGTCCTGGATGCGCACGCGTTCGATGCGCTTACCCTGCCGTACGTGTTCGGAGATCTGGTCGTACCACGCCTTGTAGACCGTGGTTGGAGGCACTGGTTCCCCGCAAAGGAACGCAGCAAGGAGTTCGACCTCTTCGGGCACCAGATAGCTCGGTTGAAGTTCGAGACGGAAGGCTGTGTGCTCGAACTTCGTCAGCTCCTCGCCGAACTCGGCAGGGGTGATCGGACGACGGTCTTCGCTCACGCCAGTCCTAGGTCCTTGATCCGCTGCTGGACGAGGCGGTCGATGACGTCGGCGGGGACGTAGACGGCGTCCTCGTTCGGGGCGACGTTCCGAAGCTGGGATCGCGCCTCGTCGTCGATCTTCTTGCCTTGGGTGACGTAGCCGCCGGGAGCCTCGTAGAGGGCGGGGCAGTTGCCGCCACCAGAGTCGCTGGTCTTCCACATGAACTTGATGTTCATCGTGTGCCCTTCGGTTGGTTGGCATCACTGGGTTCATGCTCGCAAGTTGCGCGCTTCTTGGCAATGATCCCCGCCTGACGGGCGGGGATCATTACGCTGAAACGCGGAACCTGGCAGCCGTCAGGCTAATACACAGAAGCAAATCTTGCGCAATGCTTGACTATTGCTCATCTTGGATCCACGCTGACATCAAGGCAGCCGGTTCCGACCAAGCTGGCCTCGCTCCTCCTTGAGTGGTGCAACACCGAAGGAGGAGCTGAACAACAAGAGCGGCCCCCGGCGGTGCAACGCCGAGGGCCGCGGTCAGGTCTCCTCGCGAAAGAACAACCTGATGACTCCTATCTTGGCACCATCCCCACCTGGCGTGAACAACAGGCACGCCCCACCCCGGCAACTGCTGACGTTCGAGCAGAACCTCCGCCTCGAACGCCGCATCCTCACCGCAGAGATCGCCCAGGCCAACGGCCGACCGTGTCTTCCCAACCCCAACGCCTGGGACGACAACGTCGCCAAGCCCATCGCGAACAAACTGTGCCAGAGCTGCCCGGTCGCTGCCGCGAAGGCGTGCCTGCGCATCGCCGTCATCGACGAGGCGATCCTGCACGCCAACTCGGGCCGCAACCTCTACATGATCGTGTGGGGCACGCGCGGCGGCATGAACCCCCGCGCCCGCCGCCCTCTCGTCACCGAGCTGGCCGACCAGATCATCACCGACCGCATAGACCACGCTGAGCGAGCCCGCGCCGAAGCCGAGCGCAAGCGCGCTGAGGCTGTGGCGGCGAAGGCGGGGGCGGCGGCATGATTCTCGCTGCTGACCGTGGCCGCCACATCGACAGCCACGACACTGACGACGCGACGCCGGGCGCGCCCGGCAGCGTCTGCCACCTCATGCGGTCCGCCACGAACCCGGAGGTAACGCACCACGAGCGGTTCGTAACGCTCGGCGGGGACGAGGGGCCGACCGTTACCTGGACCGCCATCTGCGCGGACCAGTGCCCCAGCCTCGACGACAACGGTGTGTGGAACTGCACCGGATGCCCCGCCAAGGACCGGCCGGGCCCGCTAGCCGACGCCGAGCAGCACGTCATCTCCTGCACGAGGGGTGCGTGATGTCGCTCCTGATCGGTGTGGCTGTGCTCGTGGTGTTCGCCTGGATCTTCCTCCTGATGTGCTCCTGGATCTTCAAGGTCGTCGCGCACTTCCTGTTCCGGCTCAAGCCGTACCGGATCGTCGGCCACTGCTTCGACACCGGCATGGTCAAGGTCTGTTGGCGGGACGAGCCCGACCACACCTACACCTACACACCCGCTCGCCTGGCCTCCCTGGAGCAGGGGAGGGCCGTCCGATGATCGTGAAAATCACCCTCGCCACCGCGGTCATCGCGGCTCTCCCCATGGCCGCCGCCTCCCGCTGCGCCCCCGAATCCCCGGCGGGCGCGAGCTCGGCCGGGCCGGCGTGCAGCCCGTCCAGCAAGACGCGGGCCAGCCTGAACCTGAACAAGGAACAGGCAGACAACGCCGTCGCCGTGATCCGGGTCGCCGCCGACATGGGCCTGCCCGAGCGCGCGACGGTGATCGCCATCGCGACCACGCTCCAGGAATCCGACCTCGACAGCAGCGTCGTGGGGGACGGCGGCCTCGCGATCGGCATCTTCCAGCAGCATCCGTCCTGGGGCCGCAACCGCACCGATCCGGCCGCTTCCGCGAAGCGGTTCTACAGCCGCCTCGTGAAGGTCAACCGTTGGCAGACCCGGCCGCTCACCGAGGCGGCCCAGGCCGTCCAGCGCAGCGCCTACCCCAATGCCTACGCCAAGCACGAGACCCGCGCCGAGCGGATCGTCGCCAAGCTCACCACCTGCACGGAGGCTCGCTGATGACCGGATATCCGCTCCTCACCGAGTACGCGTGCGGTGCCCCGTTCCACCAAGTGACGGTCCCGGTGACGATGGACCGTCCGTCGTTCCGCGGCCAGACCGAATTCACGCTCCGGCCCGGGACGGTCACCGACGACGCTGTCGAGTTGTTCGGGTACGCCCACTGTCAGGCGTTGGCCGGTGCCATGCATGAACTGACCGGCTGGCCGTTCGCCTGGTTCGAGCGATGCAAGGACGGCCAGTGGGCGTTCACACATGCAGGGGTGGTCACCCCTTCCGGTCTCATGCTGGACATCCACGGCCTGCGGACCCCGGAGCAGGCGATGAAGGCCATCTGGGCGGACATCGGGTTCGACGTCCGATGGACGCCTCTCGCCTCGCCGCCCTATGACGTGGTGCCGTGGACCGCCTGGACCGACGCCTCGCTCGGTTCGACTGCCTGGGCCGGCTTCGCGCTCGGTGTCGAGATCGTCCGCTACTTCGCCGAATGCCTGTGCAAGGAGGCCCGCTGATGAGCCTGTTCAACCTGGCCCACACCAGGGGCAATCCGTGCCAGGACATCCGCAACTCGCTCGGGACGCACATGTCGCCCCAGCACGAGCCGTGCTCGATGTACCGCGATTCCGACCAGATCGTCCATGTGATCTGGGGCGGCGACGTGGAGTTCCGCGCCACCGGCGCATGCCCTGTGCTCGCCCCGGCCGCCACCGAGACGGCGTCGGCACATCCCTGACCCTGCTCCAGCATCCACGCCACACGTAACCAGCAAGATGAGGAGATCATCCCGTGACCGCCCAGCCCAGCACTCACGACCACGTGCGATGGCCGCTTTGGGGCCTGCTCGTGTTTTGCGGGGCTATCTCCTTGACCTTGAGCGTCATGCACGCCATGAGCAAAGCCGCAGCCGGAGACCACAAGGCCATGGTGGCGGGCTTCCTGATCGGCATCTCGCCGGTCATCGCCGCCGCTCTCCTGGCTCACCTGCTCACCGACCCCTACGCGGCCGGGGGCTTGAAGGCCGGCGTCGGCCTGGTGTTCGTGGGCGGCATGGCGCTCAGCGTGAACGCCCAGCACGAGGTGGTGCTGCCCTTCGTCGGCGGCAACGACTTCCTGGCCATCCTGTTTCCGATCGTGCTCGACCTGTCCACCGTGATGGCGCTCCTGGCGCTGTCCGGGGTCGGCTACTCCTACAACCGCGCGGTCCAGTTGGAGGAACTCCGGGCGGAGCTCCAGCCGGTCCTGGAGAGGGAACTGCAGGGGAAGTTCGCGGAGGAACAGGCCGCCCGCGAGACGGAACTGCGAACGGAACTCGGGCGGAACAAGGACACGGAATTCGCGGAACTCCGGGCGGAACTCACCGAGGAACGCCGGGCGGAAATCGTCGCCCTTCGGAGGGAACTCAACGAGAAGCACAGTGAGGAACTGACCGACCAGGAGCAGACCCTCCGGAAGGAGTTCGCAAAGCGCTGGGAGGTGGCTGAGGTCGAGATTCGGCGCGAGGCCGCGTCCGAATCGGAGGCTCTGGTCCGGGATGCCGAGATCGCTGCCGAGGCCCGTGTTCGGCTGGAGCTGACCAAGAACGACACCAGTGGTCAGCGTCGGCAGAAAGCGATCGGGCGGGGCACCAAGAACGCCAGCAAGCCCCAGATAAGCGTGCGCGACCGAGCCGCCGCCATCCTCCGCGACAAACCCGACATGAAGGCGAGCGATCTCGCCGCTGCGATCCCCTGTACTCCGAAGTATGCCCGCGACCTGATCAAGGAGCTAGTGCCCGGTCGTGGAAACGGTCAGGACGAAACCAGCGGAGAGGAGTTGCGTCTCCGTGTGGTCCCGTAGCCGGAGTTCCGGCCCGTCTTCCCTCTGCGCCGGGGCTCCAGTTCCCTCCCGAGTTCCCTCCGCGCGACCCGGTTGTTCCCTGCCGAGTTCCCTCCATCGTTCCCTCGCCAGTTCCCTCCTGAGTTCCCTCTCGCGCGGGGCGAGTTCCGTCCCGAGTTCCGCGTCCCAGTTCCCTTCTCGACCCCGAAGGAGTTCTCCCGCGATGACCGCCACCGACATCCTCGCTCGACACATGCCGCTGCCCGTCTGGGACATGGCCACCGGCGACGTCCTCGACGGCGAACTCATCTACGGCCCAACCCTGGAGCCGCACCACGTGACCGTCCTCCTGGAGGGGTGGATGCTGCTCGTCCCGCACACCGACCTGGCCGGCGGCCTCACCCGCGTGATGCGGGTCGAGCTGGGTGGCGGGCTGCTGCTGAGCATGTTCCCGCATGCCGGGGGCGAGTACGTGGTGTGGGAGCTGTCCCAGCCCGCCGCGGGCGATGAGCGGGTGACGGTGCTGCTCGTCAAGGTGCAACCCGCCTGGCTGCTGCCGTACCTGGTGGCGGCTGGGGAGGTGGCCCCGGCCGGGGTCGAACTGTCGGTCGTGGACTGGGATTCGGCGGCGGCCGAGTGGTTCGGAGGCCCGCATGAATGTGACGGTGAGTGACCGGCGTCGGGGGTCCTCCACCCAGGGGAGCCCTCGACCAGGGCGTTCCCCGCACCCCCTACACGTAGAGGCGCGCCCGCGCGCCAGCGCGCCAGCGGGCGGGCGCGCGAAGGCATCGTATCCGCAACTACGCATGGTGACAACCCGGAAGGTGGGAATGGCGCGGCTGACGCGGGCGCAAATCAGGCAGGAAGCCCGAGACGAGGAGTACGAGCGGCGCAAGAACAAGGCCACGACAGGCCGGGAACTGCTCGACGCGGCCCTGGATCTGCTGCTCGCCGAGCTGACCGACCTGTCCAAGCTCCTGGCCCGCCGCGAGGACGAGGCATGCCGCGACCTCGCCCAATCCATCGAGTCCATCGCCAACGAAACCCGGAAGGAGGCCGACGATGAGCGGAAGAATCAGGTCACCGTTCGCCAGCAGCAGCACCTCAGGCGGCGCTGACGCCCCCGCACCCCCTGCCGAGCAGCCAGCCACCGCCGCGACGGCTACGGCGACGCCGGACGACCGGCCCGCCGAGCAGGCCACCCCGTCCACGTCTCCCGCCGGGCTGGCCGCGTCCACTCGCCAGATGACATGGCTCGATTGGCTGGAGACGCGGATGCCCGCGCTCGGCGCCCAGCGGCTCCCGGCCACGGCCACCGTCCGCGCCTACCACAAGGACGGCAGCTACGTTCCGTGGGAGTCGGACGCCTTGCGCGCCATCTGCCGCCTCCACGGCGCATGGGTCGCCGTCCCCTGGTGCTTCGTCTTCACCGCGGTGGCGTGGCTGGGCGCGGGCGACTACCGGCGCCGCCTGCGCAAATTCAGGGAGGAGGGTCTGCCCGGCCTGTACCGGTCCCAGCTTCCGCCGCTGGACGCGCTGCATGGCTTCTCCCGCGTGTGGGTGGCCTGGTGGGCGGCCGTCGCCTGGACAAACCTCAAGATCACGCGGCTGCCCATGACCGCGTTCTTCTACGTGCTCCCGGCCACCTTCCCGTTCTGGTGGCCCCTGTTGTGGTCGCTGCTGCGATCGATCTTCACTAGGTGAAAGGACCACGCCATGGAGTGGTACAACGTTCTCGCCGCCGTCTTTCTTGGCGGGGGCCTGGCCTTGGGCAAGTTCCGGCGCAAGGACAAGAGCAAGGGCCACCAGCCACGTACCAAGATCGCCTACGCGGCGGCGGGTGCGCTGCTGCTCGCCGGTCTGTGCGGCATGCTCACCCCGATCGGTGGCTGGTCGGCCAACCTTGGCGACTGGCTCTCGGGCAGTGTTGTGATCGCCGCCCTCTTTGTCATCGCCGCCGCCACGTTCATCGGCATCGGCGTGGCGATCGACCTCAAGGACGGCGTCCCGGACAAGAAGGCTCTCCTCGCCTGCATCATCGCCCCGCAAATCCTGATGATCGCGTTCGGCGCGATATGGGGTGCCAGCGTCCACAAGGAGATGGTCAAGCGGGCCAACCTCACTCAGGAGAGCATCACCACTGCGCAGGTCCGCTGATGGAGATCGTCAAGATCCTCGTTGCCCTCGTGATTCTGATCCCGTGCGCCCTGTACGGGATCAGCGCGATGCGGCGCGAGCGCGAGCAGCCCGAACCCCAGCCACAGCCGCAACCTGGGCAGGAGCAAGCGCAGACGCCGCCGTTCGAGCCCGACCCGGCCACGCACACGGTCCAGCAGACCTTCAACAAGACAGAGAAGGTCACGAACGTCGCGCTCACATGGGTCAAGCAGGCCATCACCGGAGGCTCGGACAGCACCCGTCCCGCGATCGACCCGCCACGGCCCAGGCCCGGACTCGAGGACGGGTGGGAGTGGAAGCCGCCGACCAGCCTGGACGGGCTGCCCGACCTCACGGAATACGACGTCGAGGTCGAGCCGTCCGCTCCACACACCCCGCCCCCACCGGATCGGGTTCAGGCGGCCAAAGCCATCGTGATCGAGCGTGGCCTGTTCGACCGGCTGCGAGACCTGTTCAGCAGCGGCGACAAACCCGCCGCGCTGCCCCCACGCGAGCCGGCCCAGCCGCCGGCCCTGGGGCAGGCGGACCCGGACTGGATCGCCGCGATCCCCGATCCCCGCCAGTTCCCCGAACCAGAACTCCCGAACCTGCCTGAACCCGAGCTGCCTGCTCTCGACATTCCGGCCGGGTTCGACGTGGCCATCGAGCGGGTCCCCACCACAGCGGTCCCCGAGCCCACCAATCCGATCGCACTCCCGCCCGCCAACCCCCCACCGGAATCCACCGTCACCGCCGAGGTCATCGAACCTGTCGAGATCATCGCACCCATCGACCTGCAAGGAGTGGACATGGAACTCGTGCCGCTCGGCCGCCGCACCATGGCCCACGTCCCAACCCCCGGCGGACTGCGGGTCGCGCTGAAGACCGGCGGTTTCCGCATCTTCCGGGGTTGGCTGGCCAGCTTCCGCAAGGCCAACGACACCGACCTCGGACACGCCAAGCACATGCACCGCATGGCCCTCGCGCACGTCCAGCGTGCCCGGGTCAAGCTTGCTGTTGCCGCCAACATGCTCATGGCCGTCCAATCGGACGGCATCGGTCCAAACGTGGTCCGAAGGTGCATGACAACGTTCAGCCAATGCCAACGTGAGTACGCAGCCGCTTTCCAGGCCGCCACCGCAACCGCAGCGCTTGTACGAGCCTCGGGCGGCACCCCCACCTCCATCAAGGACGCGATCCACGCGCTGGAGCGCGACCACGGCGGCATGGCCGTCGCCGCTCGCAAGATGACCGTCGAGCCCGTCCGCGACCTGGAGTGGTACCGCCGATAGTCCCTCCTCCCGTCCCATCGCCGCGCCCGACATCCGAAGGAGAACCACCCCGTGGCCGCCACGCCCACCGACGCACCGCCTCAGACCGGCCCGGTGCCGCAGACCAGCCCGCCTCCTCCATCGCCGGAGCAGGAGAGCGTGTCCGGGCTGGCCGCCGCCGTCTCCACCTGGAACTGGACCCAGATCAAGAACCGCGCCGAACGGTTCCGTCACACCTGGCCCGCGCACGCTGTTCCTCCGGTTGTGTGGGGGAGCGGCATGCTCCTCCACACCCTCGATGTGCCCGGCTGGCAGGTCGCCGCCGGCGGGGCCGCCGCATACGGCGTCACTGCCCTGGTCCGGATGTTCATTCCGAAGTTGCGTAAGCGGCTCGCGTCCCGCTGGTGGTGGGCCGCCGCAGGGGCGTGGCTCACCATCGCCGCCGAGGCTGGGGCGGACGGCTGGATGCAGACGCTGATGTTCGCCGGGGCCGGGCTGGCGATCCTCCCGCGCATCTACCGCTACCGGACCCGCATCAGCCTGCCGGACCGGCCGAAACGGCAAGCCCTCCCATCCCGGCCCACACCGCAGGAAGAAGACCGGCCGGACCCGTATGTGATCCGCTGGGACGCCACCACCGCCAAGAAAAGTCGGGGCGCGCTGCCAGGCTCCAAGCTCACCAACCGGACCGAGTTCAACTATGGCGGCGCACACGGTGTCCGCTACAGGCTCGTCCTCGACGGGAACATCACCCGCGAGGCCATGGCCGCCCGCGAAAAGGTGTGCGGGGACTTCGGCGCCACCATCGACGAAATCCAGATCGAGGCACCCCTGGACCGGCGTCTCAACGCCGCCGAGGTGACGTTCCTCAACAAGCTCGCCGTCGAGGACATCCAGTGGTGGAACAAGCCTGGTCTCGACATGGAGACCGGCATCTGGGAGATCGGCCCGTTCGCCGATGGTCGCGGCGACGCCGCTCTCAGGCTCTGGCAGCCGGGGTCAGGCCCTCGGCCCGTCACCATCATCGGCGCGCAACGCACCGGCAAGAGCACACTACTCAAGTCGGCCGCGTGCGAATTCAAGGACAAGCCGATCAAGCTGCTGTACGGCGACCCGATGAACGGCCAGTCCTGTCCCCAGGTGCTGCCCTACCTGCCCAAAGACGGTGTCGCGGTCGAGCATCTAGGGATCAAGGCACTGGTAGAGCGGGTTCACGCCGAGAAAGAGCGCCGCAGCCGCTTCCTGGCCAACGTCGAATGGACCGACCAGTTCGGCAACAAGCTGCGCGGAGTGCAGTCCTACGACCACCCCGGCGCACACGGCCTCGACATGCTCGTGCTCGCGCTCGATGAGTTCCACGCGCTGGCCCGCGACGCTGAGCTGGTGGAGATGGTGTACGACATTCTCGCCGAGGGCGCCAAGACCGGCATCGTGCCGTGGATCCTCGATCAGAACGCGTACGTCGCTTCGTTTGGCGGCGGCGACCTGCTGGGTCTGCTCAACGCAGGCAACGTGATTCTTCTCCGCAACGGCGACCCGTACATCGCTCAGGCCACCATCAACCAGACGATGGAGGTCTACCCACACATGATCGATGAGGTATTCCCGAACGGCGCGGACACGGCGGGCTGCGGCTACGTCAAGGGAGCCACGAAACGGCCGGTCATGGCACGGCTCCGGAACGTGGAGAACCTACACGCAATCCTGAGCGACGAGCCGCCCGCCCCGATCTGGTGGATGCCAGCGAACCCAGACGAAGCCGCCACGCAGGCTGCGGGCACTCCCAACACCGGAGGCCAGCTCGGCGACGACGGCGAGGAAGACGGGTTGCCCGAGGGCACGCCGCAGCTCGGCGACGACGGCAACGGCATGCTCGAAACGCCCGACCTCGACAACCTGATCGCCTTCATGAAACTCGCGCCTGAGGAGCTGGCCGTCGCCGAGAGCGCGATCCGGCCGCTGCTGGCGCATGCCGAGCAGGGGCTGACCGTCATGGACATGTCGCTGGCCACCGGCATGCAGCCCATGCCGATCCTGCTGGCCGTCCAGTCGCTGGAGGGCAAAGGGGAGGCGAAGCCGGTCGATGACGAAAGTGACCGGTACGTGGCGGTTGGGAAGGCGTCATGACCTGCCTGTGGTTATGCGCCGAGGTGCGCGATCCGCTCCTTGATGGTCGGAGTCGCGAACCTTGCCCCCAGCGGTCCAGGCTGGGACTCGGGTTCGGCCTGCTCTGCACGCCACCTCAGGCTGTCCACGACGGCCTGTCGTCCGACCCAGTCCACGGCGAGATCGTCGGCCTCGAAGATGCGTTCCCGCATCGCCTGCGCACCGGCGAGACGGGGGCGCACGCCCAGCATGCCGCCGGTCATTCCCAGGCCGCCCAGGGCGATGAACCACGTCACGGCGCCGAGCAGTCCCAGCCCCAGCAGGACCGCGCTGCACACGATCAGCGGGAACGCCCACCCGCCGGCCGCCTCAGCGGACCGGCGCTCGCGTGTTGCCAGGTGCGCCTGGGCGACCTCGACGGCGACGATGCCCTGCATCACTCCCCGCGCCCCCGCGAGAATCACGCGGTCACCGATCGTCAGGACGGGCTTGGGGTTATCCGGCGTGGACGGCACAATCCGGACGCCGTACCCGTCCTCAATGAGAACGTCGGGGAAGGCGTACCGGGCGGGGACAGGGATGTCCGCCACCCGCTCACGAGCAACCTGGGCGTACGACTCCGCGAACGAACCGTCCATGCGCGCATGGTAAGCGCCGCCCGGCTTCCCGTACAGGACACAGATTCCTGCTGTCCTCTGGTTGGCGAAACCGCCAACGGAATTTTGGGCTTCCTCCGGCCACCCGGCCATGGGGACATCCGGCCCGTCACCGGGCCCGACGAAAGGAAACGATCATGACGAACCGATCCCCGAGGCGCCGCCCGTACGGCGGTGGCCAGCGTGGCGGCTCCCGCAACCCCAGCTGGCCCAGCACCGACTCCACCGACACGGCCGACACCGGCTGGTTCGGCACCAACTCCACCGAGGAGCCCCCCGCCTGCGACTCGTCCACCGACTCGTCGCCTACCAGCGACTGCTCGTCCGGCGCGTAGGGCTCAGATTCTCTCCGTAACCCGATGACCAAGGGCTGGCGCAGAGGCACGTGAGGGTGAGCCGCGTCAGCCCCCTAACTCTCAAGGAGATCACGAACGTGACCACCATGAACGAACCCCCGACCGGCCGGTGCTACCAGGCATACGTGACCGGCACGAACGACGACGACCTGCGGCAGAAGGCGATGCGCGAGGCCACGAAGTACTTCGGCCCCGACCTCAAGCTGTGGCTGCCGCTCACGTACACCGCATCGGCAGTCACCGCTCCGAACTGGACCATGGCGGCCCAGTTCGAGGCGATGATCCCTGTGTTCGAGGTCCTGGAGGCCGACCAGTGAGCACGAAGGTCTGCGACAACACCAGCGTCGCCGCCCTCATCTTCGACGAGGACGGGCGGCTGCTCGTGTTCGACCGCAACACCGACCCGCCCGGCGCCGCCGGGCCGGCCGGGCACATCGACACTCACGGGACCGCCGCCGACGCCGTATGCGCGGAGGTTCACGAAGAGGTCGGACTGAACGTCGTCCGCCTCGAACTCTTCTTGGACGCGTGGTGGCCCAACCGGTGCCGTCGCCAGCCCGGCCCCCGCGGCATCGGCCACCACTTCTACTTCTACAAGGTCCAGGTGACCGGCCATCTCAGGCCAAGCTCTCGGGAGACCCGCAACGTCCGCTGGCTGGACCGGGGACAGCTCCGGGAGCTGACGCGGCGGACAATCAAGTACGCCCGAGGCTTCATCAGTCACGTCGAGTTCCGCGCCGCGCCTGGCATCGAACCGGTCTGGGTGTATGGGCTCGCCGCCGCGGGCCTGGTCGAGGCGTCGCACGACGACCTCGCCCTGCTCGACCAGGTCGCCGCCGACTTCGTGCCAGGGGGAAGCTGATGGGCGAGCTGTTTCGCGCCGTCGAGATCGCATATGCCGGAGACGACGGCATCTCTCACGTGCTGTACGCACGCGTCGGCGAAGGCCAGTACGAGATTCTGCTCAACCCGAACGATCTGGTCGCCCCGCCAGAGGACGTGGTCATGTCGGTGTACGCGCAGCTCACCCCGACCGGGGACGTCGGCCCGCGCGTGATCCGGCTGAGCTGGGTCACCGGCATGAAGCTGTGGGAGCCGCCGCTGGACTGCGGCTTCGCCCGTGAGGGGTGGCTGTGATGCCGGATAGTCGGCTGATCCAAGCAGCCCGGCTGCTGAGGGCCGCCGCGCTGGACGAGGACGACCAGACAGTCGTCGTGGCCAGCGAAGCTCTGGCCGGTCTCCTGGAAGTCATCGACGCCACTGCCCAGAAGCGCCTGCCTCTGAACGTCTTGGATGCTGCGGAGCACCTGGCCGCCGCGACGGTGGAGTTGCTGACCGTGGACACCGCATGAGCAGCCGCGTAGACGACAGCGCCCTTCAGCGGCTGATCGACCAGCTCGCCACGGACGCCCAGCAGACGCTCGCCGCGTACGAGGAAGCGCACGCCGCCAAGTACGAGCGCGGAAAGGATCTCGCGTCTCAGCGGCTCCAGGGGCTCCGCGTTGCGCTGGGGAGAGCTCTCGCGTTGCAGGCTGGCGTCCCGCCCGAAGGCGTCGTGACGGCTTTCAACCGGGGCCGTGACTACCAGGACCGGCTCGTGGCCCCGTCTGTGTCTGGGGAGGCGTGATGTGCACGCACGCGACCGCGCCTGGCCCGCTTCTGCCGCCTGACCTGCCCGAGGGGTTTCCCGCTCATGGCCTCCAGGTCTACGACGCCGAGGAGGACGACTACCTGTTCACCTTCGGCCACGTCACTCCGGACCAGATGACGGCGGCTGTTGCCGAGTACATCCGACACATCCACTTCCCGCCCGACGCCGTGGTGGACGACCCGCTGGCCACACTCGTGGGCGGGGCTGAGCGGGTGCGGGCGACGATCTGCTATGGCTACGCCACGTATGACCCTCGGCCGACCGGGTTCTGCTCGTTCAGCGCCGACCTGTTCGTCGATCCCACGACGGAGGGCGCGCTGCCGATCACGTACTGGCCGGGGGAGTTCGGCTGATGAGGTACGTCGGAAACACCGCGTTTACGACCGTCCAACACCCGTCCGGACACGGATGGGTGGCCCTGTTCACATGCCCTGGCCCTAGCGGCGGGTGCGGAGCCAACGGCGTCGCGCTCGCAGACACCCAAACCGGCCCGTTCAACGGGTGGTGCAGCCGCGGGCACGAAATCCACTTCCCGTATGCCACGCCGATCTCGGAGGGGCAATGAGGTACACGTACACGGACGGCCAGCCCAAGGTGGCACTGATCGGTGACCTGCTGTACGGCGTCGCGGGCGCGCTCGCCACGCTCACGGTCGTCATCGCCGTGCTGGCAGCCGTCACCAGTCGCACCACCAAGCCGCGCTCCGCGCCGGAGATGCACACGTCCTGGCGGACGGCCGAAGGGCGGCGCTGATTCATGCCGCACATCGAGATGCAACGACTGATCGACCAACTCACCCTCGACATACAGCAGGAGCGGCAGGTGCACGCGCAGGCGTACGCCATCGCCCACCACCGCGGGGAGCAGATCTCCGAGGGGCGGCTGTCTGGCCTGCACCTCGCTCTTGGCCGAGTCCTGGCCTGGGGTGACGGGATCGCGGAGGAGGACGCCACAGCGGCGCTTTACCGTGGCCGCGAATACACGGGGGAGGGAGCGTGACGTACGTGCACACGGACGGGCGGCCGGCGGGTGTCCGCATCACGCCCGAGACACACCCGAGCCGGTGGCTGGCGGAGGAGGTGGCGCTGTTCCGGCAGGGCCTCTGCTCCTGGGTCGTCGAGCAGGGCAACTGGACCGGGACCAAGCGCTGCCGCGAGCAGTCCGACCCGGAAGCGGACTTCGGGCACTGCACGGAGCACGCGCTGGCTGTCGAGGACGACTACGGCGGCGCGAACTGGTGGGAGGGCCTGGGCGAGGAGCACGACGACCCGACCATCGACTGGAAGCGCGACCCAGCGCTCCGGCCGGAGGCATGACGGATGCCACGTGAGGTACCGGCCGACGCTGCCACACCCTGCACCCGTGACGGGTGCGGCGGCACGCTGGAGCCCGTCGAGGACGAGGCGTACTTCGGTATCGAAGGCGACGCCCACGTGCTGCTGCGCTGTAGCAGCAGGTGCGGCATGGAGTCCGTGCACTACTTCGGCTGGGAGGGCGAGATGGAGGCATGGGCCGACTACGGCAACGATTGGCCGGAAGTCTGACCTCCCAGCCGAAGTGATCTAGTAAAACAGCAGGTCACAGGGCTATTCATGGCTCAGTGGACAGGATTGATCGCGTAGCCATAAGGTGACAGAGACGCGCGTTGATCGCGTCTCTCGCGCCGCATGCCGAGGCATGATCGTCTCGGTGGTGGTGCGGGAGACGCGATCACTCGGACGCCACCCCTCGGTCGCGCGGGAAAGGCCATTAATGATCGGCAACAACCTGGCGACACGCCCGGCCGCCCCGGATTCAGGCGCCACCCGCTACTTCCGGCGTACGCAGCGCACCCCTCACCTCGTCGGATAAGGGCTTCCGCCACCCCCCGTTTGGAGGAACCCGCATGAGAATCCGCATCATCGGTCTGCCTGAGGAAGCCACCCAGGCCGCCAACCTGATCGCCCGCACCTTCGACGTCGTCGAGATCTCCCGCCCCATCCCGTGCCGAGGCGCCAGCCGCAACGTTCGCATCTACGCCGAGGTCCGGCTCCCACAACCCGCTGAGTAGCGCAACGGCCCCGGGCTCAAGCCTGCAAGCACCGCCCGGGGCCGTACCCCTACCACCTCAACCCGATAGGAGTGCCTCCATCATGGCCGCATCCACCCGCCGTAACCAACCTGGCTCCACCCGGCCGGCCCGGAAGAAGGCCGTCAACTCGGCAAGCATCGACGACAAGTGGATCACCGTCCCCGAGATCTTGGAGGAGCTGAAGATTGACCGGCGGACGTGGCAGCACTGGGTGACCCGCGGCTGTACGCCCGAAGGAATGATCCGACTCCCCAGCGGGAGATACCGCATCCCGCGCGACCACTACCGAGCGTGGCTGGCCTCGCTCGAGGTGGACGCGTGAGCAAATCGTACAAGGTCAAGTTCTGGAAGATCAGGCGCAACGCGAGCAGCAAGAAGCCGTCGTACGTGGTGCGGTGGACCGTGGACGGCAAGCCCTTCTCCAACACGCTCGGCGGGTCGGAACTGGCTGAGAACTTCCTCTCCGACCTGCGCCAGGCAGCAAAGAACGGCGAGTGGTTCGACACCGACATGGGCCTGCCTCAATCGATGCTCAAGGCCAAGAACTCGCGTACCTGGATGGCGTTCGCCAGGGCCTACATGAAAGCCCGGTGGCCGCATCTGGCGCCCGGCACACGCCAGAATGTCGCCGAGGCCCTGGTCGCGGTCACACTGGTCCTGACGACCGACCGCAAAGGCCGCCCAGGCACTGCGGTGTTGCGCCGCGGGTTATTCAAACATGTGTTCCTCCCCGAGGAACGCCAGCCGGAACTCGACGGGCAGGCCGCCGCCGCGCTGCGCTGGCTGGAGGCGGCCTCACTGCCGGTGAACGAACTCAAGGAGACCCGCCACGCCCGCGCTGCTCTGGAGGCCCTGGCTGTATGCCTGGACGGCACAAAGGCGGCTCCCTCGACGTTCAGGCGCAAGCGGGCCGCGCTGCACACCGCCCTGGAGTACGCCGTCGAACTGGAGGAACTCGACGCCAACCCCCTAGATCGGGTCAAGTGGAGGCCGGTCAAGTCGAGCAACCTGGTGGACCGGCGCGTGGTCGTCAACCCTCGGCAAGCACGCGAATTGCTGATCGCCGTGACCTACATCGGACGCACGCGCGGACCCATGCTGGCGGGGATGTTCGCGTGCATGTACTTCGCCGGCCTGCGCCCGGCGGAAGCACAAGGGTTGCGCGAGAAGGACTGTTTCCTGCCGGTGCAAGGCTGGGGTCAACTCACCCCGGCCAGAACACGCCCGCAGAGCAGCAAAGATTTCACCGACTCTGGGCGGGTCTTCGAGGAGCGCGGCCTGAAACATCGCGAGGATGGCGAGGACCGTCCGGTGCCGATCCCTCCAGAGCTGGTCGCCATCCTGCGCGCCCACATCGAGACCTTCGGCACGACTCCGGACGGGAGGCTCTTTTACACCCGCGGCGGTGGCACGTTCACCAGCGATAGCTATCCCCAGGTGTGGCGGAAGGCCCGCCAACTGGCGTTCACTCCTGAGCAGGTGGAGTCCCCGCTGGCTGGGCGGCCCTACGACCTGAGGCATGCGGCGGTGTCGCTGTGGCTGAACGCTGGCGTGCATGCCCCCGAGGTTGCCGAGCGGGCCGGGCACAGCGTGGCCATACTCCTGAAGATCTACGCCAAGTGCCTCGACGGCCAACGCGGGATTGCCAATCAGCGCATCGAGATGGCACTGGGGGAAGAATGATCGACAGGGCTTCGCTACGGAATGTGCACGGAATGGCCACGCCCCTGTGTGGCCTGTCTCATTCTTCCTCGCAGGTCACAGGGGCATTCCTGGAACCAACGGGCGTCAGTCAGACTAGATGGCATGAGGATAGGTTTCGCCGTGCCGCAGTCCGGGCCGTGGGCCACGCCGGGCAACATGCGCCGTGTCGCCGCCCGCGCCGAGGAACTGGGATACCACGAGCTCTGGACCTTCCAGCGGGTGCTCTATCCGGTGGGGCACCCGATGGGTCCGACATATCGCAGCGTGCACGACCCACTCGTCACGCTCGCCTACCTGGCGGGGGTGACGAACACGATCAGGCTGGGCGTGGCGATCATCAACGCCTTCGTCCAGCCGGTGCTGCTGGCCAAGCAGCTCGCGACCCTCCAGAACGTCTCCATGGGCCGGCTGACGGCCGGGCTCGGGCTGGGGTGGCTGCCGGAGGAGTTCGAGGCGGCGGGAGTCGGCTTCGAACACCGGGGGCGCAGGGGCGAGGAGTTCGTCCAGGTCCTGCGCAAAGCGTGGAGGGACGGGGTGGTCGAGCACCACGGGGAGTTCTACCAGGTGCCGCGCTCCCACATCGACCCCAAGCCGTCGCCGGTGCCGCCCATCCTGCTCGGCGGCACCGCCGACGTGGCACTGCGCCGAGCCGGGCGGCTCGCGGACGGCTGGATCAGTTCGAGCCGGGAGGACCTGTCGGCGGTCGCCGGGCGGATCGAGCTGATCAAGTCGGCGGCCGTGGAGGCGGGTCGCCGCGACGCCGACGGGTTCCGCTTCGTCTGCCGGGGGGTGACCCGGGTACGCCCTGGCGGGGCTGAGGAGCGGCAGCCGCTGACTGGGACCTTCGAGCAGATCCGGGCGGATGTGGGGGAGCTGGCGGCGAAGGGCGTGACAGATGTCTTCCACGACCTGAACTTCGACCCGGAGATCGTCACGTCCGACGCCAAGGAGGCGATGCGCCGCGCGGAGGAGGCGCTGGAGGCTCTGGCCCCCTCCGCCTAGGAACCGCCACCGCCTGCCCGGCATCCATCGGTCGCTTTCGTCGACGATTCGCGTGATCCTACGGTCGCGATTATGTGGCACGTTCCATTCTGATCGCTCGGCATGCGATTGCGCCGAGGACGTGTGTGTGGACTCTTCGCAGGGAAGAAATCATGCTTGCTCAACCCTCCAGGACGCTCCGGCGCACCTCATTTCGCGCCCTCATGCCCATGCCTCTGAAATCCCGCTCAACGATCCTTGACACGTGATCATTCTGGCATTCATACTCCGTTCAAAGCGCTTCGATCAGCCCCCTTTTGTGTTCACGCACGGCAACTCCAGAACGCAAGGAGTGACGTCTCGAAAATGCATCCGGGAACGTTAGGACGTAACGCGCGGCGAGGATTTTTCCTGGTCCTCGCCGTCATGCTGGTGGGGACGGTGGGTATCTCGCCGGCATTCGCCCACTGGAACGGCACCGGCCAGGACATCGCCAGTATTCACATCTACCCCTACAGCTATAACGGCACCTGGCAGACGCCGATGAACAAGGCGCTGGCCAACTGGAACGCGACCTCGAGCCCGGCCAATTTCTACAAGAACTCGAATTCCGGCTCGACGATCACGGTGAAGTCCTACAGCAACACCTATTATGGGCACTATCAGCGGTGCGGCGGGATGTGCATGTACATCCGGCTGAACTCCCGGACGATCAACAGGGACGCGTCGAATTTCTCGAACTTCGTCACGAGCACGTTGGTTCACGAGCTCGGGCACGCGTTGAACCTCGCGCACAACTCGGGCACCTCGATCATGAATTCGAGCAGGAACCGCAACTCGATGACCAAGCCCCAGTCGCACGATGTCGCCGACGTCAACGCCTACTACTAAAGGAGGCCGACCAGTGCTACGGCGTCTTGGCGCGATTGTCTTCGCCGCGGTGTTCGTGACCGCATGCTCGGCGCATGAGGAACCCGTCCTCTATCGAGCCGACTATCCCCAGTACCAGAGCGCCGATGCGCTCTTCGACAAGGCGACCCTGGTCGTCGAAGCCCGCATCGTCGGGGAGCCGCGTTATCTCCAGGAACAGGCGGAAGCGCCCGATCCGGCGGAGACAGATCCGAACCTGAATCCCAACGCGGGAGCCCCTGCCGCGGTGGCCGCTGAGCCCGAGGCCCCACCGACGGTCATCACCGTCTACACCGCCCAGGTGATAAAGGTCTTCAAAGGTCAGGCTCAGGCGGGGCAGTCCATCGAGGTCAAAGAGCTCGGGGGAAACTTCGAAGGTGTGACCTACGCGGAGGAACACACCACTGCGATGAACGAGGACAGCGGCTACGTCCTGTTCCTGGAAACCTACCCTGACTCGCCCGCCGCACTGCTCAACCCCGTCCAGGCGAAGTATCCGCTGGACACCTCCAGCAACCCCGCGTCGCTGCCGGATAACCCCCTCAAGCTGACGCGTGCCGAACTGGAGACGATGTCTTAATTCGGAAGTATCCAACCCCGAAAAGCCCGCCCTGTGCGGGCTCTTCGGCATCTCCGGGTGCACTATTAAGCCATTGTGGGACCCTGCAGCTCTGGAGAGGACCGAGCATGGCCCCTCAGCGCAGTGCCACACGTCGCCGACGCCCCACCGTGAAGACGGCGCGCAGTGTGGCGTACGTCATCGCCGCCGCGGTGCTGACGATCAGCTTGGGAGTGGCGACCAACCAGGTGCTCAACGGCGGCGATTTTGAGCCGCTGTGGTTGGTCCTGGGGCTGGTGCTGGCGGTGCTACGCCGAGCTCCAGCCGGTCCTGTGGCCGGATCTCACTGACGGCAGCGGCCGCCCGAAAGAGCTGAACGAGATCAGTCCGCGGGATCTGGGGGTACACGTCAACCGGTTCGCCGCCGACGGGCAGCAGCCCTACATTCCGCGTGCCGCCGACGATCTGCTGGCAGCGGCGTTCAGCGACGACGACGGCCCGCGTCTCGTGATCGTCCACGGGCCTCGGCTCGCGGGAGCCACCGCCACACTCGCGCACGCGGTGCTCACTCACCTGCCCGGTCACTGTCGGGTGGTGGCCTACCACGACGATCCCCGCCTGCCGGTCGGCGCGATGATCGAGCACGCGGCCCGTCATCGCGCCGATCGTGGTGGTGTTGTGGTGCTCTGGCTGGACGGTCTGGTTCCGCAGCGCCTGGATGATCTGGCGGCGATTCCGCTGGACCAGTTCACGCCAGGCTTGTGGGTGGCGGTCACCCTGGCCTACGGCGGGTCTCGGGAAGAGCCGCTCTCCGGTCGGACGGCCAGATTCCTCGACGAGAACGCGGTGCGGGTCGAACTGGGGACCATCACGCCGGTCGAGCGTCGAGCCCTCGAGTCCTGTAACGCCTACGCCGCTCTGCGGCCGGTGCTGGCCGAAGGCCATGATGTGCTGATGGGCCGCCTCATGGTGGCCTGGGAAGAGCTCCGCCGTGCCCTGGCCGGTGACGGGGAACACTTCACCGACCGCATCGCGGTGCTGCACGCCGTCACCGATTGGTACCGGCTGCACCTGGACACCAAGCGCTTGCTCACACGCGACATTCTTGACCATCTCTTCCAGACTTACCGGCGCGAGATTGCCGCTCTCCCGCCCGATGCTCCCGTACCCGTCACCGGCTACCGCTCGGCCCTGAAGTGGGCCATGACCGCCGACAGCAGCCGACCGCGGCTGATCGATCTCAAGGCTTCGGGGTCGGGCCGGTTCTATGGTCCGCACTCGCTGCTGACGGTGTTCGCCGAGGACGCGAGCGAACCGGCCTGCTGGCCCGTGCACGACGCCTTATGGGCTTATGCCGACGAGTACTTCGATGGGGATCAGCGCCGGGACATCGGTTATGCCGCTCTGCAGCAGCAGGCGTACCCGGCGGCGTTCTCCCTGCTGGATCACCCCGACACCGACATCGAGGCGGACGTGTGGGGGCGAACCGCCAGTCAGTTACAAGATGCCGGGGAATTCGATGCGGCGCGCCGCTGGTGGAGGAAGGCGATCGCCCTCCGCCATCCCGACCATTCGCCGTACGCGATGTACGAGCTCGGCCTGATGGAAAAGCGCCAAGGCAATGTCGAGCAAGCCCGGCACTGGTATGGCGAGGCGATCGCCAGCGGTCATCCCGAACACGCGCCCCGTGCCAAATGCAGTCTGGGGCTGATGGAAAAGCAGCAGGGCAATCTGGACGAGGCCCGGCACTGGTTCGGTGTGGCGATCGCCACCGGTCATCCCGAACACGCGCCCTGGGCCATGATCCATCTGGGCGCGTTGCTGCACGAGAAGAACGAGATTGCTCCCGCCCGGCTCTGGTACGGGGAGACGATCGCCTCAGGCCATCCCGATCACGCGCCGAACACGATGCACGACCTCGGACTGCTGGAAAAGCAGCAGGGGCATGTGGAAGAAGCCCGCCGCTGGTACCGCGAGGCGATCGCCAGCGGGCACCCGGAGACGGAGCAGCTCGCGCGCAGGGCGCTGCGTGACCTCGAGAGGCGGGAAAAGGATCTACGGCGGGCCGAGCAGTACTCCCAGTACGGTTATCTCGCCTACGCCGACCCGTCGATGATGCGGCCCCCGCGCACCCCGAAACCTGAGGAACGCCCGTCCAAGCAGGACCCTTCGCCGCCCCAATAACGGGCTTGGCTCCTACCGCACAGATTTACGCCATGCCGAGCATTGATTCCGCTGTCCTCATCGCAGCGACATTCCCGGCGACATCATGGACCCGCACGACCCTCGCGCCCCGATAGACGCACATCGTGTTCGCCGCAATCGTTCCGGCCTTCAGTGCTTCGCTGCCCGGCACCACCCCGAGGCTTTCCCGGATGAAATGCTTGTTGCTGCACGCCACGAGCACCGGATATCCCATTGCCGCGATCTCTCCCAGTCGGCGGGTTATCGTGTTCGAGTGCTCGGTGGTCTTGTTCAGGTCGTGCCCCGGATCGATGAAGATTTTCTCCGGTTTGATGCCACAGCCGACCGCGGTGTCCGCCCGTTGCCGAAGGAATTCCGCCACCTCGCCAACGACATCCTCATATTGGGGACTCGCTACGACCTCGCCCGGCCCGCCGATGCTGTGCGTGATGACAACGCTCATCCCCGTTTCGGCAATAAGGCTCGCCATTCCCGGCGCACGGAGCCCGTTCGTGTCATTGATAACGTCGGCACCCGCCTTGTAAGCCGCCTCCGCGACCTCCGGCAGATGGGTGTCCACGCTGATCACGGCGTCACTCTTCTCCCGGATACCCTTGATCACGGGCACCACTCGGTCTATCTCTTCCGCCCCCGACAACGGCGGCTGATCAGAGCGGAACGCCCGGCCCCCTACATCAAGCCATTCCGCGCCATCCCGTAGTGCCCGCTCCGCCGTCCTGATCGCCTCACCGGCCTCCATCGACCGATTCGGATCCAGGCCCGAGTTTGGCGTACGATTCACAATTCCCATCACGACCACGTGCCGGGACAGGTCGAATTCTCGCCTTCCCACTCTCCGCACCGGCGCAATGAGCTTGGGATAGTACACCTGCATTACGTTCGGCTCCGTCCAAAATAAATGATCCGCTCAAAGCCATGAAAAGGCCCAGCATACGCCGCATCATGGGGATCGACATAGCCGCCACCTCATTGGGACCCGACCGGTCTGCCAGCATGAGGTGCCTTCCTGCGGCGTCGCCTGCGCGCGCGAGGTGGAGGACGCCGAACCCTCTACGAGTCACCGCGAAAAGGTCACAACCCAGCCACGAACAGTCCCCGCAACGGAGCGATCACTGCCATTTCAGCGAGCTTCGTGTCGTCCAGTACGTCTGAGGGCTCTCAGTCAGTACGGCCAGGCGCTCGTCCAGTTCCGTATCCCAGTCGACGCGGATCGCGGTCAGGTTGCTGCGGAACTGATCCACCGAGGCGGCCCCGCTGAGCACCACGCCGGCCCACGGTTGGGCGAGGATGGCCGCCAAGGCCAGGGCGTCCGGCGTGAGGCCGCGTTCCCGGGCGGCATGGTCGAGCGCGGCAGGGGCGGTGTGGGAGGTCAGGCGGCCGTTCGCCACGCCCTCCTTGACGATCACCCCCATGCCGGAACGGTGCGCCCGAGCCAGGGCCGGGCCGGCGGATCGCTCCAGCAGGTTCCAGGTGGCCTGGACCGTGTCGAACAGGCCGATCTCGACCGCCCGATCAATGGTGTCCGCCTGGTGCGGACCGGTCGTGGACAGGCCGACCGAGACGCCCCCGGCGCGCAACTCACGCAACTCGGCCAAGATGTCCTCGTCGTCGAGCACGCCGCTTTCGACGGTGGCCGAGTGGATCTGGTAGAGCGAAAGATGCTCGCCCAACAGCGCTCGGGTCTGGCCCAGCTGGTGTCGCAGCCGGTCAGCGGACAGTTCCTTCACCTCGTGCCGGTCGGCGTCCATCTGCCAGTCACCGACGTAGGCGTACCCCCATTTCGACCCCACGGTGACAGCCCCGGGCGCGATGGCGCGCTCACGCAGCCAGCCGGCGAGGAACTCCTCGGCTCTGCCGTAGGAGCGGGCCACGTCGAAGTACCGTACGCCGGCCGCCAGCGCCGCATCCAGCACCGCCCAGGTCCGCGCCCGCATCGCGGCGACGCTGCGATCACCGCCGAGATCCTCCTCCCGGCCGAGCGTGATGTACGCCGGCCGGCCCAGCGCGGCCAGCCCGATCCCCACCGGCGTGACCGGCAATCCGAGCCTGCCCATCGGCCGCACAACCAGCTCATCACGCATCGCGGCGCCTCTGCTTTCTCAGTCGATATCGTCCGTCCACCACATGCTTACCGGGTCCCGCACCGTGATCGGTCACGCCTTCTTGGGCTCCGTGCCCAAGGACAAGCGCCCGTTTGTAGCTTGCGACACTGTTCGGCACCTCTGAACGACCGGCCCTATAGCGCACCGCAATCGGTTCCGGGCAGTTCCCAGTCATTCACGACGGAGATGCCCACACGCGCTGTGCCATGAGGGGGCATCAGTGGTGAGTGCCGTTCAGCGGCACATCGCGTCGATGAGATCCGGGAAATGCGGGAACTCCGCTCGTGCGGCGGTCACGATCTGACTGGGGGAACGGCGGCGGCCGGGTGCGTGTCGCTCGGCGATGGCATGGAAGGCCTCGTTCGGCTGTGCCGGGGAGTCCGGGTCCGTGAAGGCCTCGGCGGGGCCCAGACCGGCGGCGAACAGCCAGAGGAGGTCGCCGAGATCGCGGGCGATCACACCGTACTCACCCTCGGAACCGATGTACACGACGGGCTGGTCGATGATCGCCGCATCGGGCCGTACCAGCCAGAAGCCGGTGTAGTCACCCGCCCCGGTCGTGCCGAAGAAGCGGAACTCGCTGCCGTCGACCTCTTGGTTGCCGGTCCACAGGCGAAACCACCACGCTGTCCGGTCGGGCTCCTCGAACTGGTCGTACGGCTCGAAATCACAGCCGCTGGCCTCGTCGGTCTCCTCGTCCCACTCCCACTCGAAGCCGACCTCGGCCACCTCGGCCAGGGCGGTGGGCAATGCGAGGTCTTCGGATGTGTTCGCCACCTCCGAAAGATTAGACGATCGCTGGAAGCCTGGTGATTCAAGCGCGAGCCGCCGGGACGGTCGCGGTCGCCTCGGTGAAATGCCCGTCGTCGACGACGGCGAGGAAGGTCCTGACGGCACCGAGGTCCAGCTCCATGAACAACTCCTGGTTGTTTCCCTCGGCGTGTCGGTTGTTGGACACCCCGCGACAGGCTCCGATTTGATGAGCGGCGCCAAGGGACTACAAGCCACCGCGAGCGCGAAAGACGCCTCATCCGGCCCCGGAACCCCCTCATCATCCAAAAGGAGAGACATGACCGTCACCACCCCGGCGCTGGACCCTCGGACCACCGCACTGCTCGTCATGGACTACCAGCCGGCGATCCTGGCCTCGCTCCCCGAGTCGGCCGACCCTGAAGCACTGCTGTCACGGGTGGCCGGCGCCATCGCCGACATGCGAGCGCACGGCGCTGCCATCGCCTACGTACGGGTCGGCTTCACCGAAGCCGACTGGGCCGCGATCCCGCCGGCCAACAAGACCTTCTCCTTCATCGGCCGGCAGCGCCTCATGCACCACGAGGATCCCGCCACCGCCTTTCACGATCAGCTCGCCCCCGAGCCCGGTGACATCACCGTCCGCAAGACCCGCTACGGCGCGCTGTCCACGACAGACCTTGACCGGCGGCTGCGGGATCGCGGCATCACCACCCTGGTCATCGCCGGCATCACCACCAGCGGCGTCGTCCTGTCCACCGTCATCGACGCCGCCGACCGTGACTACCAGCTCTACATCCTGTCCGACGGCGTCACCGACCCGGACCCGCAAACCCACCACACCCTGATGACCAGCGTTCTCCCTAGACTGGCGCACATCATCGACACCGCCGAACTGCGCTCATTCCTGCACGAGACGGCGACCAGCAGGGCATGACCGGTCAGGCAGGTTCGGGGCCGCCGAAGTACTCGTCGTCTTCCGACTTGGCCACGGCGGAGCCGGCCGCGCAGACCGCGCAGTCTTCGAGCTGGTGGAGGAGGACTCCGTACCAGCGGAGCACGCTCTGCTGGTCGATGGACACCCCCATCGGCTCGAGTCCCGCGTGGGCCAGCTCCCGGCGGTTGATCCACTGGTGGATCGGGGCGACGAGGTCGGCGCCGAGGGTGGCGAACGCGGGCGACTCGCCGTCGAGCAGCTCCAGCAACGCCAGCTTGGCCATGTGGAGGGCGATGGGCACGATGTCGGTGGACAGTCCCGGCTGCGGGGCCACCGCGCGGTCGGTGTAGGAGACGCGCGCGGCGTCCTCCGCACTGCTGATCTCGTTGTCGGCGGCCTGTTCGGGAAGCGCCTGTACGAAGCATTGGTAACAGGGCGTCAGACCAGGGATGACCCGCTGCACGATGCCGCCGTACGCGCGACGGTAGACACCCCCGAGGATCAGCGGAAGCCCCTCTTGCAGGCACATCCGGTTGATCAGCAGCCGGCTCTCCCGGGTATCGGTCGCGCAGATCACCAGATCCGCCTCGACGTACCTGATCAGGTCCTTGACCTGCCGGCGGGTCTCACCGTTCAGGTGCAGGCCGCTGGTGAAGACCCGCGCGGCAGGATGGTGCTGATGTACGACGTCGCGCATCGCGTTGGCCTTCAGCCGGCCGACGTCCGCGAGCCCGCACTCGTGCCGCGAGACGTTCCCCACCTCGAGCCGGTCGTGGTCGAGGAGCAGGAAGCGGCCGACTCCGGCTTTGGCGAGTTCGCGCACGATGAAGCTGCCGCCGGAGCCCAGGCCGAGCACCGCGACGGACTTCTTCCGGAGCACGTCGGTCTCGAAGATGCCGTGCACGCGCTCGAAGGCGTCCGCGGCGGCGGGGACCACGGAGGTCCCGATCCGTTCCCCGACCGGCAGGCCCAAGCCGGACGTGCGATGCGCGCGGATGCCGTCGTCCTCGGTCCAGCACACGATCAGCGGGCCGGGCTCGTCGAGGACCCAGTCGTCCGCGGGCTGTTCCGGCAGCACCAGAACGTCGTTGCCGGCCGCTCCCTCGACGGTCGCCAGGTCACCCTGGTCGCGCAGCCGCATGCCCAGCCTCTTCGGGCCGGGCGTCGCGACTCGCGCGATGACGGCGAGCGCGCTGTCCGTGAACACCACATGGCGGGGCACGGTCGCCTGGTCAGTCATGAGCGAACGCCTTCATGTCCTCGGCGGACACGTTCGGGATCTGGTCGCCGGGCCGGTCGCCGACCGAGCGCACTTCGAACTTGCCGGTCTGCGGGTTGAGCACCATCCGCTTGCCGGACGGCGGGTTTCCCCCCGATGCCTTCATCTGTTCCATGAACGCCCGGATGTCGTTGTGTTTATCCGTGGCCATGGGGGCCTCCTGCGGTTTCGATTCTTTCACGCGTCTATGAGAAAATTCTTGATCGGCTTGCCGTCTTGCAGGTGGCATTCATACGCGACGATCCACAGCAGGCCTTTCTCGACTATCTTCAGCATCGAGTGCTCGACCGACCAGTGCTCGGGACGATAGGTGCAGATCTTCACCCACCCCGGCTGATCGGTCTTCCAGGTGTGCATATCGTGGCTGGTGCCGTAAGACTCGATCGTCCGCCACCCCATATAGCCCTGCAACGGGCTGGGATAGCTGACGTAGGTGCTCGGGCACTCGTCCGGATAGCCGGGCGGGACGGTGATCGTCACCCCGTAGCCGTTGCCCATGTTGCTCGTCCAGTAACCGCTGACATATGTGTGACCGGTCGGTTCGTAGAAGCTGAAGGACGGGAAGTACGTCCGCAGCCCATTCGAGTCTTCGACGAGTCGCATTCTCTGGTAGTAATCCCAGGCCACAGTTCCCCCCTAGAATTCAACGAAGCTTTTCCAGAAGCAGGACTCCCCAATTCAGCGGGACGCGCAGGTCGTACAGGTCCGCCCGCTGCCGCGCGCGCCATTCCACGACCTCGTGCGACTTCCCGCGCGCCACCGCGACTCTGCAGTCGGCGATGACAGCGCGTTCGCCGTCCCAGGCGGCGAACAGGAGAAGGCGCGTCGCGCGGCCGGGAATTCTCACGATCACGGCGATGCGGTCCGCATGGATCACCTTGACCTCGACGTCGTAACGGCCGGCCAGCGGCCGCACCGCGGGCTCGATGTACTGGGTGACGAAGTCGGGGAGATCAGGGATCGGCAGGAGCGCGATCCGCCCTTCCGAGGGAGGTGACGGCTTCGTGGGAGCCGCTGCCTCTCGCGGCCGCTCCTCCGGATCGTCCGGCCGTTTCTCGGAGACCGCCGAGCTGCCGGCGAGCTCCTCGGCTACCGGCTTGGCGTCCGATGCCTCAAGTGAATCGTCGGCGCGGTGGTCGTCGGCGACCTCGTCGACGTCCCCGGAGTCTGACCGTACGCCCGAGACGAAACGCCGCCACCCGGACACCGCCGACGCGGCCGATCCGGCAAGCCGGTAGGACTCCTGCGGCAGCCGCGAAGCGGGCCGCATGGCCGTGCTGAGGCCAGGTCTGTCCACGAGCCCGCCCACGAGCCTGGCGAGGGTGCCGCGCAGCGGGCTCTCCCCGGGGAGCACGTGGAAGAAGGTCTCCGCCCTGGTGAGGTTACGGGCGTCCAGATAGAAGAAGGGCGTGAGCTGGACGCGGTAGTCGCTCCCGGGCCTGCCCCGGCCACGCCGGGAATTCGCCGGGTCCTTGCTGACGAAGTTGGCGAGTATCTCGGTGTACTGCGGACGGTGATACTTCTGCGCGTACCTGCGGGTGCGCTCCCGGTCGCCACTGCTCGGTTCCATCAGACCGATCCAATGGTGGGAGTGCCACATGCCGATGCATTGGACCCCGAACCCGTCCCAGGCGACCTGCTCGAGCGCGCGGGTCACCTGCGGGTCGAGTTCCAGTGAGGTCTGTCGTTTCAGGACCTCTCCCGCCGGACGCGTCGCGAGGAAGACGGTCGGCCCGCCGCCGTGGCCGAAGAGGCCGAAGAGGCTGCCACCGGTCTCCAGCTCGTGATGGTCCAAGGTCTCGTCAGTGATCACCGCGAGTTCGGACTCATAGATGCGGACCACGAAATGCTCGCTCATCCGAGCACCTCCACGATGTCGAGCAGGGTCCGCTCCGGTGACCAGATGGATGAGTCGAGCTCGAGGTGCTCCGGTCCGGTGTCCTCCACGTAGAAGACGTCGGGCGGGGTGGCGGGGAAGCCGGCGTCGAGCACGAAGGAGACCCCCAGGGCGTTCGTCGAGACGATCAGCGCCACGCGATCTCGATCGAGCTCCAGGGTGTCCACGGTGAAGCCACGTCGCTCGAGTTCCATGACTTCCATCTCCACCCGGCAGGCGAACACGTCCTGGGCGCCGACGTCCTGGGCTCCGATGGCCTGAGCCGGTGCGTCGGCCGGCGCGGGCGCGGGACCGCCGATGGGCCCGGCTGTGTCCGGGCGCAGGCTCACCACGGCGCCGCGAAGCTGCCAGTAGGTCTCCACGCAGGTCAGTACGAACCAGGCCACGATCGCCGCGACGATCTGCTCGTCCGGGTGGTCCAGCTCGGTCATGTTGATGTACTGCCAGATGGGCAGCGCGCCCTCGCCGGACTGGCCCATGGTCGTCCGGTCGTCCCAGCCGAAGCACGCGATCCGGATCGGGAAGCCTGTCAGACCGTCGACCGTCGGGAAGAGAGAGCTCAGATACGCGAACGCGTTGAGCTGATCGCCGTCGGCTTCGAAGTAGACGACCACCGCCGGGTGCGAGGGGAACTCCAGGGCGCTGATCTCCGCCGCGCCCGTCGAGCCCTCGATCAGCCGGCTCACTCCGCCGTCGCTGACGAACGCCCCTGTGTGCAGCGCGGCATGCCGGGAGAAGTCCGGGATCTGGCGTAACGCGTCGTGGACCAGACCGGTGACCCGGCCACTCGTGCCACCGGCGAAGCTCATCGGCGAGACCAGCACCGCCGGCCGCTGATCGGTGGTCATCGAGCGCAGCCGTCCGATGGTGCCCAGTGGATAGTGCGCGTTCAGGCTTTTGTAACGTTCCAACAGGAGCTGTCGCCGGTGCTCTTCGTCCAGATAGGCCATCCGCGCGGCCTGCCGCCGTTCATCGGCGACTCGGCTCAGCCCGTCTTGGTGGTTCATTGTACGGATGACGCCGCGGGTGCGTAATTCGTCGCCGATGAGTTGCGGAATCAAGTTGACGAAGCCCTTGATCAGAGATCCGCCGATGAGACCCAGAAACCACTCCATGCCTCATGCCCCCCTGCTACCTCCACAACGGGATTCCCCGGGTCCCGCGAACAGGAGGCCATCATAAACCTCTATGACCGGAGAAATCATGCAATATAACGCCGTTGGCTACGCGCTCCAAGATTCTCTGAGTCGGAAAGGGCTTTCACATGATCTGGTCTGTTTCGTGAGGGAATGAATGACTCCTACGGGCGAATTGTCGCCGACTCGCCGCTGTGTGTTGCTGTCGCTATTATTATGAATTGCCCCGATATATGGTCTATCGCCCTCGCATGCCCCGCCAAAGGGCGCGCCAGCGGAATGATCTCCCGCTTTTCGGGATGCGTCGGCGCGATCAAGACAGTTCACCGACGGGCGCGGCAGTATGCGTTCCATCGCCGGCGCACCGCCAAACAGCCATCCCGTGTTCCCATCCGGCGTGCAGGCCACGATCGTGCGTGGCGCAGACGGGCCAGACTCTCCAGATCAACGCCATGATCGTTTCTTGGACGGCATCGGCGACTTCCCAGAGCACCCCTTGAGGGTCGCTTCCCGCGTTGGCTGGGATGCCGTTGCCGTGATAGCGACCCTGGAACTCCACCCAGGCAAGACTTCTGCTGTCCTCCTCGTGGGTGGTCAGGCGGAGCGTACCGGTGATCCCTCCGGTGCGAACGTCGCGTTCCACGACCTCCAGCGCGCGTTCCAGCGTCGTCCACAGGCGGGGTTCGAGGGCGAAGGTCGGCTCGACGTTGGTGTCGCGGAGCAGGCTCTCGCCCGGGCGGGTCAGGTCGCCGTCGCGCAATGCCGGGTAGATGCGGCCCATCAACTCGTCTTCTGCCTGTTCGGCTCGCTCTTCGGAGTCCACACCGCAGTCTTGCCTACTGCGTGAACTCAGGCCACCGTGCAGCCGACCTTGACCTGGTGCCTGTCCGACCAGCGCCCGGACAGCCCGTCCTGCGCCTGGGCGTAGGCGAGGAAGCCATCGGTGCTCCCGAGCTTCTGGCAGTCGATGACCCCCGTCTTCACGCTGAAGCTGCCTCCGGCGATTCCCTTGTGGCCGGCGGCCTTCGCCGTGCCCTGCCAGATGATCTGGTGGTTGGGCCGGTAGATGTACAGCTTGGTGGTGCCGTAGTTGAAATGGTCGCCCTTGATCATGATCTTTGGGAGGTCGGAGTCCGAGAGTACGGGCTTGCCGGGCTCCACGGGGTCGACGTACGAGGTGACCGTCAGCCGGGTGGTCACCCAGCGGGTGGATGCCTGAGCGTTGTCCGTGGCGGCCCGCCACTGTACGGCCGGCGTCACGCAGACCTCGTCTCCGGCGAAGGCCTTGCGCCACACGTAGCCTGCGACGCAGGTGTGCGGACCATCGTCACCGGAGATCCAGCGGCGAGTTGCGGCCGCGTTGTCGGCGGCGGCCTGGGACCGGGCGCTCGCCCTGACACAGACGTAGTCCGTGGGTCCGGCCTGGCGCCAGACATAGCCGTCGAGGCAGTAGTCCGGGCCGGCGGCCGCGGAGGCCGTGGCGGCGGGAACGACGGTGGCCAGGCCCGCGACGGCGGCGGCCGTAAGACCGAGCAGGGTGCGCTTCATCGGGTGCTCCTAGATACGAGGGGTCCCGGTATGGACGGTTCGTCCGGACCCTGTGCATCAAGGAATAAGCGACCTCCTTTGCAGGATCATTGGTGGGCGCTCAACGATCGCTCGCAAGGCCGCTAGGGTGCGCCGTACCCGAGTTGATCTAGATCGGAGGAGTACGCGGCGATGAACGTGAGGGAGCCCGACTGGGCGTACGTGGCCAAGTCCCTGGTCAAGGTCGTGGCCGTTACCGCGGCGCTGTTACTGGTGCTCGGCGTGGCCGAGCGGGTTCTGTGGCTGTTCACCGACTTCGGCGACGAGCGGGTGGCCCAGGTGTACGGCACGGCCGCCCGCGTCGTGAACCCGGACAAGCGCCTGACGAGCGGCTACAGCGATGGCGGGGCGCTGTGGGGGACGACCTACACGCTGTTGGGGGAGCCGCGCAAGGCCGGTCGCGGCGAGGGTGAGGAGGAGTACGCAATCGAGGAGAACTCGTTCGGGTCCGTCCGGGCTCCCTCCCTCGGAGGGCCGTCCGGCGGCCTGGCCCGCGCGATCGATTCCGTGGAGGAGGACGCCGACGTCGACAAAGAGCTGACGGAGGAGGCCCGGAAGACCATCGACGCACTTCCCCAGACGCTCGACGCCGTCGCGGTCGTGGAGTTCGCGGACTCGATGACCGCCGAGCGGCTCGTCGCCTTCAACCGCAGGCACAGCATCTGCGGAGGGGCGGACGTCTCCTACATCTACTCGCTGTCCTACTACGACGACTCCAGCGACCCGCCCTCGGCGAACGCGGTCGTCTGGAACCGCGACATGACCAAGGACGGCTTCTCGACAGAGGTCAGCTATCAGTGCGAGACCGAGCCCACGGCGGCGCTGGCGGAGTTCCGCCGGTGGGTCGGGCTGCTCAACGAGGGGGACGACCTCAAGGAGTTCGACCTGGACTACAAGTGGCTCACCGAGGACGCCGAGGAGGGCGTCGTGCACGGGCTCGTCGTGGACCGCTGGAAACTGGCCGACCTGCGCAAGCTCCTCGACGACCCCGAGGTGCGGACGGTTCGCCTCGCCGACGTCGCCTTCGACCTTGGCGAGGCCGGATAGCGGCATCGATCCCGACAAATCTCATGATATATGGCCGAACGCAGTTACGATCTTACGCACCGTAGACTATCGTGACGTTCTGGAAATTCCGGTTTCCCGTTTGCCCATCGTTCCGCTGAGACCGAGGATGCCCATGTCGCCTGGCCCGGCCATGCCTCAGTCCGAACCGCATCAGGCACTCAACCGTGCCGGCGTCGCGGAAGGGCGCGCGTCGCACCGACGCGATCCCAGCCGGCCGCTGCGCGAGACCCCCACGCGCCGCTAGCGCAGGCTCTCCGGCGGTCAATAGCTCTCCGCCGGTTTCCCCCGACCCCAGGATCGCCATGCCGTCAGACTCCTTCAGCGTCCCGATAGTGATCGGCGCCGCCGTTCTCGCCCTCGCCCTCGTGGGCGTCCTGATCCTCCACACGCGGGTACGCCGCGACCTCGCCCAGGCCCGTGGGCAGCTCGTTCAGGCCCGTCAGGCCCAAGTGCACCTGACGGGCGAGTCCAGTGCCAGGGACCAGCGGCTGGTGCGCGCGGAGCACCAGGCCAAGGAGAGCGCGGAGCTGCTGCGCGAGGCACGCGCCCAGCAGGACCTCGTGCACGCCGAGACCGAGTACCTGGTCTCGAAGCGGATCCCCGCCCTGCTGTCGCACCTGCGCGCCCCGCACGTGATCGTGCCCGGCGTACAGAACCCGGCGCTCGCCGGCACGAACGTCGACCGGCTGCACCGCGCCATCCTCGACACGCTCACCCGCGGTGTCCGCGAGGAGGGCGAGCGCATCGACGAGGCGGCCCAGGCGGTCGTCAGAGGCGCGATATCCCGGGTGCAGACCCAGGCACTGCGCGCCCAGGACCTGCTCGCGGACCTGCAACAGCGCTACAGCGGCGACGAGCACACCACACTGCTGCGCGAGGTGCTGGGGCTCGACATGTTCAACGAACTCATCATCCGTCGCGTGCAGGTCACCGGCATCGCCTGCGGCGCCACACCCGGCCTGTCGCGTGACGACACCTATCTGGTGGACCTCATGGTGGGCGCCATCTCACGGGTGGAGAACTTCGAGCAGCGCATCGAGGGCCCGGCCAACCACCTGCGCCGCCGGATCGGGATCGCCGCCCGCGCCGCGGAGTCGATCCTGTTCATCACCGCGGAGCTGCTGGCCAACGCGGTCCACCACTCTCACGGCACGCTGAAGGTGACCATCGCCGTGCACGAGACCAACAACGGCGCCGCCATCGTCATCGACGACGCCGGCGTCGGTCTCAACGAGGAGCAGTACGCCCGCGCGACCCGCCTGCTGAGCGGCACCCACCCGGTCCGCCTGGTCGACCTGGGCAACCCGCCCCGCACCGGCTGGGCCGCGATCGGCCGCCAGGTCGCGCACTACGGCATGCAGGTCACGATCAAGAAGAGCGCCTTCGGCGGTGTCCAGGCCGTGTTGAGCATTCCCACAGCCCTGCTGGTGGAGATGCCCGAGGACAGCAGGCCGTCGGTGCTGGCGCCCGAGCCGGTCCGGGCCGGCGTCCCGACCGCCGCCACGGTCATCCGATCGGGACCCGCAGCCGCCTTCCGACCGGAGCCCGTGCGGTCCGAGCCGGCGCAAGCGCGCCGCCCGGAACCCGCGACGGGGCGTGACCACACGGAGGAGCTGGCGCCGCTGCCGCAGCGCCGCCGCCAGACGACGCGTGCCGCGTCCGGCTCCAGGCCCACCGGCGGACCGGGCGGCTCCAGCGGCTCCAGCGGTGCCGACGGCTCGGGCGGAGAGCCGCTCACCACTCCGGAGGAGGCTCAGAAGCGGTGGGGAGACTTCCAGGTCGGAGCCGAAGCGGGCCGCCGCGAAGCGCTCCCGCCGCAGCAGCATGACATCACCGAAGGGAATTGACCGCTCCATGGACACTCACAGTGCTTCCGGTCGTGTTCAGACCAGGGGCCGCCCGTTGTCCCTCGACGTGTCCTGGGTCCTGTCGCCCCTGCTGGCACTCCCCGGCGTCGTCCGCGGCGTGGTGCTGAGCCGTGACGGGCTCATCCTCGGCGGCTCGGCCGACGTCAGCGCCGAGACCGGCGAGCGCTCCGCCGCCATGACGAGCTCCGTCCTGGGGGCCGCCCGCGCCCTGTGCGACGGCCTCAGCGACGGCACCGAGAGCGAGGTGGTCGACATCGTCATCTCCGCCGGCAGCGGCTACTACTACATCGCCCCGGCCGGCGACCGCGCCGCCATCGTCGTCGCGGCCACCGGAGCGGTCAACATCGGCTCGCTGGCCTACGAGGTGCAGCTCCAGGTGCAGAAGCTGATCAAGGCTCTGAACGAGGCCAGCGCGGCCAGGGTGCCAGGCGTCCGGACATGACCTCCGGACGGCAGCGGCGGCGGGTCGTCCCGGACTACATGGCCGCCGCGAGATTGACCGTGCCCGACCACATCACCGTCGAACGCACGACCTTGGTGTCCATCGTGCCCGACGCCGCCACCGACGGGCTCGACCCGCCGGGGTCGCATCTGCTGGCCCTGCTGGGGGACGGGCCGTTGTCGGTGTACGAATGCGCCGCGCATCTGGGCCTGCCGTACTGCGTGGTGCGGTTGCTGGTCGCCGGGCTCGTCGGCGGCGGAACGCTGCTGACCCGCGATCCGCCGGCCGCCGACCTGCCCGACATCGAGATCTTGGAGTTGGTGCTCAGTGGCCTCCGCGCTCTCTGACAGCCGTATCAGTACCGAACACATCCCGGTCAAACTGGTCATCGCAGGGCCGTTCGGCGTGGGCAAGACGACCATCGTGGACGCGCTCTCGGAGATCAAGCCCCTCAACACCGAGGAGGTGCTCACCCAGGCGGGCACGCTGGTCGACGACCTCACCGGCGTCAACGAGAAGACGACCACGACCACCGCGATCGACTTCGGCCGTCTCACCCTGCCGGGTGTGGTGCTCTACCTGTTCGGGGCGCCGGGACAGACCCGGTTCCAGGTCCTGTGGAAGGAGCTGGTCCGCGGCGCGCTGGGAGTGCTGGTGCTGGCCGACACCCGCCGCATCGACGACAGCTTCGCCGTACTCGACCTGGTGGAGAATGCCGGCATCCGCTACGCGGTGGCCGTCAACCACTTCCCCGACTCGCCGGATTACCCGCTGGAAACCGTGCGCAAGGCGCTCGACCTGGACCCGAGCACGCCGCTGGTGGTGTGCGACGCCCGTGACCCCGCCTCCGCCCGCGCCTCGCTGATCGCGCTGGTGGAGCACATCAGAGAGCTGGTGCTGTCATGACCCTGCGCTACCTGCCCGACGCCGGGCGCCTTTATGGGGACGAGTACGCCAGGGACCCCCAGGCGATCTATGCGGAGCTGCGCCGGCAGCACGGCGCGGTCGCGCCCGTGGAGATCTCCCCGGGCATCGGGGCCCACCTGGTGATCGGCTATCAGGCCGCCGTGGACGTGCTCACCAACGCCGGCGGCGTCTGGAGCAAGAATCCCAGCGCCTGGCAGGCCCAGCTCCCCGACACTCCCGACGCCGCGGGAATGATCGCCATGCTCGGATACCGGCCCAGCGCGCTGTTCGCCGACGGGGCCGAGCACGCCCGCTACCGGAAGGTGGCCTCCGACTGCTTCGCGCTGGTCCAACCGCACAAGCTGCGCCAGATGGTGAGCGAGGTGGCCGACTCGCTCATCGCCCAGTTCGCCGCGAAGGGCGAGGCCGACCTGGCCGCCGACTTCGCCCGGCCCATCCCGCTGCGCGTCTTCAACCTGCTCTTCGGGCGCCCCGACTCCGACAGCGCCACCTTGAGCAAGGCTCTGTCGGACATGATGGAGGCGGACGGCGAGGTGGGCAAACGGGGCAGCGACGCGTTCAGCCAGTACATCGGCGAGCTGATCCAGGCCAAGTACGCCCAGCGGGGCGACGACCTGACCTCCTGGTTCATCGACCATCCAGCCGGGTTGGAGGGCGACGAGCTGGTGCAGTCCGTGGTGCTCGTCATGGCCGCGGGCTTCGACCCCACGTCCAGCCTGATCTCCAACGCGATCTCCCGGATGGTCAGTGACGACCGCTACTACAGTTCCCTGTCCAACGGGGCGCTCAGCACGTACGACGCCGTGATGGAGGCCCTGCGCGCCGAGCCCGCCATGGCGAACTTCGGCCCGTACTTCGTGCGCCAGCCCGTGCACTTCCACGGCACCTGGATCCAGCCGGACGAGCTGGTCCTCGTCTCCTACGCCGCGGCCAACACCGAGCCCACCGACGTGCCTGAGGAACTGCGCTCCGACGGCGGCGCGTACCTGAGCTTCGGCGCCGGGCCGCACCGCTGCCCGGCCAGCGACCCGGCCCTGCTCATCGCCGTGACCGCGATCGAGCGGCTGACCTCTCACCTGTGCGACCTCGAACTGACCGTGCCGCGTGAGGAACTGCCGTGGCGGCCGGGCCCGTTCCACCGGTCGCTGGCGCACCTGCCGGTGCGCTTCACCCCTATCCGCCCCGATCAGCCAGGAGATTCCCCTTGGGCACCGCATGCCCCGTCGTCCTCAGCCCCTTCGGCGCCGATCGTCCCGCCGAGCTCCACCAGCTACGTGACCTCGGCTCCCTGGTCCTCCTAGAACTCCCGGCCTGAGCCGTCACCCGGCACGACCTGCCCGCCGACATGCGGGCCATCATGGACGCCACCGCCACCTCGGAGCCGGGTGCGCCACCACGGTCGCGGAGCGCTGCCGCATCGGCGCTTCAGTCCGCCAGCCGCAGTGCCTCCGCGGCGACCGCGTGACGCAGGCCGCGGATACCGTCGCGGCCGCGTACCGGATGTACGGCGTTCGTCAGCAGCACCACGGTCAGCCCGCGCGCGGGATCGACGACCAGCGAGGTGCCGGTGAACCCGGAATGGCCGAAGGCTGCGGCGCCCAGCGGTCCCACGATGGCCGGGTCGCCGATCCGTACGCCGAGACCATGCCGGAACGCCGCGCCCTCCGCTCCCTGGTCGCGGAGCATCTCGGCCGCGGTCTCCGGGCGCAGTAACCCGCCGCCGTCGAGTCGTAGCGTCTCGCCGAACGCCAGCAGGTCGTCCGCCGTCGCGAACACGCCCGCGTGCCCCGCCACGCCACCCAGTCCGTACGCGGTCTCGTCGTGCACCTCGCCGCGCACACAACCGGGCACCTGCGGCTCGGGCGTCCAGCCCGCGACGGTCTCCCGGTGTTCCGACGTCGCGTCGGTGGCCCCTTGGCGCTCCGGTTTCCATTCGGTGGCGGCGACCCGGGGCAGGGTCGCCGGCCCCGGCCGGTAGCCGGTGTCCGCCAGGCCGAGCACGCCCGTGACCCGGTCGCCGACCAGCGCGTCCAGCGGTGCGCCGCCCGCCAACTCGGCGATGCGGCCCACCATGACCATGCCCACGTCGGTGTAGAGGTACGGCCCGCCGATCGGGCCGGTGACCGGAGTGCCGATCATCGCCGCCATGCGTGTGGCCGGGTCGGCGTCGGGAAGTTCGAGGTCGATGCGGCGGGTGGGCTGCAGACCGGCCGTGTGGGTGAGCAGGTGCCGCAGCGTCACTCGCGGGTCGCTGTCCTGCAGCCAGGCCGCCACCGGCTCGTCGAGGTCCAGGCGGCCCTCTTCGACCAGCGACAGCACCACGGCCGTGGTGAACAGCTTGCTGATCGACGCCAGGTCGAAGACCGAGTCCCGGCCGGCCGGCGGCCGATCGGCGGCCAGGGTCCCCTCGGCGTCGGCGTAGCGGACGAGCTCCCCCGTCGCGGCCGAGGCCGCGACGGAGCCGTCCACGGCGATCAGGGCCACCGCCGCCGAGCACACGCGCGGCACGCCGTCCGCCAGGATCGCTTCCAACCGGTCGGACATCGTTCAGCCTCCCCGTGAGTACAGCCCCGTGCAGGCACCCCCGCACGGTCACCCTCGCTCAGTCACTCCCGCACGGTCACCCCCCGCGCAGTCGCTCCTGAGAGGGCACCCCGCGCGGTCAGCTGCTCAGCGCGTCGCTGAGCCGCTCGCCGTGCGATTCGAGCAGAGCCCGCGCCCCACCGGCGTCGAGCCCGTGCTGGATCATCAGCACCGCTATCTTCACCTGGCCGCTCGCCGCGTCCAGCGCATTTTCCGCCGTGTCGTGGTCGGCGCCGGTGATGTCGCTCACCATGCGGAGCGCCCGGTCCGCCAGCTTGCTGTTCATCGCCGACATCTCGACCATCTTGTTCCCGTACGTACGGCCGAGCCGGATCATCGAGATGGTGGAGATCATGTTGAGCACCAGCTTCTGGGCCGTGCCCGCCTTCAGGCGGGTGGAGCCGGTCACCACCTCGGGTCCCACCACCACCTCGATCGCGTGCTCGGCGGCGGCCGACAGAGGCGCGCCGTCGTTGCACGAAAGGCCGACGGTCAGCGCGCCCCGGCGGGTGGCCTCCGCCAGCGCACCGAGGACGAAAGGCGCACGCCCGCTGGCCGACACGCCCACCACCGAGTCGAGCGCGTCCACCTCCAGCGCCGTGAGCGAGGCGGCGCCCGCTTCGGCGTCGTCCTCCGCGCCCTCGACGGAGCGGGTGAGCGCGTCGAGTCCGCCCGCGATGACACCCTGGACGAGCGACGGATCGGTGCCGAACGTGGGCGGGCACTCGGAGGCGTCGAGCACGGCCAGTCGCCCCGACGTGCCCGCGCCGACGTACAGCAGCCGCCCGCCGTCGGCCATGCGCGCGGCGATCGCGTCGATGGCGGCGGAGATGGCCGGGATCACGACGGCGACCGCGGCGGGCACGGCGGCGTCGGCCTGGTTCATCAGCCGGGCGACCTGCTCCGTCGGCAGCCGGTCGATCTGGCTGTAGCGGGGATCGCTCTGTTCGGTGGGCGGCTCAGGGAGCGGATTGATCATGACGCTAATTTCCACCCTCTACTTCTCTCTTGTAAATATCTTTCAGACAATGGGTTAATGACGAACGTACGCAGCGGCGCTGAACGGCTGGCCACGGATCCCACCCTGGTGGGTGGCGACCGGCTGGGCCTGATCACCAATCCCACAGGCGTACTGCCTGATCTGACCCCGACGACGGACGCGCTCAGAGCGGCCGGAGTGCCGTTGACGGCGCTGTTCGGCCCTGAGCACGGCATGCGGGGCACCGCTCAGGCGAACGCCAGTGAGCACGACACGATCGACGCCAGAACCGGCCTGCCCGTCTTCGACACGCACAAGGTCTCCGGCGCGGCGCTGGACGATGTGGTGGCGCGATCCGGCGTGGACACGCTGGTGTTCGACATCGCCGACGTGGGCACCCGCTTCTACACCTACATCTGGACCATGTACGACCTCATGGCCGCCGCGAGCCGGCTGGGCCTGCGGTTCGTGGTGCTGGACCGGCCCAACCCGCTCGGCGGGACCGTCGAGGAGGGGCCGCTGCTCGACCCGGCGTTCGCCAGCTTCGTCGGCAGGTTTCCGCTGCCGGTGCGCCACGGCAGGACCGCGGGGGAACTGGCCACGCTGTTCGGCTTCGACCTGGCCCTTGAGGTGGTGCGAATGGACGGCTGGTGGCGCGGCATGACGTTCGCCGAGACCGGGCTGCCCTGGGTGATGCCGTCGGTCAACATGCCGACCATCGACACCGCGTACGCCTACCCGGGCACCGGGCTGTTCGAGGGCACGAACTTCTCCGAGGGGCGCGGCACCACCCGGCCGTTCGAGCTGGTCGGCGCGCCGTACGTCGATGACCGGTTCGCGCCGGCGCTCAACGCGCTCGGCCTGCCCGGGGTGCGGTTCAGGGAGACGTGGTTCACGCCGATGTTCCACAAGCACGCGGGCGCGACCGTGCACGGGGTCCAGGTGCACGTGTACGACCGGGTCGCGTACCGGCCGGTGCTGACCGGGCTGTCGATGCTGCACGTGGCCCGTACGCTCTACCCCGGCGAGCTCGCCTGGTGGGGGCCCGAGCTGTTCATGGACCACCTGTGGGGCTCCGACACGCTCACGCGGTGCTTGGACGCCGGGGAGGACCCACGCGCCCTCTGCCCCGACCCCGTCCACCCCGAAGGACGACTGCTCTATGCGTGACATCACGCCAGATCGCGTCGGTAGAGCCAGAAGACGCGTTCCGCCCGCGCGCCCACGGCCCGCGAGTAGAACCGCAGCGGCCCGACCCAGCTGATCTGGGCGCTGGACTGCCCGGCGGCGCGCATGTCGGCCAGGCAGCGGCGCAGCAGCACGCCGCCCACGCCGAGGGCGCGCGCCTCGGGCGCGGTCCCCATCGGCCCGAACCAGGCGGGGCGCGACCCCCAGGCGGCGAACCCCAGGATCCGGCCGTCGCGCTCGGCGTAGTGCAGCCCGGTGGCGTTGACGGCCTCCCAGGCCCAGTTCTCGTTCCAGTGCTCACGCACGAACGCGGCGACCCGCTCGCGTCCCTGCTCGGCCGTGTGGACGTGTACGCCCCGCTGGGCCAGCCGTACCAGGTCGTCGTCCACGGACAGGTCCGTGTCGAGGCCGGCGGTCATGTTCCAGGCCATGTGGTAGCGCTCGTAGCCGAGGCTCTCCGCCAGGCACGCGGCGGCGGTGTAGCGCACGTCGATGCCGGGCCAGGCGTAGCAGGGCGGGTTCCCGGCGAAGCGCGCCTGCGTCACGCCCGCCGACCGCAGCCACTCCTCGGCCGCGCGGACCAGCTCCCGGCCGTGTCCCCGGCCCTGTACCTCGGGGTGTACGGCCAGCAGGTCGACATGTCCGACGGCCGAATCCTTGCCGGACACCGAGGCCATGACGACCCCGCCATCGATCACCAGGGCGGTCCAGCGCCGACCGGCGGGCGGGTTCGCCAACCGGTCGACGAGGGCGGGCCCCTCGCCCGGGTCCAGTGTGAGCGCCGCCCGCGCCACCTCCGCGGCCGCCCGCAACTCCGCGGAGCCGCTCGCCTGGCGGACAGGCGTCACGGCGTCGCCGGCCTGGGGCACGGGCTCACACCTCGCTCATCGGGCGGGCGATGACGCTGCGCCGCTGCGGGTAGTAGCAGGCGTGCTCCTGCGGAACACCCTCCGTCACCCGGAGCAGCGGCCGCTCGTCCACGCACCCGTCCCCGCGGAACGGGCACCGGGCCGCGAACAGGCACCCGCTCTCGGACTGGCCCTCGGCGAGCGACTCCAGCGGCACCACCGGCTCCTCACCGGGCAGCTCCAGCCCGTGCAGCACGGGGATCGCCGACAGCAGCGACTGCGTGTACGGATGCACCGGGTCGGCGATGATCGTGTCGACCGGCCCCCGCTCCACGACCTGGCCACGGTAGATGACGTACAGCTCGCCGTCGCCGCCGATGTAGCGCGCGGTGGCCACGTCGTGCGTGATGAACAGCACGCTGACCCCCAGCCGCTCGCGCAGGTCCTTCAGCAGCGCCAGGATGCCGAGCCGAAGCGACACGTCGATCATCGAGACCGCCTCGTCGGCGACGAGCATCTCGGGATCGACGGTCAGCGCGCGGGCGATCACGACGCGCTGCCGCATGCCGCCCGAGAGCTGGTGCGGGTAGCGCGACAGGACCGTTCCCGGATCGAGGCCGACCAGCGACAGCACCTCGGCGGCCCGCTCGTCGATCCACCCCTTGGACCGGCCGGTCTGCCCGGCCCGCAGCGCCAGCGGCGCCTGGAGCGTCTGGTAGATCGTCCGGGTCGGGTTCAGGGCGGAGTACGGGTCCTGGTGGATCATCTGGATCTTGCGGAAGTGCGGCTGCCGGTGCTTGTGCTTGAGCGGTGACATGGGCGTGCCGTCGATCTCGATCTCACCCGAGTCGTACGTCTCCAGCCCGGCGATGATGCGTCCCAGCGTGGTCTTGCCGCAGCCCGACTCGCCGATGAACGAGGCGGACCCGCCCTTGGCGATCGTGAAGTCCACACCGCGCAGCGCCGGGACCTCTCTCCGCCCGAGGACGTTGCCCCGCTGCTTGAACGTCTTGGTGATGCCCGTTCCGGTAATCACGAAGCGTGCTCCTTCACCGTCACCGCGTGGCAGGCCACGACCCTGGCTCCGTCCGCCACGACCGAGGGGTCGACGGTGTCGCAGACGTCCATCCGCAGCTCGCAGCGCTCCCTGAACACGCAGCCCTCCTTCGGCACCGTCACCAGCGTCGGCGGGCGTCCCGGCAGCGCCCGGGCCTCGTCGATGTCGCCGACCAGCCGGGGGATGGCCCTGATCAGGCCCCTGGTGTAGGGGTGGCGGGGCGAGCCCAGCACCTGCCTGGTGGGGCCCTGCTCGACCAGCCGGCCGCCGTACATGACCGCGAGCCGGTCGGCCACCTCGGCCACCACGCCGATGTCGTGCGTGATCACCAGGGTGGTCAGGCCGCGTTCGGCGTGCACCTCGCGGACGATCTTGAGGATGTTCGCCTGGGTGATCATGTCGAGCGCGGTCGTCGGCTCGTCCAGCACGACCAGGTGCGCGTTGAGCACCAGCGCCAGCATGATGCCGACCCGCTGCCGCATGCCGCCGGACAGCTCGTGCTGGTGCGAGTCCAGCACTCGGGCCCCGTCGAGGCCCATCCGACTGAGCAGCTCCTTGGCCTCGCGGACCAGGCCGCGCGGGTCCTCGACACCATGGGAGCGGCCCAGGTCGAGGAGCTGCTTGCCGACGGTCTTGAGGGGGTTCAGGGAGTTCTGGGCGGCCTGGAACACGTACCCGATGTGGGCGCCCCTGGCCTTGCGCAGTTGCTCGCCCGCGAACCCGACCACGTCGCCGAGCCCGTCGATCTCCACACTGCCCGCCGCGATCCGGCCGGGCGGCTGGACCGCGTTCAGCAGCGACAGGGCCAGCGTGGACTTGCCGGACCCCGACTCGCCGACGATGCCGGTGATCGTGCCGGGTTCCAGGGTCAGGCTGATGTCGCGTACGGCGGGCAGTTCGCCCGCCGGTGTCTTGTAGACGACCGTGAGGCCGTCGATGCGCACTCCCGGCGCTTGGTCCGCCACTGCTACTCCTCACGCAGCCGGGGGTTGAAGATCTCGTCCATGGCGTCGACCACGAGCACGATGCCGAGGGTGAGCAGCAGGATCGCCAGCAGGGGCGCCAGCAGGTATCCGAGCGCGTTCGTGGTGATCATGGCGCCTGCCTGGAACACGGCCAGATTGAGCATCACACCCCAGTTGTCCGACTCATAGGGCAGGACCCCGAGGAAGAACAGGCCGACCTGCGCGTAGACGGCGCCGGTGACCGCGATGAGCATGTTCATCGCGATGTAGGGCGCCATGCTGGGCAGCAGTTCCTTGCTGATGATGTGCTTGGTGGACAGACCGAGGCCGCGCGCGGCCTCGATGAAGCCGCGTTCACGCAGGGAGAGGGTCTGCGCGCGCACGGCCCGCGCCACGCCGCCCCAGCCCAGCAGGCCGAGCACCAGGCCCATCTGGATCGGGCTGCCGAACTTCCAGACGGTCGCCAGGACCAGCAGCAGGGGCAGGCCGGGGATGGTGAGCTTCATGTCGGTGATCCGCATGAGCACGGTGTCCCAGCGGCCCCGCTTGAACCCGGAGAACAGACCGAGCGAGGTACCGAAGACGACCGTGATGAGCGCGGTCACCGCGGCGCTCAGCAGGACGTAGCGCGAGCCGGTGATGACCAGCGCGAGAACGTCCCGGCCCTGAGGGTCGGTGCCGAACCAGTGAGCCCAGCTCGGCGGCTGGGTGATGGCGTTGGGATTGTCCGGCAACTGGGCCGGGAAGAACATCGGCCCGAAGACGCCCATGAAGGCGAAGCCGGCGATGATGACCACACCCACCATCCGGCTGGGCTTGCGCTTCATCACCCGCCAGACGCCGAGCCAGAAGTTGCGGCGCATGGTCGCGGAGGTGGACATCGTGGTCTCGGGGATCAGCGTGTCGCTCATGACGCGTCCTCTCCGCTCCGCACCCGTGGATCGATGACCGTGTAGAACAGGTCGGCCACGATGTTCGCGACGATGATCGACGCGGTGATCAGCAGGAAGGCGCCGCCCATCAGCGCGTAGTCGCGATCGTTGACGCTGTCGATGAGCATCAGCCCCAGCCCCGGATAGTTGAAGATCTTCTCGATGAACACGGCGCCACCGAGGAGCAGCCCCAGGGAGAGGGCGAGGATCGTGAAGAGCGGCAGGATCGCGTTGCGCGCGATGTAGCGGAAGACGATCGACTTCTTCATGCCCCGTAGCTCGGCGGCCAGGATGAAGTCGTCGCCCAGCACGGTGACCACGCTGGACTTCATCGCCAGGACCCAGCCGCCGTAGGCCGACAGCGCGTACGTGACGACCGGCAGCACGGCGTGCTCGACGAGCGAGCCGATGTAGCCGGCGTTGAAGCCCGGATCGAACAGGATGTCCACCGGTCCGTCCGCGGGCAGGATGGGGATGAGCGTCGCGAAGATCACCACGAGCAGCAGCGCGAGCACGTACTGCGGGATGCCGTGCAGCAACGAGCCGGAGATGGCCAGCGCGTCGCCGAGCTTGCCCGTGCGCTTGATCGCCGCGTACACGCCGAGAACGACCCCGACGAGGAAGCTGAGCAGGGTGCCGACCAGCACCGGTAGAACGGTCCACTTGGCCGCTTCGGTCAGCACGTCGAGCACGGGAGTGCCCGGCCTGCTGACGGAGACGCCGAGGTCGAGGTGGAGCAGGCCGCCCATGAAGTCGGTGTACTGCTGCCAGAGCGTGCCCGTCGGCTGGAACCCGTACAGCACCTTGACGGCCTGCGCGGCCGCCTCGGGCGCCATGCCCCCCTCGATCAGCTTCTCGTAACGGGCGGCCATGGGGTCGCCCGGGATGTTGTTGATGATGAAGAAGCTGATCGTGGCGACTACCAGGATCATGACGAACCCGCGGGCCAGGTGGCCCGCGAGTCGCCGGATGATGATCATCATAAATTTACTGCTTCGACTTGACCATGCCGAGCTGGATCCACACACCGGAAGCGAGCACGCCGGTACCGAGGCGCAGGATCTCGTCGTCGTGTGGCCAGCCGGTGAATCGGCTGTTGTTGACGAACTGGTTGTTGACGTAGTCCCAGAGCTGGATGACCGGCAGGTCCTGGTTGGCCGCCGTCGCGAGCTGCGCCATGATCGGCTTGGCCTGGTCCTCGGTGGCGGAGTTGAGCTTGCCGGTCAGCTCGCCCGGGTTGATCTTGGCGCCGTCGACCTCGATCTGCTCGGGGTCGCCCATCCAGTTGCCGTTCTTGCCCGCCGGGGAGTGCTCGATCTTGCCCGCGACGTTGGTCCAGCCGTTGGAGGCCCCGTAGAGGCGCTGGAAGATGTCATACGGCGCGGGGCCGAGCGCCATGAGCCAGAAGCCCACGTCGTACTTGCCCGCTGACAGTTCCTCGAGGTAGAGCGGGTAGTCCGTGGTGGTCACGACCTCCGCGTCGATCCCGGCCTTGATGAGCTGGCTCTTGATGTTCTCCTGCGCCGAGAGCCAGTCGGAGAAGCCCGCCGGCGCGTGCATGGAGACCTTCCACGCCTTGCCGTCGGCCAGCATCCACTTGCCGTCCTTCTTCGTCAGACCGGCGTCCTTGAACTCCGCCTCGGCCTTGGCCACGTCCGGCTTGTACGGCTCGAGCTTCGGCAGCGTGTCGGGGATCCAGGCCTGCGCGGCCTTCTGGTGGATGCCGGTGGTGGTGATGGCCGGCGTGCCGCCCTCGGGCGAGGCGACCTTGGTGACCTGGTCGCGGTCGATGAGGTAGGCCAGGCCCCGGCGCACGTGCACGTTGTCGTACGGCTTCTTGGACTGGTTGAAGGCCATGCTCACGGCCACCGGCGAATAGCCCTTGATGACCTCGCTGCCCGGGGCCGCCTTGATCCGGTTCATCACGTCCGTGGGAGCGGCGACGAACCCGGAGGCGTCGAGCTTGCCGGCGGTGAGGTAGTTCCAGATCTGCTCGTTGCCGGTGTAGTTGAGGAACTTCACCTGAGCCGGAGCCACATTGGCGGCGTTGTAGAAGTTCTTGTTCTTGACCAGCAGCGCCTCGCCGGGGTTGACCCGCTCCAGCACGAACGGGCCCGCGGAGACGTCCTTGGGCGGCGCGAAGGTGAGCACCTTCTGGCCCAGGGTGGTGATCTCCGCGCGGGCCTTCTCGGCATCCGCGCCCTCGCCGCGGGCGGCCTTGAGCTTGTCCCAGAAGTCCGCGGGCAGGACGCTGCTCCAGACGTGGGCGGGCAGGACCGCCGTGTCGAGCACGCTGCGGGCGAACTTCGGACTGGGGTTGGCCATGTCCTGCGTGATCTTCAGCGTCTGCGGGTCCACGACGGTGACCTCGGCGGCGGCGCCGGCCGCGCCGGGCGTGACCGAGAAGGCCGTGCTGCCCTGCGTGTAGGCGATGCCGATGGACATCTTGACGTCCTCGGCGGTGACCGGCTTGCCGTCCGACCACTTGGCGTTGGGCTGAAGCTTCAGCGTGATGGACGAGTTGTCCGGGGCGATCTCCCAGCTCGCGGCGATGCCGGGCAGAGCCTGGTTGGGATCCGTCAAGTGGTTCTTCACCCACGCGATGCGCATCGCGTTGAAGCCCGAGAAGGAGTTGCCCTTCGGGTTGTACGGGTTCGCCGGCGCACTCGCATCGAGGCCCGGCCTGTTGACGTCGATTGTGGTGAAGAGCCCGCCACCACCGCCCGAGCTGGACTTGTTGGTGGAGCCACTGCTGCACGCTGTGGCAGTGGCCAGGCCCAGCAACGCTACTACCGCTGCTAGTCGCTTCATGTACCGCTCCGGGGGATGTCTCGGACCTGTTGAGGATCGCGGGGGATTAGCCCGGACCCTACGGTCACGCACAGGTCACGTCAATAATCTCCAGATGTTGTGAGGCTAATGTAATTTTTCTTCATAGGCTTCTTGGTGTAGCTTGGCGCCATCAACCCAGCATAAGTACCGCGGCCCCGTTGACCTGCCCGTCTGCCAGTCGGCGGAGTGCGACGTCGGCCCTGTCGAAGGTGTAGGGCGCCGTTGTCACGTGAGGCGGATGCCCGAGTGCCAGGTCGAGATAGGCCCGTCCGTCGGCCCGGGTGTTGGCGGTCACGCTCCGTAGCGTCCGCTCCTGGAAGAGGTGGCGCTGGTAGTTCAGCGAGGGGATGTCGGTGAGGTGGATCCCGGCCACGGCCAAGGTGCCGCCCCGGTCGAGCGCCTCCAGCGCGGTGGGCACCAGATCGCCTACGGGCGCGAACAGAATCGCCGCGTCCAGTGGCTCGGGCGGCCGGTCCCCGGCGGACGCCGCGCCGAGCCGCAGAGCCAGCTCCCTGGCGGCGGCTGACCTGGTCACCACGTGTACGACGGCCCCATGGGCGATCGCCGCCTGGGCGGTCAGGTGGGCGGACGCGCCGAACCCGTAGACCCCGAGCCGCCCGCCTTCCGGCACCTCGGCTCGCAGCAGCGCCCGATAGCCCACGATCCCCGCGCACAGCAGGGGCGCCAGCGTCTCGGCGGGCAGTTCTTCGGGCAGGGGATAGACGTATGCGGCGGGCACGGTCAGATACTCAGCGTAACCACCGTCGGCATCCCACCCGGTGTAGGCGGACGAAGGGCAAAGATTCTCTTTACCCGCCAGGCAGTACCGGCAGGCACCGCAGGTCCACCGGAGCCAGGCGACCCCGACCCGCCCGCCGACGTCCCCGTCGCCGCTGACCACCCGCCCGACGACCTGATGGCCGGGCGAGATCCCCGGGTGCCGGGGCGCCAGGTCCCCTTCGATCAGGTGCAGGTCGGTCCGGCACACGCCACAGGCCTCGACCTGGACGAGCACCTCACCCATCCCCGGCTCCGGCACGGGCTTGTCCACCATGACCAGCAGCCGGGCCGGGTCCGGAATCCACGCCTTCATCGAGACCTCCTCAGACGGTCGGCAACGCGCACGTCACGGCGCCTAACTCATCCCACCTGAGGAGCGTTCCCCTGGACAGGGCCCCGCCACGGTCGGTGGGTGGGGCCGGCCCATGCTGGCCGTAAAAAGAATCGGGCCGTAAAGAATGGGACGGCCCCGGAGTCAGGACGCCAGCCGGGACAGCGCGAGGGAGGCGTACAGGGCGGCGCCGTCCGGCAGGACGGAGTCGTCGAACTGCGCCTCGGGAGAGTGGTTGTACGGCGCGACCGCCGGATCACGGTCCGGCGGGCAGGCCCCCAGGAAGGCGAACGCCCCCGGGACGTTCTCCAGCACGTACGAGAAGTCCTCCGACCCCATCACCGGCTGCGGCGTCACGAGGAACCGCCCAGGCCCGAACAGCTCCTCCGCCGTCCTGGAGACGAACTCCGCCTCGGTGGGATCGTTCACGGTGACCGGGTACCCCATCCCGAACGACGCCTCGACCGACAGCCCGTGCGCGGCCGCGACCCCCTCGACCACCTCCACCAGCCGCCGTTTCGCCAGCGTCCGGTTGGCCGCCGAGAACGTGCGCAGCGTCGCCTCGAAGCGCGCCTCGTCCGGGATCACGTTGTCGGTCGTGCCCCCGTGGAAGGACCCGACCGTGACCACCACCGGGTCGAACACGTCGAACGTCCTGGTCACCATCGACTGCAGCGACGCCACCATCTCGCAGCCCGCCTGGATCGGGTCGAGCGCGCGGTGCGGGCTGGAGCCGTGGCCGCCGCGCCCCTTGACCGTCACCTCGAACACGTCGGCCGCGGCCATGAGCGGCCCGGGCCGGGAGGCGAACAGGCCCTGGGGCAGCATCGACGAGACCACGTGCAGGCCGTACGCCGCCACGGGCCGCGCGCCCGCCGCGTCCAGCACGCCCTCCTCGATCATGTGCTTGGCGCCGTCGTGGCCCTCCTCGCCCGGCTGGAACATGAAGATGACGTCCCCGGCCAGCTCCTCGCGCCGCGCGCTGAGCAGGTGCGCGGCGCCCGCGAGCATGGCGGTGTGCAGGTCGTGGCCGCACGCGTGCATCTGCCCGTCGATCTGCGAGCGGTAGGGCAGGTCGTTGCGTTCGGCGACCGGCAGCGCGTCCATGTCACCGCGCAGGAGTACGGCGGGGCCCGGCCGGCCGCCCCTGAGCACGGCGGTGATCGAGCTGAGCGCCTTTCCGGTGGTGATCTCCAGAGGCAGCCCGTCGAGCGCCGTGAGGACCTTCTCCTGGGTACGCGGCAGCGTGAGGCCGATCTCCGGAGTGGTGTGCAGCGAGTGGCGCAGCCGGACGAGCTCGTCCCGCATGTCCCGCGCGGATTCAGTGAACGACATGAAGAACATTCTTCATGTGCCGGTCAGGAAGTCGATATAGGACACTCTGTACGATGGGCCGGGTGACTCAGCGTAAACGGATCGATTCCTGGCTTTCCGACATGGACGGCGTGCTCGTGCACGAGGGCAGGCCGGTCCCGGGCGCCGACGTGTTCATCAAAAAGCTCAGCGAGTCCGGCAAGAAATTCCGGGTGCTGACGAACAACTCCATCTACACCCAGCGCGACCTTTCGGTACGGTTGGCCGCCGCCGGCCTCGAGGTGCCCGCCGAGTCGATCTGGACCTCGGCGCTGGCCACCGCCCAGTTCCTGCACGACCAGCGGCCGGGCGGCTCCGCGTACGTGATCGGCGAGGCCGGGCTGACCACCGCGCTGCACGAGGTCGGCTACGTGCTGACCGACCTCGACCCCGACTACGTGGTGCTCGGCGAGACCCGCACCTACAGTTTCACGCAGATCACCCGGGCCATCCGCCTCATCGAGGGCGGCGCCCGCTTCATCGCCACGAACCCCGACCCGGTCGGCCCGTCCACCGAGGGTTCGCTGCCCGCCTGCGGCGCGGTCGCCGCGATGATCACCAAGGCCACCTCCGTCGACCCCTACTTCGTCGGCAAGCCCAACCCGCGGATGATGCGCAGCGCGCTCAACGAGATCGAGGCCCACAGCGAGACCACCGCGATGATCGGCGACCGGATGGACACCGACATCGTGTGCGGGATGGAGGCCGGGCTCTACACCATCCTGGTGCTCACCGGCGTGACCCAGCGCGACCAGATCGACCGCTTCCCCTACCGGCCGTCGCTGGTCGTCGACTCGGTGGCGGATCTCATCGAGCTGATCTGAACCTGACGCCGGTTGACAGGTACGCCTGGGAAGGTGGTCCGCATGACGCGCATCTACCTGGAGGTCGGCCCGAAGAAGGTCTTCGCCTGTTCGCTGGAGTGGCCCGGCTGGTGCCGCGTGGCCAAGGGCGAGGAGGCGGCCATCGACCTGCTCATGGAGTACGCGCCGCGCTACCGGGTGATCGCCGGGCGGGCCGGGCTCCGGTTCGAGCCGGGTGATCCCGTCGTGGTCGCCCGTGAGCCGGGCAGCGACATGACCGACTTCGGCGCGCCGTTCGCGATCCCCGAGCTGGACCAGGCGCCGATCGACGCCGAGACCGCGGGCCGCTGGGTGGCGCTGCTGCGCGCCGCCTGGGAGCTGTTCGACGAGGTCGCCGCCGAGTCGCCGGAGGACCTGCGCAAGGGGCCGCGGGGCGGCGGGCGCGACCTGTCGAAGGTCGTGGAGCACGTCGCGAACGCCGAGCGCGCCTACGCCAGGAAGGTGGACGTACGGCACAAGCCGTACAAGAGCCGGGAAGACCGTGACGCGATGCGCGAGGAGCTCGCCGAGGTGCTGTCACGCCCCTGGCAGCCGCCGCAGACCACCGGCTGGCCGCCCGCCTACGCCATGCGGCGGACGGCCTGGCACGTCATCGACCATCTGTGGGAGATCGAGGATCGCCGATGAGGCGCGGCAGCGCGCTGATGTTGCGCGACAGGTAGGCGGCCACGGCCTCGGGGACGACGTGCCGGGAGGTGATCTCCGTCTCGCGCAGCGGTAACCGCACGACCTCGTACTCGCCGCGCGAGGGGTCCTCGAGCTCGGGCCCGTGGCGCAGGGCCGGATCCAGGGCGACCAGGCGGCAGCCGTACACGTGCTGGGTCTTGATCCCGCCCTGCCACGGATAGGTGACCGTGGTCAGTGGCGTCACGCTCGAGACGGTCGCGCCCAGCTCCTCCAGCAGCTCCCTGTGCAGCGTGTGCTCCAGGGTCGCGTCCTGCGGCTCGACGTGGCCGCCGGGCACCGACCAGTAGACCTGGCGGCCCGGCACCGTCCGCCGGAAGATCATCAGTCGCTCGTCGTGATCGAGTAGGACGCCCCGGACACTTGGTCGCATAAGGTCACCTTATTTGGCGCCGTGACCTTCGGGTAGCCTAACTTACGGTACCGTAACTACAGGGAGACGATCTTGATGGCGATGACTCAGACGGAACTGCTGCACGAGCTCGAGCCCGTGGTCGCCGGGGAGCTTGACCGCCACAACGCGATGGCGAAGGAATGGTTCCCGCACGAGTACGTTCCGTGGAGCCAGGGCCGTGACTTCGACGGCATCTACGGCGGCGAGGCCTGGCAGGACAGCGACTCGAAGCTCCCCGAGCCCGCCCGGATCTCGCTCATCGTCAACCTCCTCACCGAGGACAACCTGCCGAGCTACCACCACGAGATCGCCACGACGTTCGGCCGTGACGGCGCCTGGGGCACCTGGGTGCAGCGCTGGACCGCCGAGGAGGACCGGCACGGCACCGCGATCCGCGACTACCTCACCGTCACCCGCGCGGTCGACCCGGTCGCGCTGGAGCGCGCCCGCATGAGGCACATGGAGGCGGGCTACGTCACTGAGTACGGCACCATGCTCCAGCAGCTCGCCTACGTCTCCTTCCAGGAGCTGGCCACCCGCATCGCGCACCGCAACACCGGCCGCGCCTCCGGCGACGAGGGCTGCGAGCGGCTGCTGGCCAGGATCGCCGCCGACGAGAACCTGCACATGCTCTTCTACCGCAACCTGCTCAAGGCCGCCTTCGAGCTGGACCCCAACCAGACCATGCGCGCCGTGACCGACGTCGTCAAAACCTTCCAGATGCCCGGCTCCAGCATCGAGGGCTTCACCCGCAAGGCCATGATCATCGCCCACGAGGGCATCTACGACCTGCGCCTGCACCTCGACGACGTGCTCATGCCGGTGCTGAAGCAGTGGGCCGTGTTCGACAAGACCGGCCTCGACGCGGGTGGCGAGCAGGCCCGCGAGGAGCTGGCCGCGTTCCTGGCCAAGACCGAGACGACGGCGGCCAGGTTCGTCGAGCGCAGGGCCGAGCGCAAGGCGCGCGCCGCCGCGCGATGACCGTGCACGTCGCCCGTGAGGCGCGCGCCGCCGCGCGATGATCGTGCGCGGGGTGATCACCAGCCGTAGCCGAAAGGCTCGCGCGGCCGGTACGGCGCCTCCAGGCGGGCCACCTCCTCAGCGGTGAGGACGAGGTCCACGGCGGCGAGCGCGTCGTCCAGGTGGCCGGGGCGCGTCGCACCCACGATCGGCGCGGCGACGGCGCCGTTTCCGGGCCCCTTGCCGAGCAGCCAGGCCAGCGCCACCTGCGCGGGCGGCACGCCACGCTCCCCGGCGACGGCCCGCAGGGCCGCCACGATCCCCTCGTCCTCCGGCGTCCGGTCCTCGTGGGCCGCCCTGGTGGTGGCCCGCCCCTCCCCTCCGGCCAGCAGACCGCGGGCGAGCGGACTGTACGGCAGCACGCCCAGGCCCTGGTCGGCGCAGTAGGGGAGCACCTCGCGCTCCTCCTCCCGGTAGGCGAGGTTGTAGCGGGTCTGCATCGCCACGAACCTGGTCAGACCAGCCGACTTCGCCGCGTGCTGCGCCTTGGCCAGCTGCCAGCCGTACATGAGGGAGGCGCCGATGTAGCGGGCCTTGCCCGCCTTGACCACGTCGTGCAGCGCCCGCATGGTCTCCTCGACGGGCGTCTCGTCGTCCCAGCGGTGGATCTGGTACAGGTCCACGTGGTCGGTGCCCAACCGGCGCAGCGAGGCGTCGATCGAGTCCAGGATGTGCTTGCGCGACAACCCCCGCTCGTTGGCTCCCTCGCCCATGGGGAAGCCGACCTTGGTCGCCAGCACGTAGTCGTCGCGACGGTCGAAGAGCCTGCGCAGCAGGCTGCCGGTGATCTCCTCACTGACGCCGCCGGAGTACATGTCGGCGGTGTCGAAGAAGGTCACCCCGCCGTCCACCGCCCGGCGCACGATCGGCTCGGCGGCCTCCTCGGGCAGGAACCAGGGCACGTCCGCAGGATCGCCATAGCTCATCATGCCCAGGCCGATCCGCGACACCTTCAGACCCGAGCTGCCCACGCGTGTGTATTCCATGGGGATCATCATCCGGCAAAGCCAGTGCTTCCCCTTGACCCGGAGATGGTCTTGGACATCCACGACATCGGGAAGGTTCCCGACTACGGGCAACACATCAACATCTCTAGGAGTGAAGGGTGAAAATCTTCGGGATCGCCGCGAGCCTCCACGCGGGATCGTTTATCAACAAATTGCTGGAGGCAACGGGCAGGGAGCTGCCCAGGGGGGTGTGCCTGGAGTGCTGGCGGGGACTCGGCGCGGTCCCGCCCTACGCGCTCGGCCCCGTACCCGAGCAGGTGGCAGGCCTGCTCCGCAAGGTCGGCGAGTGCGACGCGGTGCTGCTCACCGCGCCCGAGCACAGCCTGCTCCCGGCTGAGCTGGGCCACGCGCTGCGCTGGATGGCGACCGGCGGACGCCTGGCCGGCAAGCGCGTCGCCGTAATGAGCGCGAGCGTGCGCGCCTGCGGCGCCATGTGGGCGCAGGCCGAGCTGTTCAAGGAGCTCACCGGGGCGGGCGCGGTCGTGATGGGCAGCGAACTGGTGCTCTCGCCCACCTGCCCGCATTTCGACGACCAGGGCCGTCTGACGGCCCCCTACCTGCGTGATCAGGTACGGGAGATCGTCGGCCAGCTCTGCCCTGTGCCGCTCGCCGTACAGCCGGTGTTCTCGGCCCAGCTCGTCCTGACGGGTCGTTCGGCGTAGTCCGGCCCGTGGCCGGGTCAGGGGCTGCGGCGCAGGCGCTTGACGTCGGAGCGGAGCTTCTTGGTGGCGATGCGGCGCTCGACCGAGCCCCGGCTGGGCTTGGTGGCGCGGCGGCGCTTGGGCGGGGGCGCGATGGCCTCGCGGAGGCGCTGGGCCAGGCGCTGTTCGGCGGCCTCGCGGTTGCGCAACTGGGAGCGGTACTCCGACGCGGCGATGGTGATCGTGGGGGCGCCCAGCCGGTCGAGGGCGCGGGCCTTGAGCGCCGGTGACAGGGCCGTCGTGGCGGAGACGTCGAAGACGAGTTCCACCCGGCTGTCGGTGGTGTTGACGCCCTGGCCGCCCGGGCCGGAAGAGCGGGAGAAACGCCAGACGAGCTCGGCGTCCGGGATGACGACCGAGTCGTTGACGACCAGCGGGCCGGGCATGTCGGGGTACTCCTGTTCCTTCAACGTGGAATGTCACCGTATCTGAGCGACATATCCCTAATGCAACGGCATTTCCAATAACGGAGGTCGCTGCGATTATGGAGACAACGATCTGTGGGGGAGGCCGATTCCGTGGTGCACGTGACGGCGGCGGCCGATTCCGTGGTGCACGTGACGCCGGCACAGATAGCGCTGACGGTGCCACTGGCCATCGCCTCCGCCACGGGATTCCTCCTGCTCCGCTGCCAGGGCAGGGGCCGGCCCTTCGGCCCCGGAGGCTGGTGGCTGGCGGTCATCATCATCCTGCTGACCGGCCTGGTCTCCTCCGCTGTGGCGCTGGTGAGCGGTGGGCTGCTGAGCAATTACCTGTCCACGGTGCTGGGCGCCGTCGCGCCGGGCGGACTGTGGCTGAGCCAGGTGCGCTCCCGCGAGGACGAGCGGCGCTCGCTGGCCAAGGAGGCGGCGACGTTTTGGCTGGTGTCGCTGCTGGCCCGGCTCGACCAGGCGATGGCCGAGGACCAGCGGCGCTGGTGCGAGCGGCGGGTCGACGATTCCTGGAGCGTGTACGAGCTGAGCCTGGCCGCCAACCGCTACCACGAGCGCATCGTCGAGCGGCTCTCGCCCGAGGAGCGCAGGAAGGAACGGGTGCACGCCCGGCTGGACGCGATCGAACGGCGGCTGGACGTGGCCGCGCTGATCGAGGACGGGGCGCCGCGCTCCAAGGTGATCAACGCGCTGCGCGGCTCCCGGCAGACGCGGCTGGCAAGGTATGAGCGGTATGTCAATGACCTGACCCGGTTACACGGCATCCTCCGGCATGACGCGGAGAACGACGTCCTGCGGCTGCTGGCCTCGGCCTATCGGGCCGGGTATCGGTCGCTGCCCAGGTTCGTGCCGCCGGCGCGGTCACGGATCACCGCGCCGCTCAGGCCTCACCCATGATTCTCTTCGACGAGCAGGATGGACTCCTCCTCGGCCTCGCTGAGCGTGAACTCGATGCGGGCGCCGAGCGCTTTGACGACGGCACCGAGCGTACGGAGCGTGAGGTTCTCGTCTCCCGACAGGATCTGGCTCACCCTGCCCGGCGAAACGCCCATCGAGGCGGCCAGATCGGCGCGGGACATCTTGTGCTCCCGCATGTACCAGGTGATCTCGTCGACGGCGTCCTGGGCGAGACCGCCCGGACTCACCTCGTCGGGCGTGCTCCGGCGAAAGGCCATCACGGTCTCGCTCTCAGCGCTCGGTTCCTTGTCTCTTCACTTTAGCTCTACCTAAACCTTTAGGCAAGACTAAACCTGAAGGCGCGCTGCAAGTGAGGTGTGTCACTATCGCTCTGGAATCACGGGGTGAATGGGGAGGCGCTGTGGCGGGCATCGTCGGCGTGCACGGGATCGGCAAGTACAACTACTACGTGGCGGCGGGCAACTCCGCGACGGGGGCGGCGGAGGCGATGCGCCTCAAGTGGGACCGCTACCTGCGGGTGGCGCTCGGGGGAGAGAGCAGGACCTACTTCAGCGAGGTGGCCTACTTCTCCCACCTGCTGCACGACCGGCAGCCCCAGCAGGGCCCGCAGGCGTTCGCGGCGCTGCCGGCCCCCGCCCAGCAGGTGCTCGTCGACTGGGCCAGGAACCTGGACATGGGCGAGCGCTTCACCGGAGCGCTCAAGATGTTCACCGGGTGGCTGCTCACCCGGCTCGACAGCAGGTCGGCGGCGTTCGCGTCGCTGTTCGCGCCGGAGGTGGCGGCCTACCTGACCGATTCGGCCAGGCGCGTGAGATGCCAGGAGGCCGTGCGCGACGCGATCAGGAAGAACAGTCCGCGGGTGGTGATCGCCCATTCGCTGGGCAGCGTCGTGGCCTACGAGACGCTCTGGGCCAACCCCGACCTCGAGGTCGACCTGCTGCTCACCCTCGGCAGCCCGCTCGGCATGCGCAACGTGGTCTTCGAGCGCCTCCTGCCCGCCCCGATCAACGGCCTCGGCCGGCGGCCCACGGGCGTCAAGCGCTGGGTGAACATCGCCGACAAGGACGACATCGCCGCCATCCCGGCCAACCTGCGGGGCAGCTTCACCGGCGTGGACCTGGAAGAACGGGTCAACCTCGACTGGATCGACTTCCACACCGCCGAGAAGTACCTGGGTTGCCCGGCACTCGACCCGCATCTGCGACCATTCCTGCCATGACGTGGATTGTCTTCGACTACGGCAGCGTGCTGTCCCTGCCTCAGCCCGAGTCCGACGCCGACGAGATGGCCCGGGCGGTCAACACCGACCCCGAGGCGTTCAAGCGGCGCTACTGGGAGCACCGCCTGGAGTTCGACCGGGCGTCGCTGACCCCGGCCGCCTACTGGTCGGCGGTCCTCGGCCGGCCGGCCGCCATCGCCGAGATCGCCCGGCTGGTCGCGATGGACGTGGCGAGCTGGGCCTACCCCGACGAGGGCACGGTCGCCATCCTGAACGATCTCCTCGACCGTGGCGGCGACGTGGCCCTGCTGTCCAACGCGCCCGCCTGCGTGGCCGACGGCCTGGACGGGCTGCCCTGGATCGCGGCCATCGAGCAGCGCTTCTACAGCGGCAGGATGGGCCTGGTGAAGCCGGACCGGGAGATCTTCGACCGGATGGCGGCCGAGCTCGACGCCGACCCGGCCGAGATCGTGTTCATCGACGACCGGGCGGAGAACGTGGCCGGGGCCGAGCGCGCGGGCATGACGGGCGTCCAGTTCACCTCCGCCGAGGCCCTGCGGGAGACGCTCAAGGCGTGACACACTGCGGCGGGAGGAGGACTGATGCTGTTCATCCAGCCTTGACTCCGCAGTCACGACCGTGTCAGTCGGGCTGGACATACCTGGACCGTGGACCGCAGATCCTTCCTCGCCGCGGCGGCAGTGACCTTCCTCGCGCCGTCCCAGCAGGCCGAAGCCCAGCAGACCAGAACCCTCAGGACCGACCCCTTCACCCTCGGCGTGGCCTCCGGAGACCCGTCGACCGACGGCTTCGTCCTCTGGACCCGCCTCGCCCCGAACCCCCTGTCCGGCGACGGCCGCGGCGGCATGCCCTCTCGCGGCGTGGACGTCGACTGGCAGGTCGCCACCGACGAGCGCTTCTCGTCGATCGTCAGATCCGGTACGGCCGAGGCCCGGCCGGGCGCCGCGCACACCGTCCACATCGAGGTCGCGGGCCTGGAGCCGGGACGCGACTACTTCTACCGGTTCAGGAGCGAAGGCAGGCTCTCACCCGCCGGCCGGACCAGGACCACACCGACGGGTGAGCGGCCGCTGACGTTCGCGGTCGCCGCGTGCGCGCACTACGAGCACGGCTACTACACCGCCTACCGGCGGCTGGCCGAGCAGGAGCCCGAGCTGGTGGTGTTCCTGGGCGACTACATGTACGAGTACGGCCCCAGCGGCTACACCGCGCTGGCCGGGCGGGTCCGCACGCACACGCCGGGCAAGTGCGAGACGCTGGCCGACTACCGGCTGCGGCACGCCCAGTACAAGAGCGACCACGACCTCCAGCGGGCGCACGCGGTGGCGCCGTGGCTGGTGGCCTTCGACGACCACGAGGTGGAGAACAACTGGGCCGCGTCCGTCTCCAGCACCGGCGCCCCCGGCTTCGCCCGGCGCCGGGCGGACGCCTTCAGGGCGTACTACGAGAACATGCCGCTGCGCCGGGCCAGCGTGCAGGGCGCGGTGCTGCGGGTGAACCGGCGCGTCTCGTGGGGGTCGCTGGCCCGCTTCCACCTGCTCGACACGCGGCAGTTCCGTGACGACCAGGCCTGCCTGGACGGGGTACGCGCCAGGTGCGACGACCGGCTGGCGGCCAAGCGCACGCTGCTGGGCGCCGACCAGTGGCGCTGGCTGGAGGACGGCCTGCGCGAGTCCGGCACCCGGTGGAACCTGCTCGGCCAGCAGATCCTGATGGCGCAGCGCGACTACAAGGTGGGGCCGGGCCGCGAGGTGAACCTGGACTCATGGGACGGGTACGCCGCCGAGCGGACCCGGCTGCTGGGCTCGCTGTCCGGCACCTCGAACCCGGTCGTGCTGACCGGCGACGCCCACATGCACCACCTGGCCGACCTCAAGACCGACTTCGACGACCCCGACTCGCCCGTGGTGGCCAGAGAGCTGGTGACCTCGTCGATCGCCAGCGACGGGGACGGGTATCGGGACAAGACGTGGATCGCCGAGGCGTTGCAGGAGAACCCGCACATCTCCTACATCGACCAGCGGCGGGGCTACATCATGGCCAAGGTCACTCGTGACGATATCTCGGTGGATTACCGGACGCTGGATTACATCTCCCGCAAGGGCGCCCCCGCCAAGACCGCCCACAGCCTGACGATCCCCGCCACCGCCCATGCCCGAACCTGAACGTCTGCTGGGAAAGGGCTGAGGGTTCGCTCAACGCAGAAGCGGCCGAGCCACCGAGGTGGCCCGGCCGGGGGTCGTCAGCTCTCCGGCCAGCTGGTGTCCGGGAACTCGCCCGTGGCGCTGCCCGCCATCACCACCTGATCGCTCTCACTGAGGCCTGAGGTGATCTCCACGTACTGGTCCCCGCGCACCCCGGTACGCACCACCCGCGCCGAGTCGTGCCCGCCCGAGCGCACGGTGACCACGCTCGTACCGTCCGCGCGGCTCTTCACCGCCTCGGCCGGCACGTAGATCCCGTCGTCGGCCGTGCCCGTCGTCACCGACACCGAGGCCGTCTGCCCGAGCATCAGCCCGCGCGGCGGCTTGTCGAAGGCGAGCGTCACCGAGTAGCGGACGAGCTTGTCGCTCACGGTGGCGGTCGGCGCGATGCGGGTGACCTTGCCCGTGTACTTCTCCGAGCCGCGCGTGGCCAGGGTGATGCTCGCTTCCTGGCCGAGTTTGAGCTTGTTCACGTCGGATTCGGTGACCATCGCGTCGACCTGGAGCTCGTTCAGGTCGCCGAGGCTGATGAACGTGCTGGTGCCCGCCGTGTCGCCGACCGATCCGGCCACCGACAGGACCGTGCCCGAGGCGGGGGCCACGATCCGGGTGCCGCGTACCTCGTCGGCGGCCTGCTCAAGGGCGGCCTGGGCGCGGTCCACGTTCGCACTGGCCTGGTCCTCGCTGATGCCGCCCTTGCCGTTCGCGCCGCCGCAGGGGCTGCCGCCCTGGGACTGGCGGGCTCCCGGCGTGGCCTTTCCGGTGGGCCTGCCCGAGGCGCCGGGCTTTCCGGTGGGTTTCCCCGTGGCCTTACCGGTGGGTTTCCCTGTGGCCTTGCCGGTCGGCTTGGCGGAGGACTTGCCCGTGGGTTTGGCGGAGGGCTTGGCGGAGGGTTTGGCGGTGGCGCTGCCGGTCGGCGAGGCCGATGGCCGGCCGCCGTCCGGGGTGGCCGTCACGGTCGCGGTGACAGTCGCCGTGGCCGTGACGGTCACCGTGACCGTGGGCTGCGGCTCGTGGCCGCTCGGCGTGGGCTCCGGGGTCGGCGTCCAGGTGGGCCGGGGGGTCGGGGTCGTGGCCGGGGTGAGCGCGGTGGCGGGGGCGGCGATGGGCGCCGCCGAGGGGCCGAAGGCGCCCTTGGCGGCGACCGCCCCCACGACCGAGGTGGACGTGCCGCTGCTGCTCGGCGAGCACGTGGCCGTACTGGTGGCGGCGGTCGTGGCGGTGGTCAGGGCCTCCTCGGCGGCGGCCAGGTCGGCGGCGGCGGCCGTGTAGCCCTCGCGTGCCGCCGTGCCGTCCACCCGGGCCAGCACCTGCCCCTTCTTCACCTTGGCGCCGACCTTGACGTAGATCTTGGTCACCGTTCCAGAGCCACCGAATCCCAGGTCGCGCCGCGAGCCGTCCACGGTGTTGCCCGCGGCCGTGACGGAGGCGGTGACGACGCCCCGCTTGGCGGCTGCCAGCCGTACCTGGGCGGCGGGCTCCGGATCGTCGCGGAGCGCCAGCACCAGGCCGGAGCCGGCCACCAGGACGGCAAGGGCGAGCCCGCCTAGCTTGAGCGCCTTAGGCGGGAAAGTCGGTCTCATGGAGGCCCATCATGGCGTGAGCAGGTTAGTACGGGGCTGCGAGGCAGCTCAGAGTTGTCTGTGTGTCTCCAGAGGCGTCCACTTTGTCAGCGAACCTTCAGCTAGCTCGCGGCTGTAGCGCAGACTGGTGTGCAAGGGTCACCGGCTGTGAAGGTGTCGACAAGGCGCAGAGCGCTGATAACCAACGGGGCCCTAGGCGTGCTCCTGCTGGGCGGTGTCGCGTTCGCGTACGCCCAGCTCGGCGGCACGGAAGAGGTGGCCAGTGAGACGGCCACCCGGACGGTGACCGCCGGGCGCGGCACCGTGACCGCCTCGGTGTCCGCCTCGGGCGCGGTGGAGAGCTCCAGGAGCAGAACGCTCGCGTTCGGGACGAGCGGGACCGTCGAGCGCATCTACGTCAAGGCAGGAGACAAGGTCCGCAAGGACGACATCCTGGCCAAGCTTGACGACGCGGCGGCGGAGGAGAACCTGTCGGCCGCGCGCGCCACGTACAACAGCGCCGTCGACGACGGGACCTCGACCGCCCAGCTCTACGCCGCCTACATCAAGGCGCGCAACGCCTACCGGGAGGCCCAGCGAACGGCCACGGCGACAGTGCTGAGAGCGCCGTTCGCCGGCACGGTCACGGCCGTGAACGGCGCCGTCGGCGGCTCCTCCAACGGATCCGGGACCTCCAGCGGCACCTCGACCCAGAGCACCAGCCAGAGCGGGCAGAGCGGCCAGTCCGGAAGCGGATCGGGGTCCGGGTTCATCGACCTGGCCGACACCGGCAAGCTCCAGCTCGTCGGCACCTTCACCGAGTCGGACGTCAGCAAGCTCAAGGTCGGCCAGGCGGCCACCGTCACGTTCGACGCGCTGCCGGGCGTCACCGCCACCGGCAAGGTCACCCAGATCGAGCCGGTCGCCTCCACCAGCAACAACGTCGTGCAGTATCCGGTGACGATCTCCTTCACCAAGGTCCCCAAACAGGTGCGCCTGGGGCAGACCACCACCGTCGAGGTCGTGACCGGCGAGGCGGAGAACGTCATCACCGTCCCGTCCACCGCGCTCTCCACCAGCGGCGGCCAGAACACGGTCACCCTGCTCAAGAACGGCCAGCAGGTCAGAACCCCGGTCGAGGTGGGCGTACAGGGCGCCTCGCTGACCGAGATCAAGTCGGGCGTCTCCGAAGGAGACCAGATCGTCCCGCCCGCCACGTCCACCACCACGGGCACCGGCAACCAGCGGCAGGGCGGCTTCGGCGGCGGCTTCCCGGGCGGCGGCGGCGTGCCGGGAGGCGGGCGATGACGGCTCCCGTCCTGAGCGTGCAGAACCTGGTCAAGGAGTACGGCGAGGGCGACGCCAGGGTAAGGGCGCTGCGCGGGGTGAACCTCGACGTCGAGCAGGGCGACTACCTCGCCATCATGGGCGCCTCCGGCTCCGGCAAGTCGACGCTGATGAACATCCTCGGCTGCCTGGACGTGCCCACCACAGGCCGCTACCTGATCGACGGCGCGGACGTCGGGCAGCTCGACGAGCACCAGCTCGCCAAACTACGCAACCGCCGGGTCGGCTTCGTCTTCCAGTCGTTCAACCTCATCCCGCGCATGAGCGCGCTGGCCAACGTCGAGCTGCCGCTGGTCTACGGCGGCATCGGCCAGGCCGAACGGCGCAGGCGCGCGCTGGCCGCGCTGGAGCAGGTCGGCCTCACGGACCGCATCCACCACGAGCCCAACCAGCTCTCCGGCGGCCAGCAGCAACGCGTCGCCGTGGCCAGGGCGCTCATCACCGCCCCCGCCCTGCTGCTGGCCGACGAGCCCACCGGCAACCTCGACACCGCCTCCACGCAGGACGTTCTGGAGATCATGGACAGGCTCAGCGAGTCGGGCCGCACGATCGTGCTCATCACGCACGAGAACGACGTGGCGGCGCACGCCAAGCGGGTCATCAGGCTGGTGGACGGCGAGATCGTGGAAGACGTCCGGCAGGGCCCGCTCGAGGGGCCGCCGCCGCGGATGGCGGAGGTCGCCCGATGAACCAGCTCGAGATCCTGCGCTTCGCCCTGCGCGGGCTGCTGGCCAACAAGATGCGCAGCTCGCTGACCACGCTCGGCATCCTCATCGGCGTCGCCGCGGTCATCCTGCTCGTCGCCGTGGGCGAGGGCTCCTCGCAGAGCATCCAGAAGAACATCCAGCGGCTCGGCGCCAACACGCTGACGATCTCCCCGTCCTTCTCGGGCGGTGGCGGGGGCGGCGGCGGTGGCGGATTCGCGCGGGCCGGCGGCGGCGGTGGCGCGCCCGGCGGCGGGCAGAACACCGGCCCGCGTACCCAGGCCAGGCAGCTCACCCTCGCCGACGCCAAGGCCCTGACCGACAAGACGGTGGCGCCGTCGGTCGCGTCGGTCTCGCCGGTCGTGACCGCCTCCTCGGCCGCCACCACCTACGGGGCGGCCAGCCACTCGATCTCCCAGCTCATCGGCACCTACCCGAGCTACTTCGAGGCCACGAACAAGCCGGTGACCAAGGGCACGTACTTCTTCAACGACGACGTGCTGGCCGCCAGGAAGGTCGTGGTGCTCGGGCAGACCGTGGTCGAGGAGCTGTTCGGCACCCTCGACCCGATCGGCAAGCAGGTGACGATCTCCGGCGTGCCGTTCACGGTCGTCGGCGTGCTGAAGGAGAGCGGGTCGACCGGCGGGCAGCAGGACGCCGACGACGTGGCCATCGCGCCGCTGCCGGCCGTACAGCAGAGCCTGACCGGGTTCGGCTCGCTCAACTCGATCGTCGTGCAGGCGAGCGGCTCGACGGCGACGGAGTCGGCGCAGTCCGAGGTCACGGGCGTACTCAACCAGCGGCACGGCATCACCGGCACCGCCTCGGCCGACTTCCGGATACTCAACCAGGCCACCCTGCAGGAGACCGTCAGCGCGGCGACCGGCACGTTCACCGTGCTGCTCGGCGCGGTCGCGGCGATCTCGCTGCTGGTCGGCGGCATCGGCATCACCAACATCATGCTGGTGACCGTCACGGAGCGGACCAGGGAGATCGGCATCCGCAAGGCCATCGGTGCGCCCAGGAGCGCGATCCTGGGTCAGTTCCTGATGGAGGCCACGCTGCTGAGCCTGGTCGGCGGGCTGTCCGGGGTGCTGGTGGCGTTCCTGGGCACCCGCTTCACCATCGCGGGCATCGAGCCGGTGCTCGTCCCGTCCTCGGTCGCGCTCGCGCTGGGCGTGTCCGTCGGCATCGGCTTGTTCTTCGGCAGCTATCCCGCCAACAGAGCCGCCAAGTTGAGGCCGATCCAGGCCCTGCGCCACGAGTGACAGACCCCCCCCGAAGGAGACAGAAATGGCCAAACTTGACGGCTCGCCCTACCCCGACGATCTGAACAGCGAACTGGCCGTCCAGCCGCGCAAGCCGCTGTCGAAGGTGACGCTCGGACTGATCGCGGGCGTGGTGCTGGTGGCCGGGGTGGTGATCGGCATCCAGGTACAGAAGGCGATGGGCGCGCCCGCCACGGCCGCCGCCGGCCAGCAGGGCTTCGGCAGGCAAGGTGGGATGCCCGGCGGCTACGGCCAGCAGCCGGGCGGCAGAGGACAGATGCCGGGCGGGTACGGTCAGAGGATGGGCGGCGCCGGTGGCGGCGGCACCGTGGGCACCGTCGAGAAGGTCGAAGGCGGCAAGATCTACGTCAAGACCATGGATGGCACCACGGTCACGGTCACCACCACCGACGCGACCACGGTTCAGGTGACCAAACCGGGCAAGCTGGCCGACCTGCAGACCGGCACCACTGTCGTGGTGCGCGGCGAGAAGGGCGGGGACGGCTCGGTGGCCGCCACCTCGATCAGTCAGGGGGGAGGCGGCAGATGACCGAGCCGGAGGCCAGGCTGCTGGTGGTGGATGACGAGCCCAACATCAGGGAGCTGTTCTCCGCCAGCCTGCGGATGGCCGGGTTCGAGGTGCTCACGGCGGCCGACGGCAAGGAGGCCCTGCGGGTGGCCGAGCAGACCACGCCCGACCTGGTCATGCTCGACGTGATGCTGCCCGACCTCGACGGCCTGGCGGTCGCGGGCAGGCTGCGGTCGCGTGGCCGACGGGTCCCGGTGCTGTTCGTCACCGCCAAGGACACGCCGGAGGACCGGCTCGCCGGGCTCGGGCTCGGCGAGGACTACGTGACCAAGCCGTTCAGCCTGGAGGAGGTCATCGCCCGGATCCGGGCGGTGCTGCGCAGGACCAGGCGCGGCACGCCGCCGCCGAACCGGCTGCGGATCGCCGACCTGGAGCTGGACGAGGAGACGCACGAGGTGTGGCGCGACGGCGTCCAGGTGCGGCTGTCGCCCACCGAATACCGGCTGCTGCTGTACTTCATGCTCAACGCGGGACGGGTGCTGTCCAAGACGCAGATCCTCGACCACGTCTGGAACGGCGACTGGCGCACCGACGTCGGGCTGGTCGAGTCGTACGTCTCCTACCTGCGCCGCAAAGTCGACACCGGCGAGCGGAGATACCTGCACACACTGCGCGGCGTCGGCTACATCCTGCGCCCGCCCAAGGATTGAGCCCGGCCGGGAAATGACATGAGGAGGTATCTCGCGCGGACGCCGCTCTGGCTGCGTCTCGTCTCGGCCACCCTGCTGATGGTCACGCTGGCCATCACGCTGACCGGGCTGTTCGCCGTACGGCTGCTGCGCGGTTATCTCGTCGAGCGCGTCGACCAGCAGCTACGTGCCGCCAGCACGCCGTGGCGCGCCGCTCCGCCGCCTCCCGAACCGCAGCTGCGCCCGCAGCCGCAGCGTTTCTACGGCCTGTTCCACTCGGTGCTCGTCGACCCGACCGGCGCCAAGATCAGGACCATGACCGAGTCGACCGAGACTCACACCCCGAAGCTGCCCAGGCTCACCACCGCCGACGTCGCGCGCATTGCCGGGCAGCCCTTCACCGTCGAATCGCAGGCCGCCGACGGCCCCTCCTGGCGGGCCGTCGCCATGCCGGGCCGCGACGGCGACAGCAGGATCATCGCGATCAGCCTGGGCGACCTGGACGACACGGTCTCCCAGCTGCTGCTGATCGTGGCGGTCGGGGGCGGCGGGACGCTCGTGGTGCTCGGCGTCGCCTGTTACTGGCTCGTACGGCGGAGCCTGCGCCCCTTGGGCGAGATCGAGCGGACCGCCCGCCACATCGCGGACGGCGATCTGTCACGCCGTGTACCGCTCTGGGCGGGCACCACCGAGGTCGGCAAGCTCGGCCGGGCCCTGAACGGCATGCTCGGCCGGATCGAGGTGGCCGTGCGGGAGCGCGAGGCGGCGGCCGAGTCGGCGCGCGAGTCGGCCAGGGCGGCGCGGCGCTCGGAGGAGCTGACCCGCCGGTTCATGGCCGACGCCTCGCACGAGCTGCGGACCCCGCTCACCTCGATCAGGGGGTTCGCCGAGCTGTTCCGGCTCGGGATGGACAAGGACCTGACGGAGGCGACCCGGCTGCTGAGCCGGATCGAGGGGCAGGCCGCGCGGATGGGCCTGCTGGTCGAGGACATGCTGCTGCTGGCCAGGCTCGACCAGCGCCGCGAGCTCGACGCGCGGCCCGTCGACGTGCTCAGCGTCGCCGCCACCGCCGTGATCGACGCCCAGACGCTCGCGCCCGACCGGAAGATCGAGCTGGTCATGCTGTACGGGAGCGAGGGGCCGGTGCTCGTGACCGGTGACGAGCTGCGGCTCGGGCAGGTGCTGGGGAACCTGGTGGGCAACGCGCTCTCGCACACCCCGCCGGGCACGGCCTTCACCGTCGGGGTGGGAGCTCGTGACGGGCAGGCCGTCGTCGAGGTGACCGACGAGGGGCCCGGGTTCTCGCCGGAGGTGGCCGAGCGGGTGTTCGAGCGGTTCTACCGGGCCGATCCGGCGCGCAGCACCGGCGGTGCCGGGCTGGGGCTGTCGATCGCCGCCACGCTCGTCGAGGCGCACGGCGGCAGCGTCTCCGCGTCGAGCGTGCCGGGCAAGGGCGCCACCTTCCGCGTCACGCTCCCGCTCGCCCCGTCCCAGGTCGCTCCACCTCGGGTGAAGGGCTCTCTTCAGCCGAACGCGTAGCTTCGGTCGATCGCTCGGCCTCAGCCTGAGTCTCGGGCTCAGCCTGAGTCTCGGCCTCAGCCTGAGTCTCGGCCTCAGCCTGAGTCTCGGCCTTAGCCGAAGGCGTAGCCGTACAGACCGGGGCCGCTGCTGAGCTCGCGGACCTTTCCTGGCCGCAGTCCGGGACGGGTGCCCGGCTGGCGCGAGCCCGGCACGTACAGCACCTTGCCCTGGTCCGGCGCCGCCACCACCAGCCCGAACAGCGGACGCTCCTTGGTGAGCGACCGGTAGCGCCCGCCGAGCGCGGGCAGCGCGGCCAGCGACGCGCCGAAGTCCCGCCCCTTGCCCTTGATCAGCAGGTTGCCGTCCTTGGTCAGCCCGCCCTTCCTGGCTCCGGCCAGCACCTGGACCCCCTTCTCGCCGGGTACGCCGACGGCCAGCTCGTCGTCGCCGTCTCCGTTGAAGTCCCCGGCCGCCAGCGCGGCGCCGAACCTGTCGTAGTAGCGCGGCTCACCCTTGAGCAGCCGCTGCGTCCACATCTCCGACCGCGCGCCGCGCAGCAGCCCGCTCCCGTTCCCGTACAGGACGTGCACGGCTCCGTCGCCGTAGTCCATCGCCCGCTGGTTGGCGCTCAGCCCCTCGCCGGGTACGCCGACGACCAGGTCGGAGTGCCCGTCGGCGTCGAAGTCGCCGGTCGTGAGCGCCGCCCCGAACGCGTCCCACTTCTCGGCTGCGCCCTTGATCCCGGAGCTGCTCTGCGTCAGGAGCCGGGCCCGCTTGGCCCGCACGTCGACGACGGTGACCGAGCCCTGGCCGTCCTGGGTGACGCTGTCGGCGGGCGCGCCCACGGCCAGCTCGTCGCGCCCGTCGCCGTCGAAGTCGCCAGTCGCCAGCGCCGCGCCCCACTGGTCCGTCACGTTCGCCGCCTGCCGGATCCACGGCGTCTTCTGCGTGATCTGGTACGGCTTGCGGCCCTTCATCCAGTAGATCGTGACGCCCCCGCCCGTACGGTGGCCGGGAGCGCCCACCACGAGCTCGTCGCGCCCGTCGCCGTCGAGGTCGCCGGCCGCCAGCGACGCCCCGAACCGGTCGCTCGACGGCTTGGCCGGCGCCAGCTCCTTGCCCGGCCGCAGGCCCGCGGGTGAGCCGTGGAACAGCTCGACGACGCCGTTGCCGTCGGCCCCCGGCACGCGCTCGCCTGCGAACTCCTCCGACACGCCCACCGCCAGGTCGGCGCACCGGTCGCCGTCGAAGTCACCGACCGCGAGCGCGGAGCCGAACGAGTCGCCCGGCTCGGCGCCCTCCTGGGTCAGCTTCACCTTCTGGCCGTTGCCGTAGACGATCGTCACAGAACCGGCCCGCTGGTTGTCGTACGGGGCGGCCACCGCCAGATCGGGACGGCCGTCGCCGTCGAAGTCGGAAGGGGATCCGCCGCATGACGGAGCCGCGGTGTGGGTCGTACCCGAAACCAGGGGGAGAACCAGGCAGGCGGCTAGCAGAGCGTTCATCTAAATAGTGGCGCGGACCCGGTCCTTCAGGGCCGGAAGGAAGCGCCACCCCTCCTTTCGAAAACAGTATGGAAAGACTCGGTCACGTTCGGTAATGTGTGCGTTGGGTGAGGGCGCTGTGACAGGAGGTGCGCGATGGCGATCCGCCGCTCGGTCACCAAACGCCACGGCCTGCCCACGGTCGTACAGTTGCGGCTCACGCCGACGCCGGTCCAGGCTGAGGCGCTGGCGGCGGCGGTGCTGGTGTGCAATCAGGCGGCCACCGTCGTGTCCCGGCTGGCCTGGCAGCACCGCACCTTCGCCGTGGTGGAGTTGCATCGGCTGGCCTACAACGCGGTGCGGGGGCAGGTGGCCGGGCTGGGTGCGCAGGCGGCGGTGCGGGCGATCGCCCGGGTCGCCGGCGCCTACGCCAACCGGCGCGCCACCAAGAAACGCGCGCACATCTTCCGGCCGTATGGCGCCGTCCCTTATGACGCCCGCCTGATGAGCTGGAATCGTGACGCCCGCACGGTGTCGCTGTGGACCCCCGCCGGCCGCGTCACCGTGCCCTACACCGGCCGCCCAGAAGACCTCAAGGCGGTGGATACGCTGCCGATGGGGGAGGCGGACCTGATCTGCCGGCGCGGGGTGTGGCTGTTGCAGGTCGCTCTCACCGTGCCCAAGCCGGCGGTGCGTGAGCCGGTCGGCGGCTTTCTTGGGGTGGATCAAGGGGTGGCGAACCTGGCGGTCACCTCCGACCGGGTCGTGCTGCCCGGCCCCGCCCTCCCTGGCCCGATCAGTGGCAACGGCCACGTCCGCACGCTGCGGGAACGACGGCACCGCCAACGCCGACGCCTGCAGAAGAAGGGCACGTCGGCGGCGCGGCGGGTGCTGCGCCGCCTGTCCGGGCGTGAGCACCGGATGATGACCGACCTCAACCACCAGATCAGCAAGTATGTGGTGCGTGAAGCCGAACGCACCGGCCGTGGTGTCGCCCTGGAGGAGCTGCAGGGTATCCGCGGCCGGGTCAGGGCTCACCGGCTCCAGCGACGCACCCTGCACACCTGGGCCTTCGCCCAGCAGATCGCCTTCACCCGCTACAAGGCCGCCCGGGCCGGGATCGCCTTCGTCCTGGTCGACCCCGCCTACACCTCCCAGGCCTGTCCGGAGTGCGGGAACGTGGCCAGGGCGAATCGGCCGGCGCGGGGCCGGTTCGCCTGCACCCGGTGCGGCCTCGCTGGGCACGCCGACCACATCGCAGCCCGCAACATCGCCACACGCGGCGCAGCGGGCTGGGCCGCCATCAACCAGCCACACGCTACCGGCCTCCCCTCACCCAGACGGGACCGCGAGAACAAACCACCAGCTTCAACCGGTGGTAGTTGACACAGGTAGGTATGTCCGCCCCGCCCGAACCAGGTCTTAACGCCATGGGAACGTGCCAGGATAGGCGGGTGGACATCGACCTCGCGGATCTGGCTTTCTGGCGCCGGCCCCTCAAGGAGCGGCACGAGGCGTTCGCCAGGCTCCGGCAATTGGAGCATCCGGTGTTCTTCCCGGAGAAGAAGGTGCCTTTCCTCCGGTCAGGAAGCGGCTTCTACGCCCTGGTCAGGCACGCGGACGTGGTCGAGGCCAGCCGCGACGCCAAGGTCTTCTCCAGCGAGCCGGCCGTCACCAATCCGGAGCCGCCCGGCTGGGTCAAGCAGGTGTTCGGCGAGTCGATGGTCAACATGGACGACCCGCGCCATGCCCGGCTGCGCCGGATCGTCACCCGCTCGTTCAGCCCGCGCATGCTCTCCGGCCTGCAGGACGACATCGAGGCCGCCTGCGAGCGGATCGTCGACGACGTCGTCGAGCAGGGCCCGCGTGACTTCGTCCACCAGGTCGCGGCCCGGCTCCCCATCCACGTCATCTGCGACATGATGGGCATCCCCGACGACCTGCGGGCCAAGGTCCACGAACACGTCGACGTCTCCACCGCCTACACCGGCGTACGCCCCAGCCTGGTCCGCAGCGTGCAGCTCGCCGGCCAGAACATGCTGGCACTGCTCGCCCTCCAGCGCATGGTGATCAAGCTGGGGCACGAACGGGCCGCCGAGCCGCAGGGCGACCTGGTGTCCCTGCTGGTCACCGCCAACCCCGACGGCGAGAAGCTCACCGACCGCGAGCTCGGTTCCTTCTTCGCCCTGCTCCTGGTGGCGGGCAACGAGACCGCCCGCAACACGATGGCCCACGGCATCAAGCTGCTCACCGACAACCCCACGCAGCGCGAGCTGCTGATGGAGGACTTCGACGGCCGCATCGGCAACGCGATCGAGGAGATGGTCCGCCACGTGTCGCCGATCATGCAGTTCCGGCGCACGCTGACCCAGGACTACTCCCTGCGCGGCCTGGAGCTGAAGAAGGGCGACAAGGTGGTCCTCTTCTACGGCTCGGCCAACCGCGACGAGACGGTCTTCCCCGACCCCGACAGCTTCGACATCACCCGCGAGACCAAGCCGCACGTCGGCTTCGGCGGGCCGGGGCCGCACTTCTGCCTCGGCGCGAACCTGGCCAGGCAGGAGCTGCGGACGATGTTCCGGGTGCTGCTGACCCGGTTGCCGGAGATCCGCGCGGTCGGCGAGCCGGACCTGCTGCTGTCGAACTTCGACAACAGCGTCCGCAGCCAGGGGTTCACGTTCTGAGCTGCTCCTCAGGCGCCAGGACGTTCCTCCTGATCGTCAGGAAGGTGATCAGTGCGGGGACGACCATCAGCGCGGCGCTGATCAGCATCGCGGAGTGGAAGCCCGCGTTGAAGACGGGCGGGTTCTTGAAGGCGTCGCCGACCAGACCGACCAGGGGCGGCACCGCGGCCACCGCCAGCAGGCTGCCGGTGCGGGCCACCGCGTTGTTGACGCCGCTGGCCGTACCTGCGTAGCGCTCGCTCGCGGTGGCCAGCACGGTCGCGGTCAGCGGCGCCACCACCGCCGTCAAGCCGAGCCCGAACACCGTCACCGCGGGAAGGACCTGCAGCACGTACGAGGCGCCGACGCCGATCGTGCTCATCCACAGGAACCCGAGCCCGGCCACCAGGATGCCGATCGTCATCGGCCAGCGCGGGCCGTACCGCTTGGCCACCTCGCCGGAGCGCGCCGACAGCAGCAGCATCAGGATCGTCACCGGAATCAGCGACAGCCCGGCCGCCGTCGGCGGGAACTTGGACACCACCTGCAACTGCACGACGAGCAGGAAGAACACCACGCCCATCGCCGCGTACACGAACAGCGTCACCACATTCACGGCCGTGAACACCGAGTCCCGGAAGATGCTCACCGGCACCAGCGCGTCGGGGGACCTGCGCACCTCCAGCACCACGAACGCCGCGCCCAGCACCAGCCCCACGACCAGCGGTATCGGCGCCCCCTTCTCGATCAGGCCATAGGTGAGGCAGGCCAGAGCCAGCGCCGCCAGCACCGCGCCCAGCACGTCGAACCGGCCCGCGGCCTGCTCGTCCCTGCTCTCGGGCACATGCCGCAGCGTGACCAGCACGACGATCGCCGCGAACGGCAGGTTGATCAGGAACGCCCACCGCCAGCCCGCCGTCTGCACCACCGCGCCACCCAGCAGCGGACCGATCGCGGCCGCCACCCCGCCCAGCCCGGACCAGGCGCCGACCGCGCGCGGGCGGTCGTCCCTGATGAACGACGCCTGGATGATCGCCAGCGCCCCCGGGGTGAGCAGCGCGCCGCCGACGCCCTGCAGCCCGCGGGCGGCCACCAGGAACTCGATGTTCGGCGAGAGCCCGCACAGCGCCGAGGCCAGCGCGAACCAGACCGTGCCGATCAGGAACACCTTCCGCCTGCCGTAGCGGTCCCCGAGCGAGCCGCCCAGCAGGATCAGCCCGGCCAGGGTGAGCGTGTAGGCGTTGATCGTCCACTGCAGCCCGGCCATGTCGGCGTCGAGGTCCTTGCCGAGAAAGGGCAGCGCGACGTTCACCACGGTGCTGTCGAGCATGGCCAGGCCGGAGCCGAGCACGGTCGCCGCCAGGATCCAGTGCCCACGGGCGGATTTCAGCGCTACGTGATCGTCGTCCATGAAGTCAATCTTGTCACCGCCTTCTGGCACATCTGGGCTCCCCCCGACAAAAGCAGCCATGTTCTCGTTCTACGAACATCTCCCGTCCCTTTACGACTTACCGGTCTATAGGCGGGAGGCCGTGCAGCGACTGCCCGCCGACGCCGCCTGGCGCATCACCGCCATGTCCTCGTCCGGGGACTCGGACGCGCCCTCACTCAAGGACCTCGACGACCTGCTGAGCCCAAGAAAGACCTCGACGACCTGTTGAGCCGGGTCGATGGCCCGCGCATCCGCGCGATCGTGGTCGGCCAGCGAGGGCTCGACTACTGCCGCCTGCGGCCTTGACCTTGGCAGAGATGGCGGTCGAGGCGCTGGCCGCAGCCGCCGACCGGCTGCCTGCGCTGCGCCACCTTCGACGACTGGCGTTCTATCGCGGTTTCGGAGGGAGCGGGCCTCCCCTCGTCGTCGTCGGGACTCCTTCCCGGGAGCGGCGGCGGCTTCGGCTGTTCGCCGCCGCTCTGGAGCGCCCGGGGCTGCCTGAGCCGTACGTGGTCGCCTGGTCCGACGTACTGACCGACCTGGTCCGGCGTACTGGCCGGTGTGGCGCCCGACGTACTGACCGACCTGGTCCGGCGTACTGACCGGTATGGCTCCCGGCATGTTGACCGGTGTGGGGCCCGGCAACAGCGCGCCCTGCTGACCCGCGCCGCGCATGGGTTACGGAGCGGTGTTGCCCAGGGCTCTCAGCACGAAGCCCGTCACCAGTTCCCCCGCCGTCTCGACGGTGACCGCGCCGCTGATCAGGGGCACCCGCTCCGCGCCGATCACCGCGAGGATCATGCGGGCCGTCGCCTCGACGTCGAGTACCTGGAAAGCGGCTGATTCGATCCCGCTCTCCAGGATCTCCACGAGGATGCGCTGCATGGGCGCCACGTGTTCGGCGAGCTGCTGGTAGGCGTCGGGACCGAGCGCGGCGCTGAGATCGGCCGCTCCCGGATGCGGGTGCGCCAGCAGACCGGTCAGCTGCAGCCTCACGAACACACGCAACCGGTCGGCGGGAGACGCCCCTGCCGGCAACTCCCGCTCGTAGTCTTCGATGAAGTAGCTGGTGACCCGTTCAGTGAAGGCCAGCAGCAGGGCGGCCTTGTCCGGATAGTAGTTGTAGAGGACGGTCCGGGTGATCACGGCCTCGTTCGCCACGTCCGTCATCGAGATGGCGTCGATCCCCTGCACCCTCGACAGGCGGGCGACGGCCTGCAGGATGCGATCGCGCGTCTGGGCTCGGTGCTCACCGATCGTGGCGGCGGAGATGCGGGGCATGGGTCCAATGGTAGGCCGGGGGCTCGAAGGGCGGTGGTCATCCGTCTTTAAGCCGACTCGTGCGCAGGAGGTCTGGTATGGCGTACGAACGTGGGGGCCGCTCCAGCCTGCGCATACATCTGGAAAATCCCCTCAGACGTCCTGGAAAGGCGCGTCGAGACGACGTGCTGGAAAAGGTGCGTCAGGCCGGAGCCGCTCTGGACGGCGCCGCGGTCAGGTGCCCCAGCGGCGGACGTTGGCCTGCTCGGCGTCCCGCATGATCCCGGTGGCGTCATGCAGGGCCGGGCCGAAGCGCTGCATGGTGTCACCCATCGTCACCACGGCCTCGTTCCAGTTGCGCTTGGCCTCCAGATAGACGCCCTTCGCCGAGCCGTCCCAGGTCTCCAGGACCTTCAGGTCGTTCTCCAGGTCGGTCAGCTCGCCGACCAGGCTGCCGTACGCCCGGCCGAGCTCGGCCGCGATCTCCTCCATCTGGTCGAAATTAGCGAGAATGATGTCCGGGTTGCCCATGGCCACCCCTCCTTAGCAGTCGGTGTTCAGAGCTTGCCGCCGTTGAGCGCGGCCATGAGGTTCTGGGTGACGGCCTGCGTGGAGGTGCTGGCCTCCTCGTACTCGATCCCCGAGCCCTTGAGGTTCTCGGCGATCAGGTGAAGGGCGTCGATGACCTTCTTGAACTGCGGGTTCCACTCGTTGAGAACCTGCGCGTAGACGGTCGCCGACTCGCCCTTCCACGCGCCGCCGAGCTGCTCGGGGATCTGGAGCAGCCTGCTGTGGATCTGGGTGATGTGCTCGTGCGCGGTCAGCGCGCGCGTGGCCGCGTCCTGCTGACTTCCTTGCTGGTACGTGGTCGGCTGCGTCACGGTTCGCCTTCCGGTGCGGTGCGGTCAGGCGTGAATAACGCGCCTGAAACGTGCGAGAATTTCGTGCGACGCGAGCAAATATAAGCGCGCACGCGGCGGCGAAGCCACGATTTCAATTTTCCTGTAAATGTTGGCGAATGCGCGTACTTCGCGACCCGGCATGCGGCCGACCAGCGTCAACGCTTGTGTCGGCAGTGCGGGAAAGAGGGCGATATTCGAAATGAGCGCCGATCGGTCAGTGGCGGCGCGGCCACTCGTATTTCACCGGCAGGGCGTCCTATGCGGCTGCCTTGATCACGTGGAGCAGCTCGCCGAGCACCTCGGTGTTGAGCTGGTAGGCCAGCTTGACCTCGCCGATCATGCGCTGCTGCTCCCGCTCGCCGAAGGGCAGAGCGTCGAGGCGGGCGCGATATTCGTTCTTGAACCGGGGCAGGCTGCCGACCTCGTCGAACAGGTAGAAGTCGACCCCGCCGCCCTTCTGGTAGCCGTAGATCTTCTGCAGCTCCATCCGGATGAACTGCCCGCCAGACAGGTCGCCCATATAGCGGGTGTAGTGGTGGGCGATGTAGCCGCCCGGCCAGTCGGCCACCTGCTCGATCCGCGCCACCAGGGTCCGGGTCGCCTTCGAGGGGGCGATCCGGTCGCGCCAGCCGGCTCCGTAGACGGTCCGCAGGTCACGCTCCAGCGCCGGCTCCCGATAGAGCTCCGGGAAGACGAACCGCCCGGCCACCGGGTGGTCGACCAGCGTCTTGGCGGCGCCGTCGAGAGCGAGGTAGGCGAAGTAGTGCTGCGCGACGAGCTCGCCGTAGTCCTGCTCGCTCAGCCGGCCGCTCATCAGCTCTTTGAGGTAGCTCTCGTCCTCGGCCGACTCGTGGTCGCCCCAGGTGGCGTTCTTCAAGATCTCGGAGAACGACGTCACGCTTCACCCCAATGTGTGGCCGGGTCTTTCATGACAAAGTGTCACAAACCCTGGATGGGCGCGTCAAGTTGATGACGACACACTGTCATTAAACCCGACCCTGTCCTGCTGGTGCGGCAGCCACCACGTCGCCGGGGCGACCTAAGGCGATCAACGTGAGATTGCGTAGCGACGGCGTGCCGGGTGCGAAGTAGTCACTGTGCCCGCCGGGACCGACCTCAAACACCCGCGCGCCGTACCCGGGACTCAGCGCGTCGGCGCCGAAACCGAGCGGCCCGAGCTTCACTTTTGGCACGAATCTAATCCAGTCGCTCCCACCCACACCCGCCCACACTCTGGTGGCAGACGGTGCGCGGTCGGATGGCGCGCGGTCGGGCAGCGTGGGGTCAGATGGCGTGGCGTTGGGCAGGGTCGGGTCCGGCAGCGTGGGGTCCGGCAGCGTGGGGCCGGATGGCGCGGCGTCGGATGTGGCGTTGGATGGCGTGGCGTTGGGCAGCGTCGGGTTGGACGGTGTGGGGTCGGGCAGTGTGGGGTCGGATGGCGTGTGGCTGGATGGTGCGTCGATTCCCGGGCTTCCGAACAGTGCTATATCGGCCACGGGCAGGTCCGGTCCGGCCTTGGCGCACACCACGGACCCATAGCTGTGGCACAGCAAGGCGATCGGCGCGGATGTCCGCGCGTGCAATTCCGTGACGGTACGGCGAAGCGCCTTCGCTCCCTCGACGGCCGCCGTGTCCGTGATGGCGCCCAGGCTCCACGTTGGCGGCGCGTCGTAGCCGAGCCAAGCGATCACGGCCAGTCGCTCGCCGTGGCTCACCTTGGCGGCCTCGGCCAGCAGCGCCCGGGCCGCGCCGCCCGGCCGCTTCGTGCTCGCCTCGAAGGTGGCCACCGTGGTGTCGGCACCCGGCACGACGATGGCGACCCGATCGGCGGTGGCCAGATCGCCGTAGACCTTCACGAGCCGGCCACTGTGCTGGCTGGGCAGTGCCAGGACCGCGCCGAACGCGAGACTTCCGGCGAGCGTGAGCATTCTGAGCATGATCAGAAGCTACGGAAGGGAGGCCGTCGACCGCGTCACCGCTGGGTTTGAATTCTCCGGTAGTACCTGGGGTTGATGCGGCCGTCGGCAAGTACCTGGGGATGACGCGGCGGTCGGTAAGCGCCTAGGGATGACGCGGCGGTCGGTAAGCGCCTGGGGTGACACGGCCGAAGTCAAATGCCCGGGGATGACGCATCCGCAGGCAAATGTCTGGCGGTGACAGCGCCATCGGCAGGCACCTGGCGGACGAGGTGGTCAGCGCGTGTAGCGGTGCTTGGCGCCGGGCGGGAAGTACTCGGGATCGCCCAGTTCCCGGAGCCGGATGAACGGCGCCTGCCGAGCCATCGGCACATAGGCCGCGAACTCGCTGTTGAGCCGGAGCATCTGCGCCAGGATCGACTCGCCCACGAGCCGGGCCGTCTCCTCCGACGGCTTCTCGCCCGGCATCAGCTCCACCGTCACCGTGAGATTCCGGTCGCGCCGGTCGTCCTCCACCGCTTCCATGACGAACTTCCCGGTGACCAGCGAACTGACCGCCGGCTGCTGAAGTCCGATGGAGATGTTCTCCGGGAACACGTTCGCCCCGTAGTAGGACACGGTGAAGTGGCTGCGCCCGAACACGTACACGAAGGGCCGGGAGGGACCGGTCGCCGACGGCTCGAAGCCGCATTTCCCTAGGAAACGGAGCATCCGCTCGAACGGCACGATCCCGCCCTCGTCGGCGATGTGATAGCGGACCAGCGGGATGCCGTTGTCGCCCGAGAACACCAGCGTGCCCTCATGCTCCTCGAAGAAGCGGACCTCGGGGTCGTACTGGACGAGGGTCGGCAGCCGCGACTCGCCGAACAGCTCCCTCGCCGCCCCTGGACGTCCGGCCAGGAACCGGCGGATCTCCACGGAGAGGGGAGTCTCGTTGCCCAGCACCCCCGCGTCGGCCGTGCCGTACAGGGAGGCGATGCCGCGCACCGGGTCGGCGATGCCCGCCTTGTCCGCCACCAGCGCGCGCCACTCCTCGCTGAACACCTCGCCGGCCGTGACGAGCTTGACGTTCCACCTGGCCCAGGGCAGCCCCGCGTCGATGACGTCCTTGAGGAAGGGCGGATAGCCGAGCAGCACCACCTGGTCGAAGTGCGGGGCCAACTGTGGGATGACGCGAAGGATCTCCCGCTTGTCGTTGCCGGGGGCGACCACGGTGATCGGGTAGCCGCGCTCGGCCAGGTGACGGCAGCAGGCCAGGGTGAACAGCCCGCCCACCCAGGTGCCGAGCGCGAAACAGACGACGGCGAGCGTCCTGCGTTCCTGGGCCTCGAACGAGTCCCGGAACACCTCCTCGAACCGCGACGCGATCACCCGCTCGTCGGACGCGGAACGCGGCCAGAACGACGGCGTGCCCGTCGAACCGGACGAGACCGCGATCATGTCGCCGATCACGCCGTCGCGGCAGAGCCGGGGGAGTGGGTGGCGGTTGAGGTAGCCGTCCTTGGTGAGCAGCGGCAACCGCGCGAAGTCTGACATGGTGGACACCTGGCCCGGGTCGACGCCATGCTCGGCGAGGAACTCCCCATACGCGGGCACCGACGCGGCCACCTGACGGAAAAGCGCAAGCGGATCCATTTCTCAGACGGTAGATCCTGCCTTCCGTCCACGCACGCGGTCAACCCCGCCTGTCCGCGCAGAGGACGCTCACTCGCCCGGTCGTACCAGCCCCGTCTCGTACGCGTAGACGATCGCCTGCGCCCTGTCGCGCAGCCCCAGCTTCATCAGCACCCGCCCCACATGCGTCTTGACCGTCTGCTCCGCCACCACCAGCTTCACCGCGATCTCCTGATTGGACATCGCCTGCGCGACCAGCGCGAGCACCTCCGTCTCGCGCTCGGTCAGCTCCGCCAGCCGCCGCACCGTCGGCGCCCGGGGCGCGCCCAGCCGGGCGAACTCGTGGATCAGCCGCTTGGTGACCGCCGGAGCGATGAGCGCGTCGCCCGCCGCGACCACCCGCACGGCCTCGGCGAGCTGGACGGCCGAGGCGTCCTTGAGCAGGAACCCGCTCGCCCCCGCCCGCAGCGCCTCATAGACGTAGTCGTCGAGGTCGAAGGTGGTCAGGATGAGCACTTTCGGGCCGTCGCCCGCCGACAGGAGCCGTCTGGTCGCCTCCAGCCCGTCCATGACCGGCATGCGTACGTCCATGAGCACCACGTCGGGCCGCAGCTCGGCCGCCTGCCGTATCGCCTCCTCGCCGTTGGCCGCCTCCCCGACCACCTCGATGTCGGCCTGCGTGCTCAGGAACACCGTGAACCCGGTGCGCACCATCCCCTGGTCGTCCGCGATCAGGACCCGGATCACGTCGTCTCCTCCGTCGCCGCCACCGCGATCGGCAGCGTGGCGGTCACCTGGAAACCGCCTCCGTCGACCGGTCCCGCCTCCAACGTGCCGCCGAGCAGCGCCGCCCGTTCGCGCATGCCCACCAACCCCTGACCGGCTCCTTCGGTGCCGCCCGGCGCGGTGCCGCCGGCGTTGGCGACGCGCAGCCGTAAGGCGTGGCCGTCATGCTCGACGGTGATCGTGACCGTGGAGCCGGGCGAGTGCCGCATCACGTTGCTCAGCGACTCCTGCACGATCCGGTACGCGGACAGGCCCACGGCGGGTGGCAGCGGCCCGAGCGGCTCCGGTCGCCCCACCCGCACGGTGAGCCCGGCGGCGCGGGCGTTGGACACGAGCTCGTCGAGCCGGTCGAGGCCGGGCTGCGGCGCGGTGTCGGTGCGGCCGTCCTGGTCGCGCAGCACGCCGAGCACCTGCCGCAGCTCGGCGATGGCCTCCAGGGACAAGCTGCGGATCTCGGCCAGTCCCGCCTCCAGCTGGACGGGATCGCCGGCCGCCTTGAGCGGCACCGCCTCGGCCTGGATGGCGATCACCGACATGTGGTGGGCGACCACGTCGTGCAGCTCCCGCGCGATCCTGGCCCGCTCTTCGAGCACGGCCTGGGCGCCTTCGGCGAGCCGTGTGCGCCGTTCCTCCTCCACGAGCCTCGCCGTGGCGTTACGCCGTACGCGCACGTTGTAGCCGAACAGCAGGGCGACCGTCACGATGACGGTGACCACGGCCATCGAGTCGGGATGGATGATCCACGCGGCCAGGGCGCCCACCACCCACACGACGATGGTGATCCGGCGGTCGCAACGCGCGGCGACCGAGTAGGCCACGAGCACGTACATCACCGTCATGGCGGCCGTGTAGGGCGGGTCGCCGGGGCCCGGCCTGATCGTCTCAATCACCCACAACGCGAAGGGCAGCAGAACGACGGCCACCCGCCAGGCGCCCAGCGGCCACCGGTCACGCAGCGCCACGGGCAGGGAGAACGCGGCGGAGGCGAGAAAGAGCAGCTGGTCGTCGACCGGCAGCTTGGCCTCGTCGTTCCAGCCGACGAACTGGGAGAACGTGCTGCCGAACAGGAGCAGGGCCACCAGGATGTCCGCCACCTGGACCAGGTCGACATGGCCGGCCAGCGGCTGCCAGCGGGGCGGCCGGAAGCGCAGCCAGCGCGATCGGGGCGGCGGCGGGTCCGCGTCGCCCTGGAACAGCGCCAGCGCGACGGATCGCACCACTGCCGAGAACACGCGACCACCCTACGGGCGCGTGGCCGGGCGGGCATCAACCCTGGGTCGTCATCCTCAGGTATGACTGGCTTACATGATTACGATCGCCGTGAGCGAACATCGGCAAGCCTGGGAACAATCGGCGGCTCTAATGAATTGAGTCGGTATAACTCAACCCTTTGGAGTTCGTATGAGTGAGAGCTTGATCCTCCCGGTCCTGCCGCTGGACGACGAGGTCGTCCTGCCGGGCATGGTGGTTCCGCTGGACCTGTCCGACTCCGAGGTGCGGGCGGCCATAGACGCGGCCCAGGCATCTGGTGGCAACAAGCCGCGGGTCCTCCTCGTTCCCCGGATCGACGGCCGTTATGGCGCGGTCGGCGTGCAGGCCGTTGTCGAGCAGGTCGGGAGGCTGCCCGGTGGCGAGCCCGCCGCCGTGGTGCGAGGCGTCAACCGGGTTCGCGTGGGCACCGGCACGACCGGCCCCGGCGCCGCCCTTTGGGTGGAGGCCATCGTGATCGAGGCCGTCTCCGCCGGCGAGCGCGCCCAGGAGCTGGCCAAGGAGTACAAGGCCCTGGCCACCACCATCCTGCAGAAGCGCGGCGCCTGGCAGGTCGTCGACCAGGTCAACCAGATCGACGACCCCTCGGTCCTGGCCGACAGCTCCGGCTACACGCCTTGGCTGACGACGGCCCAGAAGGTCGAGCTGCTGGAGGCCGCCGACCCCGCCGACCGGCTGGCCAGGCTGGTCGAGTGGTCGCGCGAGCACCTCGCCGAGCTGGATGTGGCCGAGACGATCCGCAAGGACGTCCAGGAGGGCATGGACAAGCAGCAGCGTGAGTTCCTGCTGCGCCAGCAGCTCGCCGCGGTCCGGAAGGAGCTCAAGGAGCTCAACGGCGACTCCACCGAGACCGAGGAAGAGGACTACCGGGCCCGCGTCGAGGCGGCCGACCTGCCGGAGAAGGTGCGCGAGGCCGCGCTCAAGGAGGTCGACAAGCTGGAGCGTACGTCCGACCAGTCTCCCGAGACCGGCTGGATCCGTACCTGGCTCGACACCGTCCTCGACCTCCCGTGGAACGAGCGGACCGAGGACAACTACGACATCACCCGCGCCCGTGAGGTGCTGGACGCCGACCACACCGGTCTCGCCGACGTGAAGGACCGCGTCATCGAGCACCTGGCCGTGCGCAAGCGCCGTCAGGACAAGGGCATGGGCGTGGTGGGCGGCCGCCGCAGCGGCGCCGTACTCGCGCTCGCCGGTCCTCCCGGAGTGGGCAAGACCTCGCTGGGCGAGTCCGTCGCGCGGGCGATGGGCCGCAAGTTCGTCCGCGTCGCGCTCGGCGGCGTCCGCGACGAGGCGGAGATCCGCGGTCACCGGCGCACCTACGTCGGCGCGCTGCCCGGCCGCATCGTCCGCGCCATCCGCGAGGCCGGGTCGATGAACCCGGTCGTCCTGCTCGACGAGGTCGACAAGGTCGGCGCCGACTACCGCGGCGACCCGACGGCGGCCCTGCTCGAGGTGCTCGACCCCGCGCAGAACCACACGTTCCGCGACCACTACCTCGAGGTCGAGCTGGACCTGTCCGACGTGTTGTTCCTGGCGACGGCCAACGTCCTGGAGGCCATCCCCGGGCCGCTGCTCGACCGCATGGAGGTCGTGACGCTCGACGGCTACACCGAGGACGAGAAGGTCGCCATCGCCCGCGACCACCTGCTGCCCCGGCAGCTCGACCTCGCCGGACTGACCGCCGACGAGGTGGGCGTCGAGGACGCGGCGCTGCGCAAGCTGGCCGCCGAATACACCCGGGAGGCCGGCGTACGGTCCCTGGAGCGCTCGGTCGCCCGCATCCTGCGCAAGGTCGCGGCCAAGAACGAGCTGCCCGTCACGGTCGGCGAGGACGACCTGGTCGGTTACATCGGCCGCCCCAGGTTCGTGCCGGAGTCGTCGCTGCCCGAGGCCACCCAGCGCACCTCGGTGCCCGGAGTGGCGACGGGCCTGGCGGTCACCGGCGCGGGCGGCGACGTCCTCTACGTCGAGGCGTCCCTGGCCGAGCCGGAGACCGGCGAGACCGGGCTCACGCTCACCGGCCAGCTGGGCGACGTGATGAAGGAGTCGGCCCGGATCGCGCTCTCCTACCTGCGCTCGCACGGCGCGGAGCTGGAGCTGCCGGTCACCGCGTTCAAGGACCGCTCGGTCCACGTCCACTTCCCCGCGGGCGCCGTGCCCAAGGACGGCCCCTCGGCGGGCGTGACGCTGACGACCGCGCTGGCCTCGCTCCTGTCCGGTCGTACGGTACGCAGTGACGTGGCCATGACCGGTGAGATCTCGCTCACCGGACGGGTGCTGCCGATCGGCGGCGTCAAGCAGAAGCTGCTGGCGGCGCACCGGGCAGGCATCACCACGGTCCTCATCCCGGCCCGCAACGAGCCGGACCTGGACGACGTGCCCGAGGAGGTGCGCAACGAGCTGACGATCCACCCGGTCAGCGACGTACGCGAGGTCCTCGACATCGCCCTGTCCCCGGCCCAGGTCGCCTCCCCGGTCGCGGCCTGACCGACCAGCTGCCCCGCTGTACTCCGGTACGGCGGGGCTTTTGGCTATTTGGGCGAATTATTCGCGCGTTTGACTGAATGATTCGCGCATGCTTTTCTGGGTTCATGTTGTACGACACGCCCACGCTGGAGGCCGCGGACAAGGCGGTGCTCGCCGAGGTCGAGGACATGCGGCGCGACCTGAAGTACCGCCTGGCTGAGACGCATCGCTGGGACGGGCAGCTCCGCAGGCAGTTGCAGGCGCGGGCGATCCAGGGGTCGAACTCGATCGAGGGTTACCGGGCCAGTGTCGAGGATATCGAGTCGATCATGGCGGGGGAGGAGCCGCTGGAGACGTCGGTGTCGGTCACCCGGGAGATCGCGGGATACCAGCAGGCGCTGACCTATATCCAGCTGCTTTCGCGCGCTCCCGCGTTCCGCTTCGACGAGGGGCTGCTCAATGCGCTCAACTTCATGATGATCGGCCACCATCGTGACAAGACTCCCGGAGTTGTGCGTCCGGGCGGCATTTATGTTCGCAACTCCGCGACCGGAGAGGTGGTCTACGAGGGCCCCGAGGCCGAAGCGGTGCCAGGGCTGCTCGACGAGCTCATCGCATGGCTGAACACCGGAGATCTCGATGCGCCGAGTTACGTGCGCGGCGCGATGGCCCACTTCAACCTGGTCGCGATCCACCCGTGGCGTGACGGCAACGGGAGGATGTCGCGTGCCCTGCAGACACTGGTCCTCGCTCGTGAGCAGATCCTGACGCCTGAGTTCTCCTCCATCGAGGAGTGGCTCGGCCTGGGCGAGAACACGGTCGACTATTACCGCGCGCTCCGAGAGATCCAGGAAGGCTCATGGCGGCCTCACGGCGAGACGCTGCCTTGGGTGCGATTCTGCCTGCGAGCCCACCACCTTCAGGCCCAGCGGGTCCGCCAGCGACTCACCGAGGCCGGAGAAATCTGGATGCTGCTGGAGGAGCAGGTCGACGCCGACGGCCTCAACAACCGGAGCGTCTCCGCCCTCTACGAGGTGTTCGTGAACAGGCGCCTGCGCAGGAGTCGCTACCAGGCCGACGAAGGACTCAGCCAGGGCCAGGCCGCCCGCGACCTGCGCGACCTCGCGGCCAAGGGGTGGCTCCAGCCGTACGGCGAGACCAAGGGCCGCTTCTACGCCCCGGGCCCGCGCATGGCCAGGATCAAGGCCGACTTCGCCGAACGCGTGACCCCGCTGCGCGACCCCTACCGGTAGGCGGTGGACGGTCTGACGGGGGTTCTTGTGGCGAGGCGCGGCGTGGGTCAGGGGACGGTGCCGGTCTTTCCCGGGCGGACCGCGTGCTCAAGGGAAGAAGGACACGTGCGCTCCCGTGGTGACCCCGGAAGCTGCGGAGGTGCCGGGCCCTACCGCCTCGACGATGCCGGTGCCCTCGATGCTGGGAGTGAGGTACGCGGTCTGCGGGGGGTAGGGGCCCTGGATGGCGAGTAGGTCGTCGATGTGGATCGGGAGGGCACGCACCCGTACCAGCGCCTGGCCCGCTCCCGGTGGTCCAGGGGTGTCGACCTCCGCGACAGAGAGAACGTCCGCAGGGTTTCCGGACTGCACCTTGCGCGCCATGTGTGATGGGCAGTGCATTTCCGGCTGGGAGCGCCCGCCACCGGCTGGCCGGAGCTGACCCGTCCTAAGCCTTGCCACCTCCTGACCGCGGTTACGCGTGCAGTTGGTCCAGCAAGTCGGCTGCCACGGCCAGGATCCGGCACTCCGCAGGGGTGAGCCGCTGGGCCATCGACTGGGCCAGCCACAGGTCCGTGGTGCCGGCCTGTTCGGTGAGCATCGCGGTGCCTCGTTCGGTGAGGACGATGTGGTGCCGGCGGCGGTCGTCTTCGTCGCGTGAGCGGCGGATCAGGCCCTGCTCGTCCAGTGCGGCGAGGGCGCGGGTGACGGACTGCGGCTGCAGGTGTTCGGCCGTGGCCAGCTCTCCTGCGGTCATGGGGCCGCGTCGGTGCAGGTGACCGAGAAGGGAGAGGGCCAGGGCGCCGGGGCCGTGTGCGGGACGCTCCTCGCGCAGGCGCCGCGCCAGGCCGACGGCCGCCCGGCGGAGCGATACGGCCGTGGCTCGTAGTTCCTCGTCGTCCATGATTATTACGGTAGCACTTACTAAATGTCTGTATATCCAGGTAGTTAGCGGAAAATTTACTACGCAATGCGTAGGAAGATGGTAGGGTCCGGCGTCGGGAGGTGCCGATGTGGGGATCGAGACGCGACGTATGATCGCCGCCGGGCTGGGGCTCGGCGGGCCGGTCGCCTGGGGTGTCGCCTCCGGGCACCCGGCCCTCGGCACGCTGGCCGCGCTCGGTGCCCTCGCCGTCAGCGGCGTCTCCACAGGCGCTGGGCCCACCGGTGCCGGGTCAGTGGGCGCCGTACCCGTTGGTGGCGTCCCCGCGGGCACCACATCCGCCGACAGCGTCTCCAGGGCCGCCGCACCCGTCGATGGCGTGGTCGCAAAGGTCGCGTCCTTGGCGGAAGGGTTAGGGCGAGGTGGTTGCGCGGTCGCGGCCACGACCGTGGCGGGGCTCGTCGGTGCTGCCGTCGGCGGGCAGGGCTGGATCACGGCGGTCACCGTCGTGCTCGTCGCGGCCGTGGCGGCGGCGGTGGGCGGGTTCAGCCGTCCGATGGCCGAGCACACCACGCGCTTCATCGTCTTCATGGTCATCTCGACCGGCCTGGCCAAGCACGCCGCTCCCGTCGCCGCGGCCGTACTGTTCGCCGAAGGGGCGATCTGGGGCCTACTGGTCACCGCGCTGTGCACCCACACAAAGCTGTGCGCCCACACAAAACAGTCACGCACGAAACGACCGCGGCCCGTCGCCGTTCCGTCGGCGAGCCCCGCACCCACCAAGAGAGCGCTTCTGCGCCGCTGGTGGCGGACGCTCGGGACCGTGCGAGGCTGGCAGTACCCCATCCGCCTGATCACCTGCCTGGCCGTCGCCGAGATCATCGGCCTGGTGTGGCCGCAGCCGACCGCCTCCTGGATCGCCGTCACCGTCGTGATCGTCGTCAGACGGCAACTGGACGGCGCGCTGCGGCGGGCGATCGAGCGGGCCGCGGGTACCGGCGCCGGAGTGCTGGTGGGGTCCGCCGTACTGTTGTGGGTGCCGGCGCCATGGCTGTTCGTGCTGCTCGTCGCCGGGCTGGCCGCGGTCAGGCCGGTGCTCAAGGATCGCGACTACACCTTGTACGCGACCGTCATGACGCCGCTCGTCCTGCTGCTCATGGAGGGCGGTGGACGCGTGGCCCCCGCCACGATCGGGTACCGGCTGGCCGACACGGCCATCGGGTGCGTACTGGCCCTGGGCTTGGGATACCTGCCCTGGGCAGTACGCAGAGAGAGGAGCACACGTGCCATCGTGGACTGACCATGCGATCTGGTGGCAGGTCTACCCGCTCGGCTTCACCGGGGCACCGGCCACCGCCCAACCGGAGGTGCGGCACCGGCTGCGCCACCTGGAGGCGTGGCTGGACTACGTCGTGGAGCTGGGCTGTTCGGGGCTCCAGCTCGGTCCGATCTTCGCCTCCGAGACCCACGGCTACGACACCGTCGATCACTTCAGGATCGACCCCCGCCTCGGTGACGACGCCGACTTCGACTCTCTCGTCGCCGAGGCACGGCGACGCGGGCTGCGGATCATCCTCGACGGCGTGTTCAACCACGTCGGCCGGTCGTTCCAGGCGGACGAGCGATGGTTCAGGAGAGGAACCGAGGGCTACGAGGTGTTCGAGGGGCATCATGGGCTCGTCGCGCTCGACCACGCCGAACCCGCCGTGCGGCACCACGTCGCCGCCGTACTGAACCACTGGCTCGACCGTGGCGCTGCGGGCTGGCGGCTCGACGCTGCCTATGCCGTACCGGCGTCGTTCTGGCGGGAGGTCCTGCCCGAGGTGCGTGCGCGGCACCCGGAGGCGTGGTTCGGCGGTGAGGTGATCCACGGCGACTACGCCACATATGTCGCCGAGTCGGGGCTCGACTCCGTCACCCAGTACGAGCTGTGGAAGGCCATCTGGAGCTCGCTCAACGACCGCAACCTCTTCGAACTCGCCTGGGCCCTCGACCGCCACGACGGGCTGCTGGACACCTTCGTCCCCCTCACGTTCGTCGGGAACCACGACGTCACCAGGATCGCCACCCGGCTTGAGGACCCTCGGCACCTCGGCCACGCCCTGGCCGTGCTGTTCACCGTCGGCGGCCTGCCGAGCGTCTATTACGGGGACGAGCAGGCGTTCCGGGGAGTGAAGGAGGAGCGGGCGGGCGGTGACGACGCGATCAGGCCGGCGTTCCCCGCGGAGCCAGGCGGCCTCGCCCCGGACGGGACCGACGTCTACCGGCTGCACCAGCGGCTCATCGGCCTGCGCCGGCGTCACCCGTGGCTGGTCAGAGCCCACACCACCGCCGAACACCTGACCAACACGGCCGTGGCGCTCCGCTCCCGGCCCCGCGACGGTGGCGGGACGGAGATCGTCACCCTGCTGAACCTCGGCGACGAGCCGCACCGGTTCCCGATCGGCCAGGTCGACGTGGCCGAGCCGCAGCGTGGCGTGACCGACCCGGCCGTCGTTCCGGCGCACGGCTGGAGCATCGTGATCCAAGTCACCGAGGAGGTAGGGAATAGCGGGAAGTCAGGTAGACGTTAGCAATGGCGTGAACGAGGCATACGCGACAGACCAGAGCGCCGGTAGCGGCGCCAGGTGTTGCTGTATGGGGCGAATGTTCGCCATGGACTGTCAGAACCGATAGCCAGACGTCCCCACCTCGAAGGTCACCCATGATTTCTCCCGGTTTTGTGCTGCGCAGGTTGAGCCACCTGCCCTTCCACCCCGGCACGCGTTAGACCGCCCGCCCGCGGGCCCTCCGACGATGACGATGTCGATTCCAGCGGCGTGCTGCCGCTCTTAGTGCTGGGGATTTTTGGTGATACAGGCGTCCGGCCTGCGCAAGGTGTATGGGAACACCGTCGCCCTCGACGGCGTCGACCTGCACGTACGCGAAGGCGAGATCTACGGCGTGCTCGGCCAGAGCGGCGCCGGCAAGAGCACGCTCCTGCGCTGCGTCAACCTGCTCGAACGCCCCACCGCGGGCACCGTCACCGTCGCCGGGCAGGACCTCACCGCGCTGCGCAGCGGCGACCTCAACCGGGCCAGGCAGCGCATCGGCATGATCCACCAGCACTTCGCGCTGCTCTCCTCGCGCACGGTCGCCGGGAACGTCGCCTTCCCGCTGGAGGTCATGGGCGTGCCCAGGGCCGAACGGGAACGCCGCGTCACCGAACTCCTCGACCTGGTCGGCCTCGGCGGCCGGGGCGCCGACCGCCCGAACCAGCTCTCGGGCGGCCAGAAGCAGCGCGTCGGCATCGCCAGGGCGCTGGCGGGCAACCCGTCGGTACTGCTGTCGGACGAGGCCACCTCCGCGCTCGACCCGGCCACCACGCAGTCGATCCTGTCCCTGCTCAAGCGGCTCAACACCGAGCTCGGCCTGACGATCCTGCTGATCACCCACGAGATGAACGTCGTCAAGAGCATCTGCGACTCGGTCGCCATCATGTCGGACGGCCGCGTCGAGGAGTCGGGCACGATCGCCGGCCTCATCAGGACGCCGGGATCGCGACTGACCCGCGAGATCTTCCCCCTGCCCGAGCCGGCGCCCGCGGGCTCGATCACGCTCACCTTCACGGGCGACCCGCATCAGCCGGTGGTGTCGGAGGTGGTGCGCAAGTTCGACGTGGACGTGAGCATCCTGGGCGGCTCGATCGAGAACCTCGCCGGGGGAGCGGTCGGCCGCCTGCGGGTGTCCTTGTCGGGCGATGAGGAGGCCGCCGCGCTGGACTTCCTCCGCGCGCGGGGGGTGGTGCTCTGATGCGAAAAGCCTTTTTTGCTGTACGGCACAGCACGGTGGGCCCCACCCACCGTCCGTGGCCGGGCCCTGTCCAGGGGCACGCTCCTCCGGTGGAGGTGGCTGAGCGCCGTGACGTGCGTCTTCTTGGCCCCGGTCCGTGCCTTTGGCCGGCCGCCGTGACTTCCGCGCCGGTCTCCACCGTCCACCGTCCCACCATCTCGGCGCGGCGGGCGACGCCCGAAGCGCGGGTCGGCCGCTGGTCCGCGCCCGGCCACCCGTCCGCGCCCGGCCACTTGTCCATGCCCGGCCACCCGTCCATACCGGGCCACCTGCCCACGGCCGGTCGGCCGGGGCGTCGTGCCGGTGTTCAGGGCGGGAATCGCCAGACCGTTCAGGGGAGGAACAGCTATGACCTGGGATGAGATGGGGCCGCTGCTCTGGGAGGCGGCCGGACAGACGGCGCAGATGGTCGGCTGGTCGACCCTGTTCACCGTGCTGTTCGGTCTGCCGCTCGGCGTGGCGCTCGTCGTGTTCGATCGCGGTGGGCTGCGGCCGTTGCCGGCGGTGAAGTCGGTGCTGGGTGTCGTGGTGAACGTGGGGCGGTCCCTGCCGTTCATCGTGCTGATGATCGCCATCATCCCCTTCACCCGGCTGGTCGTGGGCACCACCATCGGCACCGCGGCCGTAGTCGTGCCGCTCACCGTGGGGGCGGTGCCGTTCTTCGCCAGGCTGGTGGAGACGGCGTTGCGCGAGGTCGGAGCCGACGTGGTGCAGGCGGCGCAGGCCATGGGCGCGGGCCGTACGACCATCGTGCGGAAGGTGCTGCTGCCCGAGGCGCTGCCCGGCCTCGTCGCCGCGGTGACCGTCACCGTGGTCGCGCTCATCGGTTACTCGGCCATGGCCGGGACCATCGGCGGGGGCGGGCTGGGGGACCTCGCGGTCAGGTACGGGTACCAGCGGTTCGAGACGCTGCTCATGATCGTCACCGTCGTGCTGCTCATCGTGCTGGTGCAGCTGATCCAGAGCTTGGGCGACCTGGTCGCCCGCCGCTTGTCACATAGATAAGGAAAAATCATGAAATTTCGGAACATTGTGGGCGCTGCTGCCCTGGCCCTGTTGCTCGCCGCATGCGGAACGTCGCAGGGCGCTACCGGCAAGACCGCCGAGTCCGCCGACACCGTGCTGAAGGTGGGCGCCAGCCCGGTGCCGCACGCCGAGATCCTGAACTTCGTCAAGCAGAACCTGGCCCCGGCGGCCGGGCTGAAGCTGGAGGTCGTGGAGTTCACGGACTACGTGCAGCCGAACGTACAGCTCAGTGAAGGCCAGCTGGACGCGAACTTCTTCCAGCACAAGCCCTACCTGGACGACTTCAACGCCTCCAAGGGCACCAAGCTGAGCTTCGTCACCCCGGTGCACCTGGAGCCGCTGGGGCTGTACTCGAAGAAGGCGACCACGCTCGCCGCCCTGCCGCAGGGCGCCACCGTCGCCGTGCCCAACGACGCCACGAACCTGGGCCGCTCGCTCAAGCTGCTCGCCGACAACGGCCTGGTCAAGCTCAAGGACGGCGCCGGCACCGCGGCGACCGAGCGTGACGTGACCGACAACCCGAAGAAGCTGGTGTTCAAGCCGCTGGAGGCCGCGCAGCTGCCCCGCTCGCTCGACGACGTCGACGCCGCGGTGATCAACGGCAACTACGCCATCGAGGCCGGGCTCAAGCCCGCTTCGCAAGCCCTGGCGCTGGAGAAGTCCGAGGGGAACCCGTACGTCAATGGGCTGGTCGTGCCTGCCGGGCACGAGAAGGACGCGAACATCGTGACCTTGGGCAAGCTCCTTCAGGACCCGAAGGTCAAGGAATTCATCAAGCAGAAGTACGCCGGTTCCGTGATCCCTGCCGAAGAATAAGCTGACAAATCCGGAAGATCGGGAAAGTCCTCTTATCTCGCCACCTGTGGTGTTAAGCGGGTTGAAAGCGGGCGGCAATCGGTCAGACGTACCAAGACTGGGTCAGCAATACCTCTCCCGAGGAGGACCCAGTGCGATTCGTCTCACGAATCATGATCGGCGTCGCGGCCACCACTATGGTGGCCATCGGCGCACCGGCATCGGCCAATGCCACAACGGCGACACCCGCCACTCCAGTCACCACCACCTCGTCGCACTTCTACGACGCGGACTGGGGACCCTACTTCTCCAGCGATCACAAGGCCAAGGCAGAGGGCCACGTGACCGTGGACAAGAAGCGGTTCAAGTTCTGGTACTGGAAGACGTTCTTCGTCAAGGAGAAAGTGTGCTCCTTCGATAAGAAGAGCCACAAGAAGCACTGCGAGTTCGTCGTCAAGAAGATCAAGAAGCACGTGTGGGAGTGGCGATTCAACTACTTCTACACCGTCGACAGCACCCTCTCCACCTACAAGTGGTGGGGTCGCGACAAGTGCGCGTGGGAGACCTTCAAGGTCGTCGACAACGACGGGCACGCGACCTTCAACTCCTTCTCCAACTGCCGCAAGCACCCCGCCGACTACTCGTTCTCGGGTAAGAACGCGGCTCACATCTACGTGGATGTGAGCAGAGGCAACAGGCACGCACCGACCGGCTTCCACTCCGGTTGGCAGGACGTGTATCACGCCGCCGCCTGAGCGGACCGCGAAGCCGCGATCTCGACGATGAGATCGCGGCTTCGCCGTACTTTTCGATCATCATTCCCTGGCGCCGCGCGCGCTTCGCCGAATACTGTTCGGTCATGCATCCGGGAGCCATCGCAGCCGTCACGCCAGACAAGCCCGCTGTGATCATGGCGGGCTCCGGCCGGGTCGTCACCTACCGTCAGCTGGACGAGGAGTCGAACCGGCTGGCCCACCTGTTCCGCGCCGCCGGGCTGGGGCCGGGTGACCACGTCGCCTTCATGCTCGCCAACCATCCGCTCTACCTGGCCATCGCCTGGGCGGCGAACCGCGCGGGCCTCTACTACACGGCGATCAGCTCGCGGCTGGGGACCGACGAGCTCGCGTACATCGTGAACAACTGCGGCGCCCGGGTCTTCCTCTCGGACGAGAGCCTGGCGGAGGTCGCCACCTCGATCACCGCCGCGACACCCGGCGTCGAGCTCCGCCTCATGCTGGACGGCACCGCCGAGGGCTTCGAGTCGTACGAGGAGGCGGTGGCCGGACAGCCGCCCACGCCGATCGACGACGAGTGCCAGGGCTCCGACATGCTCTACTCCTCCGGCACCACCGGCCGGCCCAAGGGCGTCAAGCCCGCCCTGCCGCGCACGCCGCTGACGGAGCCGAACCTGCTGCTCAAGCTCGTCGAGGCCCTGTTCGCGCCGACGCCCGACAGCGTCTACCTGTCGCCCGCGCCGCTCTATCACGCGGCGCCGCTGCGCTACTGCATGACCTTCCAGCGGCTCGGCGCGACGATCGTGGTGATGGAACGCTTCGACCCCGAACGCTATCTGGAACTGATCGAGAAGTACGGGGTGACGCATTCGCAGCTCGTCCCGACCATGTTCATCAAGATGCTCAAACTGCCCGACGAGATCCGGAAAAAGTACGACCTGTCGTCCCTGCAGTGCGCCATCCACGCCGCCGCCCCCTGCCCGGTGCCCGTCAAGGAGCAGATGATCGCCTGGTGGGGCCCGATCATCCACGAGTACTACGCGGGCACCGAGGGCAACGGCTTCCTCTACACCGGCTCACAGGACTGGCTGGCGCACCCGGGCACGGTCGGCCGCTCGCTGCTCGGCACCGTGCACATCTGCGACGAGGACGGCAACGCGTTGCCGCCGGGCGAGCACGGCACGATCTTCTTCGAGAGCCCCGCCCGCTTCGAATACCACGGCGACCCCGACAAGACCCGCTCCGTCCAGGACCCTCAGGGGAGGGGTTGGACCACGCTCGGCGACATCGGCTACCTGGACGCCGAGGGCTTCCTCTACCTGACGGACCGCCGCTCGTACATGATCATCTCCGGCGGTGTGAACATCTACCCGCAGGAGTCGGAGAACGTCCTGTGCCTGCACCCGAAGGTCGCTGACGTGGCCGTCTTCGGGATCCCGGACGAGGAGATGGGCGAGCAGGTCAAGGCCGTGGTGCAGCCGGTGTCGATGGCCGAGGCGGGGCCGGCGCTGGAGGCGGAGCTGATCGAGTACTGCCGGGCGCGGCTGGCCCACTACAAGTGCCCGAAGTCGGTGGACTTCCGCGCAGAGCTCCCGCGCCATCCCACGGGCAAGCTGTATAAGCGGTTGCTGAAGGACGAGTACTGGCCTGCCAGAACGTAGTCACCCCATTCACCTTGGAGCCCCATGATGAACCTCGGCCCTATCGAGCTGCTCATAATTCTGGCCGTGATCCTGGTCATCGCGGCAATTGTTTTCCTCGTGATGGCCGTCAACCGCCGCAAGTAGCGTCGGCCATCGCGTCGAGTTCCGCGTATCGGGTCTGGCAATCGCGATAGAGCGGAAGCAGTCCCTGTTCCGCGGCTTCCCGAAGGGAAGGAGCGGTCCTGTCCATCTCGGACAGAATGAACTCGTGCTCCCGCGGCCAGGGCACGTTCAAGTCGCGGTCCAGCGGGTTGATGGAGACGGTCGCGCTCGGCGCGTAGAGACTTGAGCAGAGATACCAGACCGTCACCTCCTTGGTCAGCGCGAGGAATCCGGCGGCGAGACCCTCCGCGACATAAAGGGCCCTCCTGCTTTCAGCGGTCAACTCGACCGCGACGTGCTCGCCGAATGTGGGCGAGCCGATCCTGGTGTCGAGTACGACGCAGAGCATGGCCCCGTGCGCGCAGTTGAAGTAGCGGGCCTGGCCCGGCAGCTGCACCACATGGAGGCCGCGTATGGTGCCGCGATGGGAGGCCGAGCAGTTGACCTGGGCCACCCAGAGCGGATGGCCCACCGCTTTCTGGAACGTCGGCTGGCTGAATGGTTCGAGGAAGATCCCCCGTGTGTCGGGATAGATTTTCTGCTCGATCAAAAAGGAGCCTTCTATGTCGAGCTCTTCGATGTGCATGCCCGCGAACCTTTCTCGTAGACATATTCTCCGGTGATAATCCAAGGCTTTCAGCGAGGCATAAAAGCGACAACCCCTAAAACCACCCCTATTGCCCCTATCGGCCAAATTATGACGTGTTTCAAGTGGTGAAATGAGGAATTCAGCGAAGCCATTCAGGCGCGCGCGAAAACCACCTCACACGGATTCTTGTGCTCTTCTCAGAGCCGCGCGAAGGCACGTGAAAGCTGCGTCATGTGCGACAATTCATCCTTCATGGCCGGCAATCCAGGGCTGAGCACCGGTTCGCCGGACGTGACGTCACGGGTGACCGCGGGTTTCCGGTCCGCCGCGGAAGGAGGAGAAATGTTCGGCCACGCCGCGTGTCTCTTCGTGGCCGCGAACGCATGGAGGGCCTGGGCCACGGCCTGGGCGTGCAGGGCCGGGCTCATGCCGTCATGAAACGGTTTTCCGGCATAGGACTCGAGGACGAGCAGACAGTCACGGATCTCGATGACGTAGCGATAGAGCTGATACCCCACGGAGTCGCCGACCCTGGGCGGTTCTCGTCTGAGTTCCGGCATGGCCGCGGTCAGCGTCGTCCACAGAGGGCGAAGACGATGCAGCGCCCGCCTTTGGGCCGCGGACCGCAGCGGCGTGGCGAGCCTCGGCCCCCAGACGCCGATGGTGGGACCGGCCAGGATCAGCGTGGTGCAGCCGAGCCCGAGATACGTCACAGCGTGGGTCGACGCGCCCGGAGGCGTCGGCAGAGAGAAATAGCTGGTCAGCGCGGTGGCGCCCAGGTAACTCACATAGACGAGCCCGCCGGCGTCACCTGCCGCGACAAGCCGCAGCCCCAGCCGTAGATATGGCTGATGCGTGTATCTCACGTATCGCCAGGTTCGGCGCAGCGTGTCGAAAAGACCGGCCGCGATATAGGCGAGGAAGGCCAGGTAGGCCCCAATGATGAGCAGGTTCTCGCCGTGCACGACGAGAAAACCCGCGCCTGCGTCGTCCGGAACTCCGGAGCCCAGCAGCAGGGCTCCCATCACGGTGATGTCCCCCGCGGCCCATGCCATCTTCGCGCGAGCGCCCGCCGACCGGACGTCCGCCGGTGACGTCAGGTAGGTCACCACGATCCAGAACGCGCACATGGAGGCGATGGAGAAGCTGAACACCAGCCATCGCCCGAGCCCGTTGACATGGGTGATGGCGTCGAGCCTCGGCTGGATATTATGAAACTGCACCAGCACGCTGAGGCTGAGCGTGACGATATGGGCCGAATAGGCGAGATCCACGGGCGATCGACGTCTCCGGACGAGTCGCACGGCGGCAAGCGCGGCGATCGTCCATATGATCGAAGCCTCCCCCCAATACATCACATCGTCCACGTCAAAATCCCCTTCCGGACCCCCACGCCTGTTCGAGATTCCGCACTATCTCGGCTATTTCCGGGGGTGGTTTCGCGGCTGGGACGGTGTATCTGCCCGAGCCCAGAACCCGCGGCGCCAAGATGAGGTCGGCGAAATCCTCCGCCGCGTCCTCGGCGGGATCGGCGTAACCGGTCCTGAACAGCACGCGCCGGATCATGTCCGCGTTGAGATCGGGCAGCAGCATGCGCTGGAGCTCTTCGCTCCGCCATCCGCTGTCCTGATGCCCGAGCACGAGGTGGCCGAGCTCGTGCAGCAGGATGTGGCATTCATGCAGAGGCGACGAGCTGCGCACGTAACACAGATAGTCGGCGCCGCCGGTCTTGATATAGAGGCCGCACGGAGCATCGCGGCGCGCCGAGATGGGGATCATATGGATGGGGCGGCCTCGTCGCCCTTCAAGTCGTTCAATGAAGAGCTCGAGGTCGAAGGGGTCGGGTATGACTCCCTCGGCTTCCAGCCCCTCGATCAACACCTCATGCGGTGTCCGCTGCTCCCTCTTCACAGCATGCCGTCCGGTACCCTCGCTCGGTGCGGATGTCGTTGCTCATGGCACGCAGGGGGTTCGCGGAATCCCCCCGCCGTTCGCTCCTTTTCCTCCTACTTTTCGCGGTGACGTTGCTCAAGCCGGGCCGTTCTCTCGATCAGCTCAGCCACCATGTCGCGCGCCTCCGGAGAGAGCTCGAAGAAAGCGCGTAGCTGAGCGCCCTTCATGCCCGTGTCACGCAGCAGTGCGAGTAGCTCGACCTGATCGCCGATCTGCTTCGAGGCCTCGTCGTCGAAGAAATAAGCCGGCGACACCTGAAAGAAGGCGGCGAGCGCCTCGATGAGGCGCTTGGTCGGGTTGGTGGCGCGCCCGGTGCTCAGCTTCCACAACGAGGTGTGGGAGACCTGTTCGCCGGTGAGCTCTTCGATGCCGGCCGCCGCCTCCGCGTAGGAGTAGGGTCCCCGGCCCGCTGGATAGACCGTCCGGAACAGAAAGTCGATCTTGTCGGCCAGGGATGGCGAGGACGGCTCGCCCTGCGACTGCCCAGTCAACTGATCAGACATGTTCTCATCCGTCATCACTCACCACTTAGGTTCATCAACTATGTTCTCAGATCTTCCCGATCTATGGAACCTAGTTGACGGGGGTATGTGCATCTGCGACTCTCCGAGAGTACTCCCTAAAGTTTACAGACAACAGAAGCTCATCACTTTTAGGCAGTTTGATGCATGAAGGGATCCCTCCATGACCGGCCATCACCAAGAGACCATCGGGCAGCTCTACGACCGGACCACAGAGCTGATCGAGCACATCATGGGGGGAAGCCTGCACAACGGCTACTGGGACGACCCCTTGGGTGAAGCTTCGCTGGAAGCGGCCTCGGAACGCATGACCGAGCTGATGATCGACAAGCTGGACACGAGCAAGGGCCAACGGATACTCGACATCGGATGCGGCACGGGCAGACCGGCGCTGGCCCTGGCCCGGTCGGCCGGCGTGGATGTCGTCGGCGTGACGATCAGCGAGAAGGAAGTGGAACTGGCCTCTCGCCGGACGAAGGACGAAGGGCTGGCGGATCGGGTGACGTTCCAGGTGGCCGACGCGCTGGAACTACCTTTCGAGCCGAACTCGTTCGACGGCGCATGGCTCTTCGAGTCACTGCTGCACATGCCGGACCAGGCACGCGTGCTCCGCCAGGTGCACTCCGTACTGCGGCCCGGCGGGCTGCTGGTCATCGCCAACCTGGTCGAGCGCGCCCCCCTCAGTGACGAGCGGCGCGTCAAACTGGAGGCTTCCTACGACCAGTCTCACATCCACTCGATCATGCCGCTGCGGAATTACCCCGGCTTCATCACGGCAAGCGGACTCGTGCTGAGAGAGATCACTGACATCTCCCCGCACACGATGGCTCCGACACTGGGTCGGATCGTCGACAGAATCGCCGGGATGCGCGACCTTTTCGAGGAGTTCGACGGCGCCGTCGAGCCGCCTCCGTTCGTGACCCAGCTCATCGAAACACCGGAAGTGGGGTACGCGATCATCGTGGCCGCAAAGCCCGAGTGAGAACGACGATCATCACGATGCTCCCGGTGTCATAGATCTCCAGGACTCCACAGTCGCGTCGGCAATGGTCTCGACACGGTGTCCGTATGCCAGATGTCCGTCAGACACGAAACTGCCGTCCCTGACCGGGAGACCGCAGAACGTAGCGCGGAAGTACCCGGGCGGTCCGCCCCGGGGGAGCGGTGCGTATGCCGCCAATGGCTCCATGCCGTGGTTCGACCGCGCCCCGTGTTTGTTCCGCGCTACCTGACGGGCTCCCACGCGGAGCAGCGCGTCAAGGCCCTGATCCACGTAAAGCTGCAGCTGGCGGAACTGAGCATCGAGATACTTCTCATGAGCTCTGGAAGGATGCTGCAGGAGATATGCACAGACCACCAGTGCGTGCCACCTGTACATCCGAGGATCGGTCTGCTCTTCGGAGAGGATGGCGTGGTAGTAGTCCACGCATGTGCCCAACGGGCCGGCGACCGCGCCGCACTCGCACTGACCCACGACAGGGCTGTCCACCATGATCCGCACGATAGGTGGCCAGGAGCAGCGTTGTCGACGGGATTTCGCCGCTACTCCTCGCTCCGGGCGAGCCCACGCCCGAACGCCCGGTCGACGGCGATGCGGGTGAGCCAGCCGAGGCCCGCGGTGAAAAGTGGCGGCCACACGATCGGTCCGAGGCTGTAGCCGACCAGCAGCACCAACGGGATCCACACGCGGTGCACCACTTGGTGGAGCGGCCCAGGCGGGCGGACTCCGGCCAGCCGCGCCAGATCGGGCAGGGCGAAGAACGCCAGCGTGGCGGCCGTGGTCGGCAGGCCGTACTTGGCGTTCTCGAAAACCGCGAACGCGGCCAGGAACAAGGCGAGCGCCCCCCAGGCGATCTTCCGCAGCCGGTCGCCGACTTTCGGGACGTGCTGCGGCGCATCGTCATGCGTGCGTTCGGTGGTCACTGCGACAGCCTAGAGCAGGGATCGCCAGGGGGACGGGAGTGGTCGACGCGAACAGATGAGCCGGCCCATCAGGTCAGCCGAGATCGATGAGCCTCGCGAGGTCTCTGCGAAACGCCGAGCCTTCGAGGCTGGGATGACCCGTCCTCTTGTCGCCCAAGATCTGCTGGGCGTGCTCGAAACAGAAGGCGTACCCTCGCATGATCGTGTATGCCTCGGTGGCTCGCTTCTGCCCCAGGCAGACGTAGCAGTAGAGGGTCATGTTTCGACGGTAGCCAACCTCGGTGGCTCACGCGCCTCTTATGCTGGGAAGCGTCGATCATACTCAGAAGGTTTTTCTGAGCGGTTTCCACCCACGTAAGCGGCCCCCGACCAGGGGTGATAAGGCTGCCGTCAACCCTCTCATACAGTTCTGATCAACGGCTTAACCTGCACTTACGGGCTTCTTGGCACTCTTGAGTCATCGGTACTTGAGGAGATGACGATGAACGCGAACGAGCCTCGCGAGCAGGGCGCCGGCGGCTGGAGCCAGTTCGGCGACCAGCCGCCCTCCGCCGGGGGCTTTCCCCGGCGAGACACCGTGATAATGAACCAGCCTCCACCTCCGAAGCCGCCCAGGCAGGGCTTCTCCGTCGGGCGGAAGGCGATCGCCGGGCTCGCCCTGGCGGCCATGGCAGTGGGAGGCGGCGCTGTGGGGGCCGTCGCCGCCACGTCGTTCCAGGACACCCGTGTCGTCTCCGCGCCGAGTCCGGTCTTCAAGCAGGCCTCCAACCAGCTCACCGTGGCCCAGGTCGCGCAGAAGGTGCAGCCGTCGGTCGTGATGATCCAGGGGCAGACCGGCGAGGGGTCGGGCGTGGTGCTGTCCGACGACGGGCTCATCCTCACCAACAATCACGTGGTCGTCGGCGCGGGACAGGGCGGGCAGATGACCGTCAAGTTCAACGACGGCAAGACGGCCAAGGCGTCGGTCGTGGGCACCGACCCGTCCACCGACCTCGCGGTCATCAGGGCCGACGGCGTCTCGGGCCTGACCAAGGCCTCGCTCGGCGACAGCGACCAGCTCCAGGTCGGCGACTCCGTACTGGCCATCGGCAGCCCGCTCGGCCTCGACGGATCCGTCACGGCGGGCATCGTCAGCGCGCTCAACCGCACGGTCACCGTCGGCGGCGAGCAGGAACAGCAGCAGCAGATGCCGCCCGGCTGGGGTCAGCAACAGCAGCAGGGCCAGGAGAGCGAGACGACGACGCTGGGCGATGCCATCCAGACCGACGCGGCCATCAACCCGGGCAACTCCGGCGGCGCGCTGGTCAACGCGGCCGGGCAGGTGATCGGCATCAACAGCGCGATCGCCACCAACGGCGGCAGCAGCGGCAACATCGGCGTCGGCTTCGCCATCCCGGTCAACACCGCCAAGCAGGTGTCGGACCAGCTCATCAGCGGCGGCAAGGTGACCCACGCGTTCCTGGGCGTGAGTGTCACCGACGCCAGCGGCGACGTGCCCGGCGCGCTGATCCGGCAGGTCACCTCCGGAAGCCCCGCAGACAAGGCGGGTCTGAAGCAGGGCGACCTCATCACCAAGATCGGCGACACGCCGGTGGAGGGCGGAGATACGGTTGTTGGCCAGGTCAGAGGTTTCAAAGTGGGCCAACAGGTTCAGATCACTTATATGAGGGACGGAAAGTCGAGTAACGTCACCGTCACCCTCCAAGAGAAGAAGTAACACCGGACCCCCTCACGGACGGGTGTGCCGTCGAGATCGCTGCGGACTCGGCGGCACACCCCCCGTCAGGAGAAGCGGCGCCCCTCGTCGCGCCGGTAGGCCCAGCCCGCGGCCAGCGCCGCGATCACGGTCCACACGCCCAGCATGATCACCGCCACCGTGTTCGGGGTGCTTCCCGTCGTCACGGCCCAGATCAGCTCCCCGGCTCCGCGGCTCGGCACGAACGGCGACACCGCCTGTACGAAGTCCGGCATGATCTGCGGCGGCAGGAACAGCCCGCCGAGGATCGCGATGGGGAAGAACAGTACCTGCGACACACCGATGGCCGCCTTCGAGGCCAGCAGGTAGCCCAGGAACAGGCCGAGCAGCATGAACGGCACCGCCCCGCCGAGCAGCGCGACCAGCCCGATGAGCAGCTTGGGCAGCGTGATGGTCGCCGCGGTGAACAGGGCCGCGATCAGCAGCACCGGGATCGTCGCCACCAGCATGGTGGCCATCGTGGTGAGGATCCGCCCGGCGAAGCGGGGGAACGGCCCGGCGGGCAAGGTGCGCACGTAGGTGTTCCACGGTTGCTCGCGGTCCTGGGCGACCGTGATGCTGAGCCCCATGAGCGCCGCCGACATCGCGCCGATGAGCATCATCGATCCCGTCGCCCGAGTCGAGGCCACCGGATCGTCCCCGGTGAATGGCACCACGAACGCCAGCATCGACGCGGCGGGGAAGAACGCGCTGGCCACCAGGCCGATCGGCACCCGGATCTGCTCCAGGATCTGGTAGCGGGTGTGGGCCACGATCAGGCTAGACATGTGCGTTCTCCTTCGAGTTCGAGGTGATGGTCAGGAAGGCTTCCTCCAGCGAGGTCGGCCTGATCTCCAGCCCGGAGAACGGCGTGCCGCTCCGCACCAGCTCGACAACCAGCCGGTCGGGGTCGGTGGTCACCAGGTTGATCCGGCCGTCCTCATGGCTGCTGGCGAGTACGCCGGGCAGTTCGGGCAGGTTCTCGGCGACCAGCGAGACGCGCCGCACCCTAACCATGTCGCGTACGGCCTGGACGGTGTCGTCGGCGAGCACCCGGCCGTGGCCGACGACCACGACCCGCTTGGCCAGGGCCTCGACCTCCTCCAGATAGTGGCTGGTGAGCAGGACCGTGCCGCCGCCGTCGTGGAAGTCCTTGATGCCGTCCCAAAGCGTGCGCCTGGCCTCCACGTCGAGGCCGGTGGTCGGCTCGTCGAGGAAGACCATCCGCGGGTTGCCGGCGAAGGCCAGCGTCACGGCCAGCCGCCGCTTCTGGCCGCCGGACAGGCCGCCGATCTGCCGCTTGACGAGGTCGTCGAGGCCGAACCGAGCGAGTAACTCCCCTTTATCCGCTTTTTCCGGAAAATGTGAGGATACGAAGTCGACGATCTCGCCGACCCGCAGGGACTCGGGCAGGCCCGTCTCCTGGGGCGTGACGCCGATGCCCCGGCGTACCAGCGGATCCTGCGGGGAGCCGCCGAGCAGTTCGACCGTGCCGGACGTCTGCCGGCGCAGGCCCACGAACAGGTTGATCAGCGTGGACTTGCCCGCGCCGTTCGGGCCGAGCAGGCCGACCAGCTCGCCGGCCCTGATGTCGAGCGAGACGCGGTCGAGGGCCAGCACGTCGCCGTAGCGGCGGGTGGCGTCGACCGTTCTGGCGAGGATGGTCATGGTGTGCCTCCTGCGGAGTCGAGTAGGGCGCGGATCGCCTTGGTGTAGTCGTCGAAGGCCAGCCGGCCGCGCTTGGTGAGTGCGACGTAGGTGACCGGGGTACGGCCTTTGTGCGTCTTCGTGATCTGGACGTAGCCGGCGTCCTCAAGCTTGGTCAGATGGACCGAGAGGTTGCCGGCCGTCATGCCGAGCAGGTCCTTGAGCGCCGGGAAGGTGATCTCGTCGCCCGACCCCATCGTGTTCAGCGCGGCCACGACGCGGAGCCTGGCCTGCGCGTGGATCACCGGATCGAGTTCAGGAACGGCGTTGCCGGCCGTCACGGGCACCGCCTGCGCCGGAGCCACAGGCCAACGACGATCTGCCCGAAGCCGAGCAGCACCGCCGTCAGCAGCGCGTGCCAGCCGGGGCCGAGCAGCACGCCCAGGGCGTTGACGGCGCTGATGCCGATGCCGATGAAGAACATCGGCCAGAACAGGAAGATCGCGCCGCCGGTCATGTAGAGCACGCCCACCACCAGCAGGGAGATGCCCGCCCAGAGCAGGCCGGACTCCGACTCCGGCAGCATCGGGGAGACCCGGATGGCGATGACCGACATCACCACCATTCCGGCGAACCACGCGTAGCCATACATCGCGCCCTTGGCCGTGGTGTCGCCCCGGACCCCGATGTTCATCCTGGTGATCTCGTACGCGCACAGGGAGCCCGCGATCAACTGGAAGATCATCAGGACGGTCAGCGCCTGCGTCTGGGAGATCGGTGCGTACGGCTTGCCGTCGAGCCCGTAGTGCAGGAAGAAGCAGGTGAAGCCGACCAGCCAGGCGACGCCCCAGGGGACGTACATGAACAGGGGGTCGCCCCTGAAGCGTCGCACGGTGGCGGCCTGCTGTTCCTCGATGAGGCGCAGGGTCTCTTCCGGGCTGGGGACCCGCTCGCCGTCGTCTACCATCACAACTCCTCTTACCGTCAAACTGATTTGTATCTTAAACCAGCTTGCACCGCCAACTCTATGGCGGGATGGGGAGAAGTTAGTTCTGGGCGGTGAGGGCGCCGAAGCCGCTGCTCTGCCAGCCGCCGTCCGCGGTCACCGCGAAGGCCTCAAGGTCGTCGATCTCCTCCACCCAGTCGCGGGCGGCGTCGCCCATCGCGTACGCCGCGGTCGCGAAGGCGTCGACGGCGGTCAGGCGCGGGCCGACGAGGGTGATCGAGAGCAGCGCGGCGGCGTGGCGTCCGGTGTGGGTATTGATGATGTGCGGGCCCCGTTCGGCGTTGCCCGAGGTGGCAATGGCCAGGTCGTGGCCGGTGACCACGGTGCAGAGGGCGCCTGGCCGGGCTGGGTGCGCGATCCCGATCCGCCACGGCGAGGGGCCGGGGCCGAGCTGGATGTCGCCGCCACCGTTGACGCAGTGGTGGGGCGCGCCCGCCTCGGACAGCAGCCGGGACGCCTCCTCGATCGCCCACCCCTTCACCAGGCCGGTCGGGTCCAGGCGCCCGCCGGGATACATGGTGAAATATCCGTTCGTGTCGTGCTCTGTCTGTGAGCACAGAGCGAGTACCTGGGCCACCTCGGGCGGGCAGGCGGACACGTCGATCTCGCCCCGGCCGAGCCGGCTGATCGCGCTGTCCGGCCGGTAGGTGGAGAAGACCGCGTCCACGTGGTGCAGCCAGGCGACCGCCCGCGCCACCGCCTCGGCCGCGTCGTGGCGTACGTCGAAGGAGAAGACCGTCCCCATCGCGTGCTCGACGTGGCGGGTCACAGCCCGGCCCGGTCGATGGCGCTCTGCAGGGACCGGACGTAGCCGTCGCTGGTGTAGGTGGCGCCGGAGACGGAGTCGATCTGGGCGCTCTGGGCGGACATGGTCTCCTGCTGGAGGATGGGCAGTGCCTCGTTGTTGATCTCGATGTCGCGCCGGTTCTCGTTCGGCGCCTGGAGCACCTGGACGCTGGAGATCTTGCCGCCGGTGACGCTGATCTGTACCTGCACGGGCCCCCAGCGCGTGTCGGCCGCGTCGCCGTCGAACGTCTTGGTGGCCGCGGACTGCTGGGTCGAGGTGGGCGCCGGCGTCGCGGACGTCTGAGTCTGGGCGAGGGCGGCGGGTGGCTGGGCGGCCCCGGTGACGTCGTGCGGCTTGAACGACAGCAGCAGCACCAGGCCGATGGCGGTGGTGACCACCGCGAGCAGTGCTCTCTTCATGCGAGGAACCCCTAGAACTCGAAAGACTCGTGATGGATCCGATGAGCGGGCACGCCCGCCGACCGCAGCGCCTGGATCGCCGACCGCGTCATCTCGGGCGGCCCGCACACGTAGGCGTCGTGCTCGCGCAGGTCGGGCAGCAGGCGGTCGAGCCCGGTGAACAGGTCCGGGGATCTCGGGCCGACCGAGCAGTAGAGCCGGGCGTCGCCGCGTACTCTGGCGATCTCCTCAAGTTCGTCCCGGAACAGCAGTTCCTCCGGCGTACGCGCGCGGTAGAGCAGGGTCAGCTGCCCGGGCAGCGTCTCGAACAGGGTGCGCAGCGGGGTGATGCCGACGCCGCCCGCGATCAGCACCGACTTGGGGCTCCGGCCGAGGCGTCCGGTGAATCCGCCGTACGGCCCCTCGGCGATCACCCTGGTGCCCGGCCGCAGCCGGGCCAGCGCCGCGCTGTGGTCGCCCAGCGCCTTGACCGTGATGCGCAGCCCGCCACGGTCCGGTGCGGCGGACAGCGAGTAGGGGTTGGCCGACCACCACAGGTCGCGGGTCAGGAAGCGCCACCGGAAGAACTGGCCCGGCTCGGCGCCGAGCCGGGCCAGGCGGCGGCCGGTGAGGTGGATCGAGACGACGCCCGGCGCGTCAGTGGTGACCTGGGCCACCCGCAGGCGGTGCCGCGCCCACACCCGGACCGGGCCGAGGAAGCGGTACCAGACCAGCAGCGCGGCCACCCCGAGGTAGAGGACGTACCAGGCGACCTGGGCCACGCGGTCTCCGGTGAACTGGGCGCCGGTCGCGAGCTGGTGCCCGAACGCCAGCCAGGCCGCCAGGTAGGTGTAGAAGTGCAGGTAGAACCAGGTTTCGTAGCGCATCCTGCGGCGGGCGGCGCGGGCCGACACCAGGGCCACCCCGAGCAGCAGGAAGCAGGCCACGGTCGCCTTCAGCACATCCGGGAACGACAGCGCCATCGTGACCGCCTCGTCCACCACCCCGGCCTGGTCGGCGACCGCGTACCCCCAGACGATGGTCAGGACGTGCGCCACGACGAGCCCGATGACGTACCGGCCGCCCATGGCGTGCCAGCGGGCCAGCCGGTCGCTGCCCACGCCGCGTTCCAGAGCGGGAACGCGGGCCATGAGCCCGAGCAGGACGGCCATGCCGTACCCGGCCAGCAGGCCCGTGATGCGGCCGCTCTCGGTGAGCCAGCCGTCCAGGCCCGACACGGAAGGGGTGCCGCGCCACCACAGGCCGATGACCGCGAGCGCGCCGGCCGCCACGGCCCACAGCAACAGCCCGGGACGGACCCGGTGGCGCGGCGGCGCCGTGACGGCGGCTCGCCGTGCCGGAGCGTGAAGAGTGGTCATGGGCCCACCGTGCCAAGCAATCTTCTGTTTTCCCTATGAACGGAGCACTTCACCGGTTTCTCAGACGAAGCACGTATTTTTCTTAAATGAGCAGTTTGCTGCGCCCAGACGGTACGCCGATCCGCGTGCTCGTCGTGGACGACGAACCGGACCTCCTGGAGGTGCTGGAGAAGACGCTGTGCCAGGAAGGCTGGCAGGTCCGCAGCGCGCCGAACGGGGCCGCCGCGATCCGCGCGGCCGAGGAGTTCGCGCCGGACGCCGCGATCCTGGACGTCATGCTGCCCGACCTGAACGGCCTGGAGCTCATGCGCAGGCTCAGGGCGCGGTGGCCCGAGCTGTGCGTGCTGTTCCTGACCGCCCGCGACGCGGTCGAGGACCGGGTCGCGGGCATCACGGCGGGCGGCGACGACTACGTGACCAAACCCTTCAGCCTGGACGAGGTGCTCGCGCGGCTGCGCGGGCTGCTGCGCCGGGCGGGCATGGCGCGGCCCGGCACCGGAGACCGGCTGGTCGTGGCCGACCTGTCCATGGACGAGGAGGCCAGGGAGGTGAGCAGGGCCGGCACGCCGGTCGACCTGACGCCCACCGAGTTCGAGCTGCTGCGGCTGCTCATGTGCAACCCACGCCGGGTGCTGAGCAAGGCGCAGATCCTCGACCACGTCTGGTCCTACGACTTCGGCGGTCAGGCCCACGTCGTGGAGCTCTACATCAGCTACCTGCGCAAGAAGATCGACGCGGGCCGCCGGCCGCTGATCCACACCGTGCGCGGCGTCGGGTACGTGCTCAAGCCGTGAACCTCCTCCCGCGCACCCTCAGAGCCCGGCTGATCGCCGGGTTGCTCGTGCTGCTGGCACTGTCGTGCGCGGCCGTCGGCGTGGCCACGTCGGTGGCTATGGAGCGCTTCCTGCTCGGCCCCATCGACCAGCAACTCGCCGCCGACCATGGGCGGTTCGCCGCCAGTCTGGAGCACGGCGAGGACACACGGGGGCAGGCGCGGGGCACGTTCGGCGCGCGGCTGGTCGACGGGCACGTCACTCACGCGGCCGTGGTGTCGGAACGGGATGGCTCCCACCCCACTCTCAGCCCGGATGACGACAAAACGCTGGCGGCGCTGCCGGTCGGGGGTCCCCCGCAGACCGTGGACCTGTCCACCCTGGACGACTACCGGCTCGTCGCCACCGCGGGCCGGGACGGCGATGTCATGATCAGTGGGCTGTCCCTGCACGGTGTCGAAGAGACGATGCACCGCATGCAGCTGTTCGAGCTGGCCATGTTCGCCGTCGCGCTCGCCGTCGCGGGTGTCGCGGGCGCGCTGTGGGTACGGCTGGCGCTGCGCCCCCTGCAACGCATCGCCGCGACGGCCCGCAAGGTCACCGAACTGCCCCTGGCCAGCGGCGAGGTGAGCCTGGCCGAACGCGTACCCGACACCGACCCGCGCACCGAGACGGGCCAGGTCGGCGCCGCCTTCAACCGCATGCTGGGCCACGTGGAGTCGGCCCTCGGCCGCCGGCACGCCGTCGAGCAGCGGCTGCGTGCCTTCGCCGCCGACGCCAGCCACGAGCTGCGCACCCCGCTGGCGGCGATCCGCGGCCACGCCGAGCTCGCCCTGCGCGGCGACGAGCCGATGGCGGACGGTGTACGGCACGCGCTCGGCAGGATCGACGCCGAGTCGGCACGGATGAGCGAGCTGGTCGACGAGCTGCTCCTGCTGGCCCGGCTGGACGCGGGACGGCCGCTGGCCAGGGAGGAGGTCGACCTGTCCCGCCTGGCCATCGAGGCCACCGGCGACGCGCGGGCCGCAGGACCCGGCCACCGCTGGCAGCTTGAGCTGCCGGAGGACCCCGTCACGGTGACCGGCGACCCGCTCCGGTTGCACCAGGTGATCGCGAACCTGCTGAGCAACGCCCGCATCCACACGCCCGACGGCACCATGGTCGTGGTGGCCGTACGGAGGCTGCCTACCGCGGTGGAGATCACCGTCCAGGACGACGGCCCCGGCATACCGCCCGGCCTGGAGATCTTCGAACGGTTCTCCCGCGCCGACCAGGGCCGATCGCGGGCCACCGGAGGGGCCGGGCTCGGGCTGGCGATCGTCCAGGCCGTGGTGGCCGCCCACGACGGCTCGGTGGACGTACGGAGCGGTCCGGGCGGGACAGAATTCCGGCTGCTCCTGCCTGCCTGATGGTCAGTCGTGCGGCGGTGGTGCCTGCGCCGTGGTCAGTTGCGTCGCCATGGCTGTGAGGCGCTCGGCCAGCGCATCGGGGTTGGATCTCGTCATGGCGGTGAGGTCGATGGTCGCCGTCGCGTGACGGAGTGGTCTGAAGCGGACGGCGGGGCGTGACGCGGATGCCGCGGCGGGCACGATGGTGACGCCGAGCCCGCATTCGACCATGGCGATCTGCGAGGTCACCGACCGGGCCCAGTGGGCCGGGACAGGACTGAATCCGGCCGCTCGGCACATGGCCGCCATGGCGTCGTGATAGTCGGGGGAGATCAGGCGGTGCAGCCACACCCACGGGCCGCCCGCGAGGTCCGCCAGATCCAGCGGGCCGGCGGCCTCGGCGGCCGGGTGGAGCAGGGGCAGAGCCGCGACGAACCGGTCGGCGAACAGCGAGGTCGCCGTGGTGCCGCGCACCGGGGCAGTCTGGCGCACGATCGCCCAGTCGAGCGAGCGGTCCAGGAGCCCCGCCGCGGCCTCGTGGGTGTCGATCTCCTGGGTGCGGATCTCGACGTCCGGCAGGGCCTCGTGGAACCGCTCCAGTACGAGTGGCAGAGGCCAGGAGAAGGCGGAGGCGACCGCGCCCAGGCTCAGTCGCCCGCCGCGCCCGGTGGCGGCTCGCCGGGCGGCGGCTTCGGCTTCCTCGGCGTGCCGGATCAGGGCGCGGCTGTGGCCCAGGAACACGGCTCCGGCGGGGCTGAGGGCGACCGACCGCTGGGTACGGTGCAGCAGTTCACAGCCGAGCTGCTGTTCAAGTTGCTTGATCGCCTGGGACAGCGGTGGCTGGGACATCTGCAGCCGTTGTGCCGCGCGGCCGAAATGGAGTTCTTCGGCGACCGCGACGAAGTACCGGGCCTGCCGGATCTCGACCATGATTCGCGTAGCCTCTTACTGAGAGATGAAATCAGACCTTCCGAATATATCTGCAGGCTGTTGAAGTGGAAGCATGAGCAACTCATCTCTCCTGGACCGCTTCACGGCGCTCGACTCCGCCGCGGTCAGCGACGCGCTCGACCAGCTCGGGCTTCCCTCCGGAGTCGGCGGCATCCGTCCGCTGTGGGGTCCCGCGGCCGTCGTGGGATTCGCCGTCACCGTGGGGCTCGAACCGCGCACTGACGGCCCTGCCGGAGCCCACATCGCCACTACGGCCGTCGAGAGCTCGGACGATCAGAGCGTGATCGTCGTCGACAACCAGGGCCGCACCGACGTGTCGTGCTGGGGCGGCATCCTGAGCCTGGGCGCGGCCCAGCGCGGGGTCCGCGGTGTCGTCGCCGACGGCGTGTGCCGCGACGTGGCGGAGGCCCGTGAGCTGGGTTTCCCGGTGTTCTCGCGGGGTTCGATCCCGGTCACGGCGCGGGGCAGGCTGCGGCAGCGCTCCACCGGCGAGCCGGTCAGCGTCGCCGGGCTCACGGTCGAGCAGGGCGACGTCCTCGTCGCCGACGAGACCGGTCTCGTCGTCGTCCCACGGGACCGGGCCGAAGAAGTCGCGGAAATCGCCACCGCGATCGTCGCCCGGGAGCGCGCCATCGCGGACGAGGTGCGTGCGGGCGCGTCCCTCTCCCAGACCATGCACGACGCCCGCCTCGCCGGAGAGAAGGAGCCGGTCCGATGAGCGACCTCACCGCCACCTCGAACCCCGCCACCGGCCTGTCCACCGCGTCGGTCTCCGACGCCCTCGACTCGCTCGGGCTCCCCGGATCCCTCCACGGCATCGGCGCGCTGCGTCAGGGCCAGCGGGTCGTCGGGCCGGTCTTCACGGTGACCTACGAGCCGGTCGACGAGGCCGGCGGCACGGTGGGCGACTTCCTCGACGACGTGCCCGCCGGCACGGTGATCCTCATCGACAACGCCGGCCGTACCGACTGCACGGTGTGGGGCGGCATCATGAGCCAGACCGCCCACCAGCGCGGCGTCGCGGGCACCGTCATCAACGGCACCTGCCGTGACGTCGCCGTCGCGACCGCCGCCGGATACCCGATCTGGTCGGTCTCCCGGTTCATGCGCACCGGCAAGGACCGCGTACGGGTGGCCGCGGTACAGACAGCCGTCGCCATCGACGGTGTCGCCATCCGCCCTGGCGACATCCTCGTGGCCGACGACGACGGTCCTGTGGTCGTCCCGGCCACACGCTGGGACGAGGTCGCCGACATCGCCCGGCGTATCGACCGCGTCGAAGAGGCCGTCATCGAGGCCGTCCGGTGCGGCGCCACGCTCGCCGAGGCGCGGGCCGAGCACGGCTACCACTCGCTCCAGGCCCGGAAGGACCCCTCGTGAGCTCAACCGACCTCGCCCGCGGCCACTCCAGCGCGACCCTGTCCGAGGCGTCCGGACTCGCCGTGGCCCTGTCCCCGGAGATCCGGTCGCTGTGGGCCGGTGCCCGGCTGTGCGGCCCGGCATTCACCGTGCAGGGCGCCGGCGGCGACAACCTCGCCCTGCACCACGCCGTACTACCGGCCCCGCCCGGGTCGGTCCTGGTCGCCGACGTCGGCGGCGCCCGCTTCGGCCACTGGGGCGAGATCCTCACCGTGGCCGCCCAGCAACGCGGGATCGCGGGCCTGCTCATCGACGGCGGCGTCCGGGACGCCGCGGAGACCGAGGCGCTCGGCTTCCCGGTCTTCTCGCGCAACAACGCGATCCTCGGCACCCGCAAGGACTTCCGCGGCGTTCTCGGGCGTCCCGTCAAGGTCGGTGGCGTCACGGTCCACACCGGCGACCTCGTCGTCGGGGACGTGGACGGAGTCGTGGCCCTTCCCGCGTCCGACACCGAGCGGATCCTCGACCGCGCCGACGCGCGCGTGATCCACGAGAACGCGCTGATGAAGCGGCTGCGGGAAGGCCGTAGCACCCTCGACCTGTACAACAACTTCGAAACGGCCGGGCGGGAGTACGAGCCGGCAGTACAGCAGTTGGAAGAGGCCCGATGAGCCCCGTCAGGAAACTCGAACGCTTCACGCTTCCCCTCACCGTCGACGCAACCCGCATCGAGGTGTCCGGCCTCCACCGAGGCGGCACCGGCACACCCCTGGTGTTCCTCCACGGCTTCGGCTCGACCAAGGAGGACTACGCGGACGTCATCCAGCATGAACGGCTCGCCGACCGCCCCGTTCTCGCCTACGACGCGCCCGGCTGCGGCGGCAGCACCTGCGCGGACCTCGCCGCCGTCTCGATCCCCTTCCTCGTCTCCGTCGCCGAGCAGGTACTCAAAGCCCGGCAGATCGACCGGTTCCACCTCGTCGGGCACTCGATGGGCGGCCTGACCGCGCTCCTGCTCGCCGACAGCGACCCCGGCAGGATCGCGAGCTTCACCAACATCGAGGGCAACGTCGCACCCGAGGACTGCTTCCTCAGCCGGCAGATCCTCACCCACTCCCACGACGATCCCGACGAGTTCCTGGCCCGGTTCGCCGAACGCGTCGGCAACTCACGCTTCTACGGCGGCGCCTTGTACGCCTCCAGCCTTCCCCACAAGGTCCGGGCGGCAGCGGTCAGGGCGATCTTCGAGTCCATGGTCGACCTCTCCGACCACGGCAAGCTCCTGGACCGATTCCTCCGGCTCCCCGCCCCGAAGATGTTCATGTACGGGAGGCAGAACAACGCCCTGTCCTATCTCCCCGCCCTGGCCGAACGCGGCGTCGAACTCGCTGAGATCGAGCACTGCGCCCACTTCCCGATGTACTCCAACCCGCTGCGCATGTGGGCCCGCATCGCCGACCTCGTCTCACGCGCCGACGCCGGCTCCTGAATGCGGGGGGCGTGTTGTCGATCCATACCACGGCGTTATGGGCAAATTGGGAGGTATCACGTAGGTCACTCGAATGTCAGTCTGAGTGCACCCCAGCCGGCCGGGGCTCGTCCACTCCACCCCCCTGAGGAGCAACGAGCGTGAACCCCAAGCTCAGGTTGGGCGCTGCCGCCATACTCGCGTCAGCCCTGACCATCACCGCCCCGGCGGGCGTCACAAGCGCGAACGCCCAGGCGGCCGACCCGCCCTCATCCTCGGAGCGCGGCACCGCGGTGGCGAGCGCGCAGAGCGTCATCGCCGCCAGCCGGACGCAGCTCTTAGCCGCCGACCAGGACGCTTTCTCCCTGTCGTCGGCCATCGCCGGCGTCAATGGCATACAGCACCTCACGTACACGCGTACCTACGCCGGCCTGCCCGTCTTCGGCGGCGAGGTAGTCGTAACGACCGACAAGTCCGGCAAGGCCGTCAGCACGATCGACACCGGTCAGCAGGCGAAGATCGCCCTGGACACCAAGCCGCAGATCGCCGCGCAGGCGGCGGCGGACACGGCCCGCAACGTGGCGCCCAAGGCCACCTCGATCAGCACACCGGCTCTCGTGGTGCACGCCGCCACGCCTACGCCACGCCTGGCGTGGGAGGTCGTCGCCGCCACCGACGACCAGTCCAGCATCCTGCACGTGTACGTGGACGCGCGTGACGGCCAGGTCATCGACAAGTGGGACCAGGTAGTCGACGGCACCGGCAACAGCTACTACAACGGCAACCCGGTCACCATCGACACTTCCCCGTCGTACCGGATGGTCGACCCCACGCGCACCGGCGTCCAGTGCGGCGGCCAGAACGGCGCGGTGTACACCAAATCGACCGACAGCTGGGGCAACGGCAGCGGCACGAACCTGGAGACGGCCTGCGTCGACGCGCTCTTCGCGGAGCAGCACGAGTGGAACATGCTCCGCGACTGGCTCGGTCGCAACGGCATCAACGGCTCGGGCCGCGGCTACCCCGCGAGGGTCGGGCTGAACCAGGCCAACGCCTTCTGGAACGGGTCGTACGCCTCCTTCGGCCGCAACTCCGCGAGCACCCGGCAGGCCACCTCGATGGACGTCGTCGGGCACGAGTTCGGCCACGGCGTCTTCCAGTTCTCCGGCGGCAGCGGCGGGAGCGGCAACGAGTCCGGCGGCCTGAACGAGTCGACGGGTGACATCTTCGGCGCGCTGACCGAGGCGTACGCCAACGAGCCGGCCAGCCTCGACCCGCCCGACTACCTGGTCGGCGAGGAGGTCAACCTGGTGGGCAGCGGCGCGATCAGGAACATGTACAACCCGTCGGCGCTGGGTCACCCGAACTGCTACAGCTCCTCCATCCCGAGCACCGAGGTGCACGCGGCGGCCGGACCGCAGAACCACTGGTTCTACCTGCTGGCCGAGGGCACGAACCCGAGCGGAAAGCCGGCCAGCAGCCGGTGCGACGGCGGCGCGGCCATCACCGGCGTCGGCGTCCGCAAGGCGGGCCAGATCTTCATGACCGGCCTGAACATGAAGACGTCGCCGTGGACACACGCCAAGGCGCGCGTGGCCACGCTGCGGGCGGCCAAGACGCTGTACACCGGCTGTGTCGAGTTCAACGTCATCAAGGCGGCCTGGAGCGGGGTGAACGTACCCGCGCAGAGCGGCGAGCCGACCTGTCCCTGAGCACGATCGCGGCCCTGCTCAGCGCGGATCGTCGGTGATTCGCCTGAGCAGGGCGCATGAGGTGCTGAGCGCCCGTGGCGGTACTACCTCAGATCCACGACGAGCCGGGAGTCGACACCCTTGCCGTGGAGAGGGTCGCCGCCTCTGATGTGAACCGAGTGCCCGGTAAAGGCGGAGCGACGCGGGTGCCCGTAACTGATCCCGGGGGAATACCTGCTGCTCGGGGAACCTGGCGCGGCAAGCGTGGTCCACGTGCTGCTCGAACTCGTCGTCCGGCAGCCGGCGAGGAGATCCAATACAGGTCGCTGTAGCCGTCGGGTGCGTAGTAGACGGGCGAGACCCGGGCTGAGCACGAGGGCGCCCGGCGGCCTTCCCGCCGGGCGCCTTCGCGCGGTGCTCGTCGACTCGTTCGGCGTGCTCGCGGCGCGCGGTCAACGTGCCTCGACCGGGCCGCCGAGCCGGGCCACGTCCTCGGCGGCGTCGCCGAGGAGCTTGTCGGCCAGGTCCATCAGCGCCCGGCCCGCGGCCAGCTCGTCGCCGATCTCCGGTACGGCACGGTCGTCGGGGTTGCGCCTGGCGATGCCGACGCTCTCATGCCACTCGCTGTCCTGCGCGGACAGGACAGCGCGGGCCAGCGTGCGCTTGTCCGTGTCGTCCTCGCTGATGTAGATGTGCACGGTCCACTCTTTGCTCTGCATGATGCCCTCCTGTACTGGTCGGTGCCGTACTCGACATCTGCCCTCAGCGGGTGCGGTGTCACGGACCCTTGTTGTGCCAACTACCGGGTGACGGCGTGGGCCATATGCCAACATGTCCGCATGCTGGCGAGTCTCGACGTGATCGACTGGGCTGACCTGACGCACGCTTATGGCCGCGCGACGGATGTACCGGACCAGATTCGGGCCCTGCGCTCTGCCGATCCCGGCATCCGGGACAAGGCGCTGCACAGCCTGTACGGGAACATCTTCCACCAAGGCACCCGTTTCGAGGCGAGCGCGTACGCGGTGCCGTTCCTGCTGGAGCTGGTCGCCGATCCCGAGACGCCGGATCGGGCGGCCGTCCTGGGGCTGCTGACCCAGCTGGCCATTGGTCATGGCGAGCAGCTCCTGCCGGCCGGCTATCCCGTCGACGACCATCGTGCTACGGCCGCGGGTGGGGACCTGCTGCTGGCCGCCGGCAAGGAGTTCGCGGACGACGACGATGACGATGACGATGAAGACGACGAAGAGGACGACTGGGACGAGGATCCCGGTCTGTTCAATTACCTGCAGACGCTTGAGCCCGAGGACGAGGAGCGGCTCTTCGCGTACTTCGCGCTGAAGGCGTACGACGCGGTCGGTGCCGGGCTGCCGGTGTTCCGCGGCCTGCTCGCCGACGAGGACGCCCGGCTGCGCGCCGCCGCTGCGTACGCCCTGGCCTGGTACCCGGAAGAGCGGTCCGCCAGCCTGCCATCGCTGCTCAGGGCGGCGGTGGACGAGGAGCCTTCGGTAGCCGCCACCGCCCTGGTCGCGATCGGCCTGCTCGGCGGCCCGTCCGGCGCGACGCCAGCGTCCGAGACGGCCTCCGAGACGGCCTCCGAGACGGCGGTCGTGCTGGGTGCCGCGCTGGACGGTCCTCGCGATGTGGTGCGCTGGGGTGCGGCCATCGCGGAGTCCCGGCTGCGGAGTCCGGAGGCGGGGGACCGGGTCGCGGACGAGTTGCTGGGCTGGATCACCCGCGACGACGCGTCGTACGAGGCGATCCCGTTCAACGACGGCGACCTCCGCGGGTACGCCGCGCTGGCGTTGCGGGAGTTCAGCGACGCCCATGCCGACGCCCTGTTCGCGGCGCTGCTGGCTCGGCTGCCCGCGCTGTCCGGAATGCAGGCGCTGCCGGTGGCCGTCATCGCCCTGCGGATCGCTTACCCCGAACCGTTGCCGACCGGCACACCCTTCAGCGCGCTGGACGACCGTCAGCAGCGGCTCCTCCGGGGCCTCGCGGACTCGCGGGGCGTCTGGGAGCTGGGTAACTTCTTGGAGTTCGTCACGCACTATGGGCTGCCGAGGTCCCAAAAGGACATGGCCGAGTACGCACGGGCATAAGGCGACAAAGCCCGCCGATCACGATATGTCGACGCGACCGGCGTCGCCGGCAACGACGCCACCTTGCGCGCCAACGTCCGCGTGCGGAACGTCACCCTGGTGTTCATGTACTGGACCTCGGTGCGGTGACACCATGGTGCGCCACCTTCTGAGGAGTCAGGATGCCGCGACGCCAGAGGACCAGATCGCCACGGCGCAAATCGACTGACGGCAGCGCCCCCACCACATCTCGCAACAGCAGCGGCAGTTCCGACGACGAGCGCGACAAGGACATCGAGCGGCACAAAGACGTCGAGCAGGACAGCGACGTCGAGCGGGACGACACGGCCGACTCAATAGCCGACCTGGAACGATTAATGCTCGACCTGGAAGAGCTCCCGGACCCATCGCCGAGCGTCAGAAAAGAACCCAAGCCGAAGAAAACGCTGGAAGAACTGATGGGTGAACTGAACAAGCCCGAGCAAGGAGAACCGAAGGATTTCACCAAGAGAAAGCGAGACGGCTTCCTGAAGTCCGGCGCCGAGATGTTCGCCAAGCCCGCGACGCCGAAAGTCGGGCTCACCTGGAATCCAAAGTTCAACTCCGATCCAAAGGAAATAAAAGTCTATCGGGTGCAGGCGGACGACACGATCGGCCAGGAAATCTCCGGTGCGATAGGCTCGGATTCTTTCGTACTTTATAAGTTCGATGACACAAAGTGGGTCTACCATGCGGACGGTCGGCCGATGGTCATGGGCAGGAATTCAGTGGTAGGCGACCGCGTTTTCATCGACCGCGCCGACCTCGTCGAGTCGACGTACAAATCAACGACGGCGATAATAGACGATCTCGCAGAGCGGAACGCCAAGGAACTCCGCCGCGGGTTCTGGGAGCAAAAGAGGCAAGAGCTCCAAGCTGTCGGAAAGATCAGCTTCGAGAAGAGCGTGCCGGGGATCAACACGAAGGCGATAAAAGACCGCCAGGTCGAGGAGGGAGGCCACGTCACGGTTCCGGCTGCGGAGTATGACATTGTCGGATTCATGCCGAACACGACAGTCGCCCACGGCCAGTATGCCCCGTTCAGCGTGGTCATAAGTGTCGGCGGCATGGAGGTGGTCGTCTCTCCCGACCTGTCGTGGGGAGTCGAAAGAGGCCATGTGGACAAGGCGAAAGAACTGAACCTCAACGCGAAGCTGGCCGCGCGGGAAATCCTCGATGTCTTCCATGCGGACGACTGGCTCAGGCCATATCTTTCCACGCCCGACTGGCTCAGCGACGATCAAATACACTACGTCACCCCGGAGCAGATGGGTGCGGTCTTCGTGTTGAAGAGAGTGCCCGAAAGCCAGGATGAGGTCCAAGCCGCGGAGCTGGCGAACGAGAGTGTCTTCAACGAGGGCAGGGGCGCGGCCGGCCTGCGAATCGGTGCGGACATCTACGTCCAGCTGAACGAGCTCGGCACCGGAACGAAGTATCACGAGGCGATGCACAAACTCTCCCATCCGGCCTTGGAGCACGTCCTCGGCCACTGGTTCGGCGAAGGCCTCACCGAGTACTTCACCCGCTCGCTCGTGACCGGCCTGGTAAAAGATGGGAAGCTGGTCAGGAGCGATCAGCAGTACAGCGCCCAGTACAAGGCGATCGAGGCGCTTGTCGCACACGTGCAGGTGACCCGAGACGAGCTGGCCGACGCTTATTTCAAAGGAATCATCAAACCGCTCTACGACAAGGTCGCGACAGCAGCCGTCCATCCGCCGTTCGACGAGAAGAAGCCGTTCAGTCTTGACGGCTTCGCGGCTCGCCTGAACCCGCTGCATGCCGCCGAGGCGCTTGAGATATTCGAGAGGGCCTGCGGTGTTGTCCGTGACGACAACACCGCTACGACGACCACCACGACCACCACGAGCAGCATCGATCTCTGATCTGCGCTGTCCGACCGCACCGCCGTGGGCGGCGCGGGCCGCGTTCAGCCGGCCGACGTACGTGGTCTGTGGCGCGGCACGATATCCGGCGGCGGCCGATCAATTCGTCGCCGTTTCGCCGATTCGACAGCAGCCGTCAGCACAAGCGGCTGTGTCGTCAGTACGAGCGGGCGGGTCGGCGGCGGTGCGCGGGGGCGAGGCGCAGCAGGTGTCCCCGCGCCAGGCTTCGCGGCCCTCCTTGACCGCCACGGCGGCGATCACCAGGGCGGCGATGGGATCCGCCCACGACCAGCCGAACGCGCTGTTCAGTCCGAGCCCGACCAGCAGCACCGCCGACAGGTAGGTGCACAGCAGCGTCTGCTTGGAGTCGGCGACCGCCGAGGCCGAGCCGAGTTCGCGGCCCGCGCGGCGTTGCGCCGCCGACAGGAACGGCATGACCACCAGGGACAGGGCGGCGAGCACCAGACCTGGCATGGAGTGCCCCGCCTCGCCGACGCCCAGCAGCCCGCGGACGGCGTCGACGCTCACGTAGGCGGCCAGAGCGAAGAACGAGACGGCGATGACGCGCAACGCGGCCTTCTCACGCCGAGCATGGTCGGCGGCCGAGAACTGCCAGGCGACGGCGGTCGCCGAGGCGACCTCCACCACCGAGTCGAGGCCGAACCCGATCAGCGCCGCGGAAGAGGCCATGCTCCCCGCGGTGATGGCGACGATCGCCTCGATCACGTTGTAGGTGATGGTGGCGGCGACCAGCAGCCGGATCCGCCGCGTCAGCGTCACGCGGCGGTCCGCGCCCAGGACGGTCATCAGCAGCAGCCCTTCTCGGCCGCGTCCACGCAGGTGCGGTCGGCGGCCACCGCCACCACCGCGGTACGCAGGTCGTCCAGGGCGTGGCCCAGCCGGGGATCGGCCAGCTCATATCGGGTACGCCGGCCGACCGGCACGGCGACCACCAGGCCGCAGTCGCGCAGACAGGCCAGATGGTTCGACAACCGGGTGCGGGAGATGCCGAGCAGTTCGGCCAGGTCGGCCGGGTGGGCCGGCGCTTCACGTAGTGCGATCAGGATCCGGCAGCGGATCGGGTCGGCCAGCGCGCGACCGAACCGGGCGAGCACCTCGATCTCGGGGGCGATCGTCAACATGCTCCCGACGATACATGAAGTCCTGAATTCAGAAAATCATGGATCCTGATCAAGTCGCCGGAGACCACGACCTCCCGCCTATACGATGCGTCGAGTTCGATCTTCAAGACAGCGCAGAAAGGGCATCATGGCTGCTCGCTTTCGCGTCCTGGTCGCCGCGGCCGTCTTAGGCGCGGCCACTCTTACCGCGTCCCCGGCGTCAGCCGCGGTGACCGTCACCGTGGACGCCCTGACCGTCGGCAACTCCGCCCCGGTCGCCGCTCGCCCGATGACCGCCACCGCCAAGGTGCGCGCGTCGGGCACGCTCGCCGTCCAGGCGCTCACCATCGCGGTACGCGACTCCGCCGGGCAGGTCGTCGATTTCCCCGGCGCGATCGCGACCACGCTCACGACGGCCACGAAGACGTTCACGACTGACGCGCGGGCCTATCCGGCGGGCACCTACACGTACTTCGTCGCCTATGAGGTGGGCAACGTCTGGACGGAGTTGACGCCGCGCAAGACGTTCACGGTCGCGGCCAACCCGATCACGTTCGACCAGGACTTCTCCGGCGCGGCCGGCGGCGGGCCGAACACCGGCTTGGCCGCCCCGGTGTGGTTCAACGACCCCTGCTGGCACCAGGCGTGCACCGGCAGCATCGCCGAGTACAAGCTCGACCACGCCCAGCTCGACGGGCAGGGCCATCTCGTACTGACGGCCGACCAGAACGTGACCCCCGGCGCCATGTGCGGCTGGCAGCCGGGAACGGACCACGGGGAGGAGCCGGACCTTCCGTGCCGGTACGCCACGGCCCGGCTGACCATGCTCGACTGGGAGGGCAATGACGGTCTGCCCACCTGGACGCAGGCGGGCGGTCACCTGGAAGCGCGGATGAAGGCCCCGCTCGGCAAGGGGCTGTGGCCGGCGTTCTGGACGGTCGGCGGGAACAACGCCCAGGTCGACTGGCCGGCCAGTGGCGAGATCGACGTCATGGAGACCCTCGGCGACCACCCCGCGCTCGTGGAGCAGCACGCGCACGGCGGGCTGGAGGACATCAACTTCGGCGACAGCACGCCCCTGCCCGAAGGCGAGGGCATCGACGACTGGCACACCTACGCCGTGGACTGGGACGCCGGTGCCAACGGTTACATCAAGTGGTCGATCGACGGAGTGGTCACCCGTACGCTGACCGCCGCCGCGGCGGGTGCCGCCTGGGCACAGTCCTTCCGCCACCCGCACACGCTGATCCTGAACCTGGCCGTGGGCGGTGGCGACGGCTGGGTCGGCGACCCCGACGCCGATACGGTGTTCCCCGCGCGGCTCGTGGTGGATCAGGTACGCGCCTACCAGAAGCCGCTGGCCTGAACCGAAGTGATCTAGGCTGGCGGGACCGCTCTTTCGAAAGGTCGATCATGCGCAGCTCAGTTTTCGGCAACCTCGATCCGCGGCAGCTTCCCGCCGGCTTCACGCTGGAGAACGGCAAGATGCTCCGCGTCCAGCTTCCCGACGAGGTGCTGGCCAAGCAGGGCTCGATGGTCGCCTTCCAGGGGCAGATGGACTTCGACTACGAGGGCGCGGGCGGCATCAGCAAGCTGCTCAAGAAGGCGATGACGGGCGAGGGCGCGTCCCTGATGCGCGTACGCGGTCAGGGCCTGCTCTACCTCGCGGACAACGCCGACGACATCCACCTGTTCTACCTGGAGAACGAGGGCCTCACCGTCAACGGGCGCAACCTGCTGGCCTTCCAGCCGCAGCTCACCTGGGACATCCAGCGGGTGCAGGGCGCGGGTGTCGCGGCGGGCGGCCTGTTCAACACCACGCTCACCGGCAGCGGGTGGGTGGCGGTCACCACGCACGGCACGCCGGTGCTGCTGGACGCGGCGGCCATGCCGACGTACGCCGACGGGCAGGCGGCGGTCTGCTGGAGCACCGGCCTGCACGTCGGCGTCAACCGGACGATGAAGGTGGGCGCGCTGATCGGCCGGGGGAGCGGGGAGGCGATGCAGCTCGCGTTCCAGGGCCAGGGCTTCGTGCTGGTACAGGCGAGCGAGGGCGTGCCGGTGGTGCGCGCGCAGTAGCCGCCCGGCACCCCTCCGCCCGCTGGCCCAGCCCGCCCATCCTGTACGTGCCCAGCACATCCGTTCCTGTTCCAGAATCCGAGAATAATCCGCGACACGAAATTCAATTACGGAGTAATTGTGGTAATCCTGTGCCGGGAGTATGTCAATGGCGCCGTAACCAGGTAGCCACGCGGGCCTCCGGACACGACCGCAATCCGCGTCGATTCTCCGGGGGGAACCTGTCGGCCGGCGGTCGCGTCGCCGAGCCATTTCACCTCACTGGCTGGTGCGTGGCTGGCAGGCGGTGAGGGCGACGATCAACACCGCGAGTGTCGCTGACCAGATGAGTTTTCTCACGCAACTCCCCTGGCCGGCACAGGCTTGTTCTCAGGGTGATGTGGTGCGGTAACAGTTCTAGGGCGGACTTATCTTCACACAGCTCTTGTCCAAGATCCAGCAGGCCAGTCAGGAAATCTGAAATACCACAATACGACCAGATCTATCCTTGTTACGCCGGGGCTGATGTTGTGCTTACCTTTGTCTGGTGCCCGGTGATCTTCTTGACCTCGTTTTGCTGACCCTGCTCATCGTCTTCGGCGTCTCCGGCTATCGCCAGGGATTAATCGTGGGGGCCGCGAGCTTCGTCGGCTTCGTAGGCGGATGCGTGGTCGGGATCTGCATCGCGCCACCTATCGCCGGCCTGATCGTGGATGGAGACGTCCCGGAATCCTTGCTGGCGCTCATCATCGTGCTCCTGACTGCGTCGATCGCCCAATTCGGTACCTCCACCGCGGGCGTGCTGATCCGAACCCACGTACGGCACGAGCCGGGGCGGATGCTGGACGCGCTGGGCGGCACGCTCGTGTCCGGCTTATCGGTACTGGTCATCGCCTGGCTCGTCGGCAGCGTGCTGCTGTCCAGCTCATTGACCACCATCGTGGAGCAGATCCGCGGCTCGCTACTCCTGGCCACGGTCGACCAGGCGATCCCCCAGGCGGCACGCGACTGGCAGAAACCGTTCAAGCAGTTCATCGACCGCTCCGACTTCCCGCCGGTGCTGGACGCGATCGCCGGCCAACCGACCGTGAACGTTCCGCCGCCGGACGCGGCGGTGTTCGACAGCGCAGGCCTGCGAGCGGCACGGACAGGGATCGTGCAGGTGCAGGGGGTGGCCAGCTCCTGCCGCAAACAGATCACCGGCACCGGATTCGTGTACGCGCCGGATCACATCATGACCAACGCGCACGTGGTCGCCGGGGTCGACGAAGAATTGCTCGTCGTCGATCACGAAGGCCGATCGCACCCCGCCGCGGTGGTCCACTACGACCCGCGACGGGACGTGGCGGTGCTGAACGTGCCGAACCTCGGGTTGCCGAGCCTGACCTTCGACGGCGAGGCGGACAGGGGCGATGACGCCATCATCGCGGGGTATCCCAAGAACCAGGGGTTCACCTCGAAGCCGGCCCGGGTCGCGGCGCGGCAGCGGGCTTCCATCCCCGACATCTACCGGACGACCAAGGTGACGCGGGATGTGTACCTCATCCGGGGCAAGGTCCAGCAAGGCAATTCGGGCGGTCCCCTCCTGGCCCCCGACGGCCGGGTGCTGGGCGTGATCTTCGCCGCCGTCGTCGGCAAGGACGACACCGGGTACGTGCTCACCGCCTCCGAGGTCGCCTCCGACGCCCGACGCGCCGCCCGCACCACCAAACCCGTCAGCACTCAGGCCTGCGACTGACCCTGTCGCCTTTCCGCGCAGTAGTCGCACCGCGCCCTTCCGCCTGCTCGGATCCGAGCAGGCGAAACTCCCGTGATCAAGCACTCACTCGATATCTGGTACGTGGACCCGCTGTTCCGGGGCCGTGCTCGGCCGGGGATGCTCGGGCGTACCAGGCAGCCAAGCCAGGGCGAGGATGAGGCCGAGGAGGCAGAGGCCGCCGCTGGTGGCCAGGACGAGGTCCAGACTGTGGACGAAGGCAGAGCGGACTGTATCTGCCAAGGTCGCGGAATCAGCAGATCGTGCTGCGGCCAGCCCCGCGAAGACGCTCTCGCGTGCTTGCTGCGGCACCGCGGCGCGGTAAGCGGACGTCAGGATCGAGCCCAGGATCGCCGCGCCGAAGCTGCCGCCCAGGGTGCGGATGGATTGGGTCACCGCGGCGCCGACGCCGGCGTTGCCGGGCGAAAGAGCGCCCAGCGCCGCGTCCATGGCCGTGGGCAGGACGCAGCCGAGCCCGAGGCCGTACATGGCCGTCCACGCGGCTGCCAACACGGTGCCGCTGCCCGTACCAGTGCTGGCCCCCCAGAACAGGCCCCCGCTGAGCAGGACGAACCCCAGGGCGGCCGCGAGCTTGGGGCCGATCATCCCGCTCAGCCTGCCTGCCGCCGACATCCCGATGAGCATCCCGGCGATGAGCGGCAACAGCCGCAAGCTGCTGCCCATCGCGTCCGTGCCCAGGTTCGCCTGGAAATACTGCGGCAGCACGAACAGAACGCCGAACATGGTGAAGTTGACGACCGTGGCCAGCGCGGTGCCGACGGTGAAGCGCGCGTTGGTGAACAGCGAAAGGTCCACCAGCGGCTCGTCGGCCCGTCGCTCCCAGACCACGAACAGCACCAGCGCGGCCATTCCGGCGAGGATCGGTCCGAACACGGCGGCGTCCGTCCAGCCTCGCTCACCGATTTCGATGAGGCCGTAAGTCAACGCCGTCAGCGCCGCGCTCGACAGCACCACGCCGCCCACGTCGATCCGTCTGCCGCGCTCCCGCTGCGATTCGGGCAGCCAGGCGGCGACCGCGAGGATCGCCAGGACGACCACGGGGATGTTGATCAGGAAGACCGAGCCCCACCAGAAGTGGTTCAGCAGCCAGCCGCCCAGGATCGGGCCGATGGGAAAGGCCAGCATCGAGGCGCCCGCCAGCGTTCCGATCGCCTTCGGCCGCTCCTTCGCGGTGAACATCGTCGGGATCAGCGCCAGCATCGTGGGCATGATGAGCGCCGCTCCCAAGCCGAGCACGGCACGCGCCGCGATGAAGATCCCGGTCGAGGGCGCGTAGGCGGCGGCCAGCGAGCTGATACCGAAGATGACCAGCGCGACCAGGAGCGTCTTCTTGCGGCCGAAGCGGTCGCCCAGCATTCCCGCCGGGATCATGCCGGCGGCGAGCACCAGCGTGTAGACGATGACGAACCACTGCAGCTGGGCGTTGTCGGCGTGCAGGTCCTTGGCCATGCTCGGTAATGCCAAATTCAGGATGGTCACGTCGAAACCCACGGCCAGCGATGTGAGCACGAGCGCGGTGAGCGCCCACCATCTGCGTGGGTCAGGTTGGTGCGACATAGCGGGGACCTACTTCGCGGCATTCATGATGAGCTTGTCGAATTCGCGGTCCGGCAACGTCCTGTTGAGCTCCAGGAGCTTGTCGGCCGTCCAGCCGACCGCGTAGCGCGTCTCGGGCTTGCCGGCTTCGATGGCCTGCCGGATGGTGATGGCGACGACGCTGGGGTCGCTGCCCTGGGTGTTCTCGCCGAGCTGCGTCTCGGCGCGTTTGGCCATGGCTTCGGCCATCACCCCGTACGCGGTCGCGCCGGAGATCTCACGGAGCTCTTGTGCCGTGCGGTCTTCGAACTCGGTCTTGATGATGCCGGGCTGGATGATCACGACGTCGATGCCGAACGGCTCCACCTCCATGCGCAGAGAGTCGGAGTAGGCCTCCAGCGCGTGCTTGCTCGCGTAGTACCAGCAGCCGAGCGGGAGCGCGATCTCTCCTCCGATGGAGGAGACGTTGACGATCGTGCCGGACCCCTGCTCGCGCATGTACGGCAGGACGAGCTGAGCCAGCCGGGCCGGTGCGAAGACGTTGACCTCGAACTGGTCGCGCGCCAGGTCGATGGGGATGTCCTCGGCCGCACCGTGCAGGACGGTGCCGGCATTGTTGATCAGGACGTCGATGCGGCCCCGCTCCTCGACGACAGCGGCGACAACGCGTTCCAGGTCCTCGGGCCGGCGTGCGTCCAGCGCCAGGACGTGTCCGCCGGCGTCGCGGAGGTCGTCCATCTTGTGTACGCGGCGCGCGGCACCGTAGACGACGTGGCCGGCGCGGATGAGTTCGAGGGCGGTGGCCTTGCCGATGCCGGCGGAGGCGCCCGTGACGAGAACGACCTTTTCCATGATGAATCTCCTCTTCGGTCTGGGTGAACGCTAGGCTTGAGTTCCGAGACGAGACAACTCGCAAAACTCATATGCGCAGGTAGACGGCCATATATTGGTGCAATGAGCTTGTAGCTGAGTGCAACCGGGGAGAGGATGGCATGCCAGGAGACCGGTTGACCGCCGAGGACCGTCGCCGCATCGCCGAAGGGCTGGCGGCCGGCTTGGCGTACGCGGAGATCGCCCGTCGGCTGGGACGGTCCAGGTCCACCGTCACCCGCGAGATCGCCAGGAACGGCGGCCCGCACGGCTACCGGGCGGCCCGTGCGCAGCATGCGACGAGCTGGCGCGCCCGCCGCCGCAAGCGCGCCCCCCAGGCCGACGTTCCGCACACCACCGACAACCCTGACGTCCCTACAGCCCGGGAGTTCGAAGAACGGTTCGTCGCCATGATGATCGAGGGCGGGATGGCACCCATGACCGCCAGGGTGTTCGCCGCGCTGTTCCTCAGCGAGGGCGGCAGCCTGACCGCCACGGAACTCGTCCAGCAACTCCACGTCAGTCCGGCGACGATCTCCAATGCCGTCAAGTGGCTCGGGCAGAGAGGGATGGTCGCCCGGGAGCGTGAGGCGCGCCGGGTACGGTACTTCGTCGATGTCGACGTCTGGTACCGCACCTGGGCAGCCAGTGCCAGGTCGATAGCGATATGGGCCGACACCACCCGGCACGGCGCCGGGATCTTCGGCACCGACACACCCACCGGCGACCGGCTCCGTACCACCAGCCAGTTCTTCGAACTCCTCGCCCACGACATGGGCCAGGCGGCCGAGCATTGGCGGCAGGCTCTCTCCATGGAACGCCAGCGGTGAACTCAGGTCAGTGCGGCGGCGGTCCGTTGCCGTAGCAGGGCTTCGTGGCCGGGGTCGGTGCACAGCGTGACGGTCAGCCCGTTCTGGGCGGCGTCGGCGAGGACGGCCAGCAGGGTTGTGAGCTGGTCGGGGGGCTCGGCGTTGAGCAGTTCCTCGGCGTGCGCCACGATCAGGGTGGTGGCGCCGGTGTCGCGCAAGGAGTCGGTGAGCGCGTCCCAGTTGCGGCCGAAGTGGTCGGGGAGGTGCAGGGCCCGTGCCACCTCTTCGAAGAAGGCGGCACGGGTCCGGCAGGACCGCCCATCCACCAGCGCCGGCGCTGGGTCGGTGGACACCGTCAGCCAGTGCGGCAGCGGATGCGCGGCGGAGGTCATTGCGGTCCTAGAGCCGGTAGAAGTCGGTGTAGTGGTTGGGCGAGAACCACGTCACCCCGGTGCTGCGGTTGACGACGATCCGGTACGCGTCACGTGCGGCACCCCGCGCCCGGGAGTACACGTCGTACTCATAGTAGGTCGCGCCGCTGGGCAACTGCCCTTCACGGTTGTAGAAGCGCCCGCCGGTGTAGTTGTACCTGCCGTCCGGCCAGGAGTACCAACCGGCTGAGGTGGGGTAGCCCTTGGACGCCCAGATCGAGTTGGTCGAGCGGGCGTCGGAGCATCGGGAGATGGTGCAGGAGTTGTAGACCGTGGCGTTGGCGGGGGTGATGCCGACCAGGCCGACAAGGGAGGTGATGGCGGCGAGGACGACGGTGAGTCGTACCGGCCAGGAAGGGCGGGGGCGCGGCTGAGTGTGCACGAAGCCTCCTAAGGGGGTGACAGACATCGTCATGGTCGCCGTCATCTCTGGTCAAATCAAGGCAATGCACGCCAAGGGGATGGTGAACGCTTCGCGACCTTCGAGGGTGGGAAACCGGCAAACTCGAGCTTGACCTGGAGCCCACTCCAGATGGCAGCGTCTTCCCCGGAGCCATTTCCGCCGAGTCAGGGAGAGCACGAGATGAAAGATTCGTTCCGGATCTTGGGGCGTAGCGGCCTGCGGGTGAGTGCGATCGGGTTCGGGGCATGGGCGATCGGGGGCCCCTTCATGGCCCGTGGCAAGCCGGCCGGATGGGGGCAGGTCGACGACGAGGAGTCGGTGGCGGCCGTGCATCGGGCGCTCGACCTGGGGGTCACCTTCTTCGACACGGCCGACGTGTACGGCACCGGACACAGCGAGCGGGTGCTCGGGAGAGCACTGTCCGGACGGTGGGACGAGGTCGTGATCGCGACCAAGTTCGGCAACACCTTCGACGCGGCGACGCGGACCCTCACCGGCCAGGACATCTCGCCCGGGTACATCCGGCAGGCCTGCCGGGCGTCGCTGGAGCGGCTGGGCACCGATCACATCGACCTCTACCAGCTGCACATCGGGGACGCACCGCCGGAGCGGGTGGAGGAGATGATCGCCACGCTGGAGGAACTCGTCGATGAGGGCCTGATCCGGTCCTACGGCTGGAGCACCGATGACCCCGAACGGGCGGCCGCGTTCGCGAAGGGGCCGCACTGCGCCGCCGTGCAGCATGAGATCAACGTCCTGCACGACGCCCCGGCGATGCTGGCGGTGTGCGACACCCACGAGCTCGCCTCCGTCAACCGGGGGCCGCTGGCGATGGGGCTGCTCACCGGCAAGTACGGCCCGGACTCGCGGCTGCCGATGGACGACGTACGCGGCGATTCTCCGGCGTGGATGACCTTCTTCAAGGACGGCCGGCCCGCCTCGGAGTTCCTCGCCAAGCTGGACGCGATCCGCGACATCCTGACCTCCGACGGCCGTTCCCTCGCCCAAGGCGCCCTCGGCTGGCTGCTGGCCCGCAGCGGGCGCACGGTGCCGATCCCCGGCATCAGGACGGTCGGCCAGGCCGAGCAGAACGCCGGCGCGCTGCGGCACGGGCCCCTGGCCCAGGCGCAGATGGAGCAGATCGATGAGCTGCTGCGGCCACACGCCGGCTGAGACGTTTCCGGTACGGGGAGCGAGCTGACGGCCTGCCAGGCCGTCAGCTCGCGGAGGCGGTAAGGCTTAGTTGATGCGGCCGTGCAGGAGTTCGACCAGCGTCGCGTGCGTCCGCTCCAGGGGCCGGTCCGGATACAGCGCGCGACGCTCGATGGCGACCGTCAGGACCATGCCGAACACAGCCGTCGCCGCCGTCTCCACGTCCAGGTCCGCCCGGATCTCGCCGTTCGCGGCGGCCCTGCGCAGCACGCTCGCGTAAACGCCGAGCGCGCTCTGGCGCAGCAGCGCCACTGCCTCCTGCCACACCGTCCGCCACATCTCGGCCAGCAGCACCCGGGCGAAGGCCCCGTGCTCCTCGAAGAACCTGAGCTGGCCGAGCACCACCGAGTCGAGCGCGTCCAGCGCGCTCTCCCCGGTGTCGGCGTCGGACAGCGCCTCGGCGAGCATGTTGATCGAGTGCTCCAGCAGCGCCTCGAACAACCCCTCCTTGCTGCCGAAGTTGTAGAACACGGTGCCCTTGGCCACCCCGGCCCGCTCGGCGATGGCGTCGACCGTGGTGGCCGCGTACCCATGCTCGGCGATCAGCTCCACAGCCGCCCTGAACACCTTCTGCCGGGTGTCCTGCCGGTTCCCGCGCCTGGCGGTGCGCTCGTTTCGTTCGGTCACAGCGCCAGCTCCGGGTGCAGGCGCTGGACGGACCAGATGCGGCCGCGCTCCACGGCGAGCGTGGTGAGCGCGAGCCCAAGGACGAGGAAAGCCGACAGCACGCCGCAAGCCTGCCACACCACGGTGGGATCGCCACCGCTGATCAGCCTGCGCAGCGCCGACACCACCCAGCTCATCGGAAGCCAGGGCGAGATCGTCTGGAAGAATCCGGGCGACGTCTCGATGGGATACGTCCCGGCCGCCGAGGTGAGCTGCAGCATCAGCAGCGCCAGCGCCACGACCCGCCCGGGCGGGCCGAGCAGCGCGTTCACCGCCTGCACGACCGCCATGAACGCGGCGGTCGCGAGCAGCAGCAGCGCGGTGAGCCCGGCCCAGTGCGCGGCCTCCAGCCCGAGCCCGAACCGCAGGACCGCCACCAGCACGCCCACCTGCGCCGCCCCGAGCACCGCCCCCGGCAGCCAGCCCGCCAGCGCGATCCGCACCGCGCCCGTCGTGCCCGCCAGCCGCCGCTGGTTCAGCGGCTTCAGCACCATGAACGCGATCATCGCACCGACCCAGAGCGCCAGCGGCAGGAAGAACGGCGCGAAGCCGGTGCCGTAGTTGGGCACCTCGTTGTCGACGGTCTTGGCCAGCCGGACCGGATCGCTCATCACGTCCGCGCGGTCGTCGCGCTGTTTGTCGTCGTAGTCGGGTATCCGGGTGGCGCCGTCGCCGAGCCCGCTTGACAGCTCCTTCGATCCCTCGGCGAGCTTGGTCGCGCCCTTGTCCGCCTGGCCCGCGCCGTCGTGGAGCCGGTCCACACCGGTGCTCAGCGCGCTCGCGCCGTCGCTCAGCCTGACCAGCCCGCCGCCCAGGCGTCCGATGCCGTTCGTGACCTGGCGGGAACCGTCGGCCAGCTGGGTCGCGCCCTGATAGAGCCGGTCCGCGCCGGTCGCGGCCGTGCCCAGACTCGAGTTCACCTTCGCAGCACCGTCGGCCAGCTTGCCCAGGCCGGTGTCCAGGGCATTGAGCTGGTTTCTGGCCTGGTCCAGCCTGGAGCCGAGTCGGGGCGCCGCAGCCGCGATCTTGCGAGCCTGCTTCGCCAGCTCCCGCGCCTGGTTTCGCAGGTCCGCGACGCCGTCGGTCCCGGTTCCCGCACCGCTGCCGACACCGCCGCTGTCGCCGGTCCGGGCGGCGTCCTGGGCTTGGCCCGCCTGAGTCGCGGCCCGGCGGGCGGCGGCTGCCGCGTTCCGCAGCAGGCCACGCACCTCGGGGTCGGCGTCTGAGCCAAGGCGGTCGAGCGCGGCCTGAGCCTGCGAGCTCGCCTCCCTGGCGCTGTCGGCCGCGCTTCCCGCCTGGGCGTTCGCCTCGCGAACGCTGTCGGCCGCCGCGCTCGCCTGCGTCGCGCCGGTCGCCGACCCGCTGTCGGCGACCTTGTCGGCGGCGGCCGCGACCGCCTCGGCGGCCTGGGAGATCTTGGGGCCCCATTCGTCCAGCACGGGGACGTACGTGTCGGCGAGCTGGTTGACCGTGCGAGTCTGAGCGTGAACCTGCTGGTATGCCTGCCTCGCTCCGGAACTGAGGGGAGAAGTTCCTTCCGTATGGAGTTTGTGCAGGCCGTCGCGCAGTTGCCCGATCCCCTGCTGCGCCTGCGTGAGGCCCTGCGTGACCTGGGCCGAGCCGTCACTCAGCCGGCCCGTGGCGGAGTTGGCGGTGTTCAGGCCGGCGGAGAGCTGCCGGGCGCCGCTCTCGGCCGTGCCCAGGCCGCTGCTGAGTTGCGAGACGCCGTCACCGAGTCGCACGACGCCGTCGTGCAGCTTGTCCGCGCCCTCGGCGGCCTCCGCGGTCTTGTCGTGGATGTCGCCGATCGAGACGAAGACGTTGTCGAAGTAGTCGTGGATCGCCGTACGCTCGGCCGCCGCCCGGACCTCGTTGAACACCGCGTCCGAGATGCTGCCCATGATGTAGCTGCGGCCCGTGTCCACGCGCAGGCCGAGCCGCGCCGGGCTCGGTACGGCGTCGTCGTCGCCGGGTGAGGCCAGCTTGGCGCTGAAGTCGGGGGGCACGGTCAGCGACAGGTAGAACGTGCCGTCCGCAACCCCGTCGGCCGCCTGCTTCGCGGTGGTCTCGTGCCAGCCGAGCACGTCGCGCTTCAGCAACTCGCCGGCCAGGTCGCGGCCCGCGTGCAGGGTCTTGCCGGCGGCTTGGGCAGGTTGGTCCTCGACGACCAAGGCGACCGGTACGCGGTCCAGATTGCCCTGCGGGTCCCAGAATGACCACAGATACAGGCCTGCGTACAGGAGCGGCAGCACCACCACCGCCACCAGCGCCACCCTCGTCAGCCGCGACCGCAACATGCCCTTCATGACAGCTCCACCAACTGGTCGAAGCGGGCGGGAGGCGTCACGCATGAGGCCACCACCGTGCGGTCCAGGTCTCGCAGCAGGTTCCACAGCATCTGCTGCCGCTCGACCGGCAGACCCGCGTCCACGTTGTCGGCGACGATCACCTCGGGCTCGTCCAGCAGCGCCAGCGCGAGACCCAGCCGCACATGCTGCTCGCGATCCAGCTCCCGCACCAGTGTTCGCTCCTGGCCCGCCAGCCCGACCCGGCCAAGACTCTCCTGGTACGGCCGGCGCCGTCGCTCCCGCAGATGCTCCCCGACCGTCAGCGACCGGTCCAGATCCGTCACCCCGTCGATCAGCGCCAACGCCACGGCTTTGCGGATGGCCCGGCCCCTGGCGTGTCCGGCGACCTTCAGGGCGCCTTTCGTGGGCTTCATCCGCCCGGCCAGCGTCAACAGCAGGCTCGTCCGCCCACTTCCCGCCGATCCCGCGACCACCGTGAGCGTGCCCGCCCTGGCCTTCAACGAGACCTCCGGGTACACCCCCTCGATCGCCAGCCCTTCCGCAATGATCACCGTAACCACCCCTCTTTAAACTGACCAGTCAGTACAAAGATAGGGCAGCGCGCATGACCGCACTCAAGGAGACGCGGTGGCATTCGTCACCTTTTGCGACTACAAGAGCCGAGCACGGCACTGGCGAGCCGGCCCCACGCCCATCCACCAAGTGAGATCAACAAGGACAGCGAGATGGCGAAGAACACCCAGGCCGTGATCGCTGTGTCGGCGAGGTACGCCAGTGTGATCCAGTTCGCGACCCTGCGATTCCTGGCACTCATGGCGGCCAGCTCGGGAGAGGATCCATGGACGCGCCTGATGCAAATCCGGCGACCAGCGGGCCGGTTGCCGAGACATCACCCCAGCGAGCAAAGCCGAGATCGTCACAGAACCCAGAGAAGCCCCGTCCATCTCCGTGAGGAGGCGGACGAGGCACATCCATGCGAGCGGCGGTCGGTACCAAAACCCCGCCACGTGGGATCGCTGTCGACGACGCGCCCATCAGGCCTGGTTGGCCGCGGCGCGACGCAAACACGGGGACGCGGCCGGCACCCGGGCGCTGATCGAGGTGCTGCATCGGCACGTGGTGGCCGGGATCGCCGCCGCACCGCAGACGGGCGCTCTGACCGCTGACGGCGTCGCACTGGAGGCTCGCAAGATCGCCCAGGTCGACGACCTGCCCGCGTCGGATCCGCCGCCGGCCCGGCCGCAACGACTGGCCTGGCTGGATGAACCGGCGGTGGTGTCGCTGACCATCCGGCGGCTGGCCCAGTTGCCGCCCGACACCCGGCCGCCGCCGTCGGTGGCCGTTTATGACCAGCTACTGCGCCGCCACCCGGGCGGCCGGCCCGCATCCGAGGGAGAGCCGCCATGACCACCTTCACCGCCGCGCCCTGACCGAGGAAGCGGCCGAAGCCTCGATCTACCAGTCCTGCCAGCGGTTGCGGCTGCCGACCATCCGTTCCCAGTTCGTCGAGCTGGCCGCCGCCCCCCGCGATCAGTTGAGCTATATGGGCTTCCTGGCCGAGCCCAGTTCGGCTCGCGCCGTCGGCGGTTCGACGGCAGGTCGCCGCGTCGCGAGTTCAGGAACGTACTTGTAGATCGTGGCGCGGCTGACGCCGAGCAGCCGGGCGGTGGAGGAGACGGTGTTCTCCGGCGGGGTGAGCAGGTCGCGGGCGTGCCGAATCTGCTCGGCAGTCATCGTCGGCGGCCCTCCCAGGCGCTGGCCACGGGCGCGGGCGCGGGCGGCGGCCAGGCCCTCGTGCGTGCCCTCCACGATGACGACCGCCGGCTCCACCACCGCGCCGCCGCCCTCAACCTCCGCCGCCTGATCAACCTCGGACTCACTCACACCAGCGGCACCTGGACTCTCGCCCCGATCACTCCATAACAGAAGGGTGAGCCAGCTCATGCCGACTCACCCATCAAGATCTTCAGGCCATTCCTAGTCGCGCCGCTGGGAAGTTGCGCGGCCTTCGCACCGGCGCCGGCTTCGGACGCGGCCTGAGTTGTGGCGTAGTTCGATCAGGCGGTCACGGACTGGTCATGGAGCCCGTGATCGCGACGCTGCCGCTGGCCGGGTGGGTTGGCTGAGTGGACAGGTCCCCGCTGCCGACGTTGAGGTCCTCGGAGAACACCGAGGTGTACGGGGTGGTCGTGCTGAGGTCCACGCCTGCCGACGGCTGACCCACCGGCTTGAGGACGGAGTTCGCCGTCAGTCCGTTGGCCTTGTAGATGAGCTCCTGGCGCACGATCAGCGTCCGAGGGCCGGAGGCTGGGCCGAGGACCCGGTACTTGACCTTGACGTCGAACCGGGTGCCCGGGACGGTCACAGTGTGGTCGTTGGACGAGCCGACCCCGACGTGGTCGGTAACGGTGCTGGTAGTGCAGGTACCGACCTGGCCGATCGCCGGGTCGTCGACACACACATTCGCGGTGGATACCAAGGTCACGGTGCTGGCCGCGTCGGCGGCAGTGGCGGACAGGACGGCGGCGCCGGCGAGCGCCAGGCCGGCAGCGAGACCGAAGCCGGAGCGGGCAGCACGGCGTCGGGTCGTTGACGTTGTAGACATCGTGTTCTCTCCATCAGGGTTGGGATTTGCCTTCCACTATTGAGATTCGGGGTTCGGCGGCGCCCGAACATTAGGGAGCAGCCCCAACACCGACCCCAAGGTTTTCTTCGCGTACCCGTATCGGGGGTGCGTCGGCGGGTGGCCAATATTCAGCGATTGACCCATCACCCGAGCGCCTCGCGATGCGACAGTGCATGAGCCAGCCGTGCGCCGCTTCCTCAGGAAGGGCCAACGATGTCCCAATCGGCATTCACCACGATCTTCGACACCGCCACGGTCTGGGCCGTGGCACGCGACTTCAACGGCCTCGCGACCTGGTGGCCGGGCACGGTCAGCGAGAGCCACATCGAGGACGGCAAGGCAGTCCAGTGCTCGATGAGTTCATCCATGCCAAGCGGCGGACGTTCCATCCCCATAGATCCGCGCCGGGCCCTTAGGCATTACAGAAGGTCAGGCAAGGGATCTTCGAGGTTTGGCGGCCTATGACACGTCGGTTAACGGCACCCCAACGCGCTCTCGCCAAAGCCCCTTACGGAGATCCTCATCAGGCTTGATCTCAGTGAGGACGACGCCATCGCCGAGCCCTCGATGCGGTTGCTGGAGCCGGTGATCGACCCCTGCAAACCCTGTCCGAGCAGGACCGGCGAACCCTCGCCGAGCTGATCAACCAGTTCGCGCAGGAAGCAGACCCCGGCCGGCATCTGACGGCGTGGGAAACGCCCGAAACCCTGGAACTCCCGGCCTGGCTGCTGCTACTCATCAGCAAAATCACCGGTCTCCTTGACGATGCGCACCGCGCCCGCCCGGAACTCCGGATCAAACCTGCTCCTGGTCACTCCCATGACCCAACCTCACCTTAGGTTCGGTCTCCACGGTATGAGGGGAAGCGCAACGAGGACGTCCCCGATACCGATGAGGACGTCTACGACACCGACGAGGACAAGCCATGCTGATCGCCAATCGGTGCACAAACGACCAGCAGCGCATGCGGCGAAGAGCCTCGGCCCCAGGCGCTGGCGGATGGCTCCACGTGGCCCGCCGTTCTCTGTGCCGTCGGCATTTCACCGTGGAGGCGACGTGGGGCGCCCGGCATCCCGGCCGCCCCACCGGGAACGTCAGAGCCCGAGCATCCGAATGTTGATCACGTTCGCTCCTTCCGTCGCTGATCTTGCTTGGTGGGATTCAGCGCCGGACCTGCCAAGACGTCCGCAGCGAGCTACACTGGCAACGGCGAATTGCAAGTTGGCTGCTGCAGGACGAACAAGTCCGGCGCTAACGACTTGTACGATCCCCGGTACGTGCCGTGCCGGGGATCTTGTCGTTCCAGCCCATGAGACTACTCCTTTACAGGCGCGTCTTGAGATATACGGCGTTGGCGGCGAAAAGGTAGAGGAACTGCTCACTCTCGCGCGCCAGTCCCGCCAGCGGGGATGGTGGCACACCTGCGGAGACGTCGTTCCGGAGTGGTTCCAAGTCTTGATCGGCCTGGAGGCCGAGGCGGAAAGGCGGCGATCTTACGACGTGGAGCTAATTCCCGGCCTACTTCAGACTGCCGATTACTACCGCGCATACCTCGCGACCCAGCCAACCAGTTTCGGCAATGATGAGATTGGCCGAAAAATCGCGTTCCGGATGGCCCGACAGGAGCGGATGCTCCAAGACGACGCCCGCAAGCTCTCCTTCGTCCTCAACGAGGCAAGTCTGCGGCGGGTCGCTGCCGCCAACATGGGTCCGCAGGCCCAATTCAAGCGTCTGGCTGAGGTATCACAGCTTCCCCACGTGACCTTGCAAGTTCTCCCGTTCAGCGCCGCCATGCATGCTGGAATGGGTGGCGGCTTCGTCCTCCTGAGCTTCACATCCCCTGATCCTGACGTGGTCTACATCGAGAACGAGGTCAGTGGTCTCTACCTTGAAGAACGGGTCGATGTAGACAGGTATAACCTGGTCTATGACCATTTGATGGCAAAGGCTCTCAATCCGGGACAGAGCCGGAGCTTCATCGCGAAGCTAGGTAAGGAAGCCTGATGAGCGACACCCCCAGCATCGACAATGACGGCGCAGTCCTCGTCTGGCGCAAGTCGAGGTTCAGCAACGCCAGCGGCGATTGCGTAGAGGTCGCCACTTTGCCGGGAGGTGGAGCTGCTGTGCGTGACAGCAAGGACCCTCAAGGACTGCACCTTCGGTTCAGCGCGTCCGAGTGGGTCGCGTTCGTCGATGGAGCCAAGGCGGGTGAATTCGACTTGCCATCCGCCTGAGCAAAGGCGTCAGTCGAAGAAGAACGCCCAGTCTCCTGTGTGACGATCGGGCGTTCTTCATGTCCATGCAGGGGGCGGCGCAGAGAATCGCACTTGATGACACCGAGCACAACCCGGATTCACCGCTGGCTATCTCTTCAGCGGGGCCGAGAACTACAGCTTCCGCGTCATCCCGGCCAACGGCTCGCTTGAAGCGGCACCTTCGGCACCCATGAGGGTCCGCTACATCGCTCCGGCACCACTGACGGTGAAGGCGCTTCAGCAAGAAGCGCGGAAGGCATCGGAGCCGCGCAACCGGCTTCCCGAACCAGCGCTCGGCATGCTTCGTCCCGACGCCGAGAACTGTTACTGCACCGCATCACCCTGATGACAAGCATGTGCCGGCCAAGGGAGTCGCGTGAGAAAAATCATCTGGTCAGCGGCACTCGCGGTGTTGATCGCCGCCCTCACCGCCTGCCAGCCGCGCCCAAGCCGGTGGGTGGACATCGAGAACCGCACAGGTGAGACCGTGTCGGTGAAATGGCTCGGCGACACGATCTACAGTCGGCAGCTTCCCCCTGGTGGATGGGACCGGATTCCGGTCGTGTCCGGAGGATGCCTACGTAACGGAGCCGAAGACGTGATCGTGGCCGAGACGGTCAGTGGACGGCGTTTCACCTTCGGCCCGCCCGCCTGCAAAGGCGGAAAGTGGACTCTGCCAGCCAGTTGATCCGAGGCTGGACGCAGGGGGCACGTTGGAGACCATGGCCGTGGTGAACGCGTCGGCCATCCCTCAAGGTGGCTGGAACACGTCGGCGGCGTGACTGGCCCGAAGGGTGAGAAGCTCGCGTCCGCTGTCGACGCGGTCCGCGGCCGCGTTCTGGCGGTCGCTACCGGCTTGGCCGCGTTGGTCGCGGTTTACTACACCGCCCACAACGCCGACACTGCCCGGCGAACCTTCCACCCTGGCGAACGCGGCCACGACACCGTCACTCGGTGCGGAGTTCGTCCGGGTCGAGGGTGCGGCGGAGGAGGGGGCGGGCGGCTCTGGCCACCAGGACGGCCGCCAGTACGCCGATCAGTGCCATGAGAGTCGCGCGCGCTACCGTCCAGCCGAGTGCTCCGAGGTTTCCCAGGAAAACGTCCGAGACCAGGGCGACCACAACGCCCGCTCCGGCGAGGGCGGCGACCAAGCACACCGGGATCGCCGTGGTGAGCGCCTGGCGGATGAGGACGCGGCCCAGGGCGGGCACGGGCGTGCCCGAGGCGGCCAGCGCCGCGAACGACCGTCGATGATCGAGCAACGCCTCCGCCTGATGCACGACGAGGGCGGCGGCCGAGGTGGCCAGCGAGACCAGCAGAGCGACCTCTATCAGCAGGTAAGCCGTCAGGTTGTCGGGACTGACGTCACCTCGGGTGAAGGCGGGTGCCTGCTGGGCACCCACGGCCGCGCCGAAGAACACGGTCAGCCCCACCACTGACAGCGCGCGGGCCCAGCCACGAGGGTCGGCCTCCACGAGCCGGGCCGCGAGCAGGGTCTCGGCCGCGCGGGCGCGCTGCCCCACCCAGCGTGCGGCCGCCCTGATCAGCCAGGTGGTGGCGAGAACCAGCCCGAACAGCAGGAGCACCGAACCGATGGTCATGGCCAGCGCCGCGCCGTACGGCCCGCCCAGCGGGAAGCGGCCCTTGCCGGTCAGTCCGGCGACGAGCGCCCCTACGCCCGCCGCGACCAGTACCAGGTCGAGCACCCTCGGCCCGGTGGGGCGCTCGCGCCGGAGCACGCCCAGGGGAGAGGACACCACGTGCCGTCCCGCCATCGCCCCGGAGAGCGCGCCGCTGAGCGTCACCGCGGCGAGGATCCCCGGCAGCAGAACGGGAAAGGTCAGTGGCAGCGGCCACGACAGCGCCAGGTCGATCACCAGGAACACCGCGATGCCGATCAGCCCGCCCAGCAACGCCTGCCACCCGCCCTCGTACACCCCGAGCAGACGTACATGGCGCGGCGTGGCGCCGGCCAGCCGGAGGGCGGCCAGCCGCCGTTCCCTGGTGGCAGCGGCCAGGCGGCTCACCTGATAGAGGAAGGCCACCGCCGGCAGGACCAGCAGGGCCAGCGCCAGCGAGGTGACGGCGCGCCGGTCCCCGGCGAAGAAGGGGCCGAGGCGGGCGACCTGCGCCTGGAGCAGGTTCACCGCCACGCAGAGCAGGAAGGTCGCGAGCGCCGCCCCCGCGGCCATGAGACGCCCCCGAACCCGCTCGCGCCGCGACCCGCCCCTGGCGAGCATGCGCATCACCGCGATCACGCGGCCACCTCCGTCATGAGCACGCGCATCGCGGCGATCGCGCCGCCCACCTCCGCCGAGAACGCGCGCAGAACGGCGTTCACGCGGCCACCTCCGACGCGAGCACGCCGTCGCGCAGCACGATCTCCCGGTCGGCGTACGCCGCCACCCGGTTGTCATGCGTGACGATCACCAAGGTGATGCCGTCGGCGCGGGCCGCACCGGTGAGCACGTCCATCACCCGCTCACCCGCCAGCGAGTCCAGCGCCCCCGTCGGCTCGTCGGCGAAGACCACGCGCGGACCGGTGACCAGCGCACGGGCCACGGCGACACGCTGTAACTGCCCGCCGGACAGCGAGCCGGGCCGCTGGTCGCCGCACTCGGCCACGTCCAGACGTTCCAGCCAGGAGCGAGCGGTGCGCAGTGACTCCTGGCGGCCGTGCCGGTCGAACAGCAGCGGCAGGGCCACGTTCTCCGCCGCGGTCAGCTCAGGGACGAGCTGGCCGAACTGGAAGACGACGCCGAAGCTCCGCCTGCGCAGGTCCGTGCGCTCGGCCTCGCCGAGCGTGTCGATCCGGTTGCCGTCGAAGCGGACCTCGCCCGACTCCGGGCGGATGATCCCGGCCAGGCAGTGCAACAGGGTGGACTTGCCCGAACCGCTCGGCCCGGTGATCGCGATGATCTCGCCCGCGCCGATCTCCAGGGACACACCGTTCAAGGCGACGGTGCGGGCGAAGGTCTTGCGCAGTGCGCGTGCCTCAAGCAAGAGGTTCCTCCTTCAGGTCGGCCAGCCGTCGCATGGCCGTCTCGATCCAGCGCAGGTCGGCATCGAGGTGCTGGAGCGCGTAGTCGGCGGCCAGCGCCTGGGCGGGGGAGCCCGCCGAGCGTTCCGCCGTGAGCTCGCGCATCCGCGCCAGATGCGCGGCCCGCTGCCGGGACAGGTAGCCGTCGGCGGCGCCGTTGGCCACGGCCGCGACCACCACGCGGGACAGCAGGACGCTGGACAGGTGGGGCGCGGGCGGCTCCACTCCGTCCAGCCACCGGGTGAGCTCGGCGAGCCCCTCCTCGGTGATGGCGTACACCGTGCGTTCCGGTCCGCCCTCCTGCACCGTCTCCGCGACCTCGGCGAACCCGTCGCGCTGCAGGCGCTGCAACGTCGCGTACACCTGGCCGTACGCCAGCGGCTTGGCGCCGGGCAGGCGCTGGTCGTGCTCGCGTTTGAGCTCATATCCGTGCTTGGGCCGCTCCACGAGCAGCCCGAGCATCACATGTCCAGTCGACATGATCGCGACTATACATGCGATTCATACATCGAGTGAATAGTGAAGCGCTTTGGTGGCTTGTGCGTGTGATTTAACGCAACTGTCTGTGAGTTTTAACCTAAGTCTTGTTAAGAGCTGGGCTGGTTGCTAAAAAGTGAGAGCTTTCGACCCCCCAGCTCTGAGGAAGCCCATGCACCGTCCCTCACGCCGATCCTTCCTCGGGATCGGCGGTTCAGCGCTCGCTCTCGCCTTCACCACGAACCTGGCCGACCCGTGGACGGCCCAGGCCACCGCCAGGGTCGACTACCCCTTCCAGCTCGGCGTCGCGTCCGGAGATCCGCTGCCCGACCGGGTGATCCTCTGGACGCGACTGGCCGTCAAGCCGATGGAGCCGCTCGGCGGCATGCCGTACGGCAGGATCAAGGTCGACTGGGAGATCGCGGAGGACGAGGCGTTCACGCGCCGCGCCGGCCACGGCTCCGCGTGGGCCACCCCCGAGTACGGGCACTCGGTCCACGTGGACGCCACTGGGCTGCGGCCCGGCCGCGAGTACTTCTACCGGTTCCGTACGGGCGGCCAGATCAGCCCGGTCGGCCGGACCAAGACCGCCCCGGCGCTCAGGAGCAGGCCCGACGCCCTGAAGCTGGCCTTCGCCTCCTGCGCGCTGTGGCAGGACGGCTACTACAGCGCCTACCGCCACCTCGCGGAGGAGGAGCCCGATGTGGTCTTCCACCTCGGCGACTACATCTACGAGTACGGCATCGTGCCCACCGGCGGCCTGCGCAACACCCCCGTGCCGGAGCAGTACCGGGTGCAGTGCGACACCCTCGACCGCTTCCGCATCCAGTACGGCCTCTACAAGAGCGACCCGGATCTTCAGGCGGCGCACCAGCGCGCGCCGTGGATCGTCACCTGGGACGACCACGAGGTGCTCGACAACTGGGCGGGGAAGTACGGCCCCGGCGGCGAGGTGACCGAGCAGGACTACCTGGTGATCCGGGCCAACGCCTTCCGGGCCTACTGGGAGAACCTGCCCATCCGGGTGCCCGCCGTGCAGGGCCCCGACGCCCGGATCTACCGCAGGTTCACCTTCGGCGACCTGGCCGAGTTCAACGTGCTCGACACCCGGCAGTACCGCGACGACCAGGTCTGCGGTGACGGGCAGCAGGTCGACTGCGCCGACCGGCTCGACCCGGCCAGGCAGATGCTCGGCGCCGAGCAGGAGAAGTGGCTGCTCGACGGCCTGGGCGAGTCCCGCGCCAAGTGGAACGTGCTGGCCCAGCAGATCGCCATGATGCAGCTCGACTACGACGCCGGACCGGCCCAGAAGCTCAGCATGGACCTCTGGGACGGCTACAAGGCCGCCAAGGACCGCGTGCTGAACGGCATGATCGACCGCGAGGTGAGCAACCCCGTGGTGCTCACCGGCGACATCCACTACAACCTGGCCGGCGAGCTCAAGGCGAACTTCGACGACCCGGCCTCGCGCACGGTCGGCGTGGAGTTCGTCGGCACCTCGGTCAGCAGCGGCGGCAACGGCAGCGCCACCACCGGACTGCCGGCCGGGGGCAGCGACCCGACCAACCCGCACCTCAGGTTCTCCAGCTACCAGCGCGGTTACGTCTCCTGCGAGGTCACCCGGAGTCAGTGGCGGGCCGACTTCAAGGTCGTCCCGTACGTCGACAAGCCAGGCGCGCCCGTCTCCACCCGGGCCAGCCTCGTGACCCTCGACGGCACCCCCGGCCTGCAGGCACTCTGAACCCCGGAAGGAATGATCATGCGTCACCTCACCGCCGCGCTGGCCGTCGCCGTCACGGTCCTGACCGGGCCGGGCGCGCACGCCGTCGCCTCGAAGCAGGACCCCTCGCCCGCCGCCCAGCCACCCGAACAGGAACCCGCCTCCGTCACCTCGATCAAGGTCAGACCGGGTAAGTCCAAAGGCACCGGCCGGCTGACCCCCATCGCGGGCGCCGACAAGCTCATCGCCCCGCTCGGCGTGGACCCCGCCTGCCCGGCCAAGATCGAGATCGGCATGCGCAGCGACGCCAAGAAGGCCGGGTACGCCGACCTGTCCGTGGAGATCGACCAGCCGCTCAGCGCCTCCCGCTCGATGCTGTCCAGCTACCTGCCGCCCGGCTATGAGCTCGGCGCGAAACTGCTGGTCGCCGTCCCGCCCAACACCCCAGAAGGCGCGTACGGCCTGCGCCTGAAGGCCGGAGACCGCACGCTGGCCGTGCCCGTCGAGGTGGTGACCCCGGACAAACTCGACAACGGCGGCAACCTCGCGCTCCGGCGGCAGGTCACCGCCTCCTCCCAGCACGTCAACGCCAACTACCCGCCCTGCAGCATCGCCGACGGCGACAACGGCTCCAACGGCTGGGCCGGCGGCAACGGCTGGAACGACGCCACCGCCAGGGCCTGGCCGGACACCGCGGCCATCGCGCTGGGCGGTGCCAAGCAGGTCTCCCGCGTGGACCTCTACACGCTGAACACCGAACGCTACCCGGCCTCGACCTTCGGCTTGCGCGACTGGGACGTCCAGGTCCAGTCGGGCGGCCAGTGGCAGACGGTCGCCCAGGTGCGTGGCAACACCGCCGGCAGCGCCCGCTCGGACTTCACGCCCGTCACGGCGGACGCCGTCCGCATCGTCGCGCTGGCCTCGAACGGCGCCAACGACTACACCCGCATCGTCGAGGTCGAAGTGCGCTGACACCCGTTGGGAGAGCCCTCGCGAGCGGGCTCTCCCGACGGTCACCGCCGGGTGAGGACCTCCGATTCCCAAAGGTCGCGGTAGTAGCCCGGCTCGGTCACCAGCTCGTCGTGGTGGCCGCGCTGCACCACCCGGCCCTCCTCCAGCACCACGATCTCGTCCACCTGCTCCAGGCCCTTGAGCCGGTGGGTGACCAGCAAGGTGGTGCGGTCGTGCGTCACGTCGAGCAGGTCGGCCATGAGCGCGTCGGCGGCCTCCTCGTCCAGCGCCTCGGCCGGCTCGTCGAGCAGCAGCACGGGCGGGTCGTACAGCAGCGCCCTGGCCAGGGCCAGCCGCTGCAGCTGCCCGCCGGACACGGTCCTGCCGTCCTCGCCCAGCTCGGCATCCCACCCGGCCCGCTCGACCCATTCCTCAAGCCTGGCTTCCCGTACGGCCTGCCGCAGCTCCTCGTCGTCGGCCTCGGGGCCGGCGAGCCGCAGGTTGGCGCTCAGGGTGGTCTGGAAGATGTAGGGGTCCTGGGTGAGCCCCGTCATCATGGCCCGTACGTCGTCCGAGGCCAGTCTCCGCACGTCGACACCGTTGAGGCGGATGGTGCCGGACTCGGGCTCGACCAGGCGCATCAGCGCGGCCAGCAGCGTGCTCTTCCCGGCCCCGCTCGGCCCCACCAGGGCCACCCGCTTGCCGGGGGTCAGGCTCAGCGAAACCCCGTCGACGGCCGCCCGCTCCCGCCCGCCGACCGGCTCCGTGGCCGCTTCGACCGGCTCCGAGGCGCGGGACGCGTGCTCCGCGGCGGCCGACCCCAGGACGCGGGGCGCGTGCCGTACCACCAGGTCGTTGATCTCGACTGTCAGCGGCGACGCCGGGGCAGGTGACGCGGTGGCCGGCTCGGTGACGGCGGGTGGGGCGGAGCCGACGTCGCGCAGGCGCCTGAGCGCGGCCATGATGCCCGCCAGGCGTTCGCCCGCCGCCGCCAGCGGCAGCACCGGCTCGAAGGCGACCAGTGCGGTCAGGGCGAGGACCGCCGTGGCCACGCGGTCGGTCCCCGCGCTCTGGGCGAGCAGCACGATCGCCGCCACCGTCAGGCCCTGGACCAGCGTGCCGCCCGCCAGGGCGAGAGCGTGGACGCGGGCTTGGCGGCGTTCCAGGGCGGCCAGGGTCTCGTCGGCGGCACGGGCGCGGGCCAGGGCGCGGTCGCCGGCGCCGTACGCGGCCAGATCGGCGGAGCCGTGCACCAGGTCGGCCACCCGTTCGGCGAGGGCGGCTCTGGCGGGCGCGATCCTGGCCGACCAGCGACGCGCGGCGGCGGCCGTACCGGCGGGCAGCGCCACGCCCGCCACGACCAGCCCCGCCACCAGGACCAGCGCCGCGACGGGCAGCAGGGTGAGGCCGATGACGACGGCGGCCAGGCCCGCGAGGGCGGCGGCCGTCGCGGGCAGGAGGCAGCGCACCAGGAGGTCCTGTACGGCCTCCGTGTCGTCCACCATCCGGCTGAGCAGGTCGGCGCCGCCGTGCCTGGGCCGCTGCGGCGGGATGAGCGCCTGGTAGAGGCGTTCGCGGGTGCCGGCCTGGGCGCGTAGGGCGACATCGTGGCCGGTGAGCCGCTCGGCATAGCGGAACACGCCCTTGCCGGTAGCGAACGCCCTGGTGGCCACGATGGCGACGCTCAACGCGGCCAGCGGCGGCTGCTCGGCGGCCCGCGTGATCAGCCACGCCGCAGCGGCGATCAGGCCGAGCCCGGCCAGATCGGCCGCCGCTCCGGCCAGCACGGCCCAGGTGAGCCGGAGTCCCATTCGCCGGTTCATCTCTCTCCCCTGACAGCCGTACGAACAGAGTGGTCGGCGAGCACCCGGCCCTCGTGGATGCGGACGACCCGGTCGGCCAGGTCGATCATGGCGGGCCGGTGCGCCACGATGATCGCGGTACGGTCCCGGGCCAGGTCCGCGGTGGCCGCCACCACGGCCGCCTCGCTGCGGCCGTCGAGCCGGGCCGTGGGCTCGTCCAGCAGCAGGACCGAGGTGTCCGGGCGGCAGAAGGCCCGGGCCAGGGCCACGCGCTGCCGCTGGCCGGCCGACAGGTTCGCGCCTCGTTCGCCCACCTCTGTGTCATAGCCGTCGGGCAGGGACTGGATGAAGTCGGCCGCGTGGGCGGCCGTGGCGGCCTGGCGTACCCGCTCCAGGGAGGCGGACGGGGCGCCGAGGCGAATGTTGTCGGCGACCGAGGTGGTGAACAGGTGCGGGCGCTGCGGGACGAAGGCCAGTCTGTCGCGCCAGGCGGTCAGGTCCAGGGCCCGCAGGTCGGTGCCGTCGACGAGGACTCTGCCTTCGGTCGGCTGGATGAAGCCCAGGATGAGGTGCAGGAGCGTGCTCTTGCCGCCGCCGCTCTCGCCGACCAGGGCCACGCGTTCGCCGGGCTCGATGGTGAGCGAGACGTGTTCGAGCGCGGGGTCGTCGCGGCCGGGGTAGCGGACGGTGACGTCCTCCAGGCGGATCAACGGCGCCCCGGAACCCGGCGGCGACGCGGACGCGCCAACGGCGGCCAGGTCGGGCGCGAGGGCGGAAGGGGCCGAAGACGCGGGGCCGGCGGAAGGGTCCGAGTGGGCGGGGTCCAGGACGGCGAAGGCCGCGTCCGCCGCCGCCACCCCCTCCATGGAGGCGTGGAACCGGGTGCCCATGGCCCGCAACGGCAGGTACGCCTCCGGAGCCAGCAGCAGCACCAGCAGCGCCGTCGTCAGGTCCAGCGACCCGCCCAGCAGCCGCAGCCCGATCGGCACCGCCACCAGGGCCAGCGACAGCGACGCGCACAGCTCCAGCACCAGCGACGACAGGAACGCCACCCGCAGCGTGCGCATGGTGGCGGCGCGGTGCGCGTCGGCCACCTGCTGGATGACCGTCGCCTGGTAGCGGGCCCGGCCGAAGGCACGCAGCGTGGGCAGGCCGCGTACGACGTCGAGGAAGTGCCCGCCGAGCCGCGACAGCGCGCGGAACTGCTGCTCCGTGACGGCCTTGGTGGTCATCCCCACGAGGGCGCCGAACAGCGGGATCAGCGGCAGCGTGACCAGCACGATGACCGCGCTCGCCAGATCGGCGGCGAACAGCCGGACGAGCACCGCCACCGGCACCACCCCGGCGACGGCGATCGCGGGCAGGTAGCCGGTCAGGTAGGCGTCGAGCCCGTCGAGGCCGCGTCCCGTGAGCGTGACCAGCTCACCCGAGCGGTGGCCGGCCAGCCGGGCCGGGCCCAGTTCCTGCAGCCTGGCCAGCAGGCGGTGCCGGAGGGCGGACTTGACGCCCGTCGCGGTACGGCCGGCGAAGATGCCCTGCGTCCAGGCGAGCAGCGCGCGTACGCCCACCACGGCGGCCAGGCCCGCCAGCGCCACGACCGTGAACCGGCCCGACAGGACCCCGGCCAGCAGCTCCGCCTGCACGAGCACGAGCAGCCCGGCCGCCATCGCTGCCGCGAAGGTGACGGCCAGGTGGCGGCGTACCGACTGCTCGGCCCGCATGAGCCGCAGGAGATCTTTGTGCACGAGCCCTCAAAAGAACGACGGGATCCGGACGGCGTTCTTACCAGGACGGAAAGTGCGCCACACCCATACTTGCGCGGCGACCACGATCGGCGCGAACGGCAGCGCCATGACACTGAGCACATTCAGCGTCCCGGCCGGCGCGGTGTGCTCCAGCAGGTACGGCATGCTGCCCAGGAGCACCCCGGCAGCGGGGAGCGCGGCCACCGCCCCCGACAGGGCCAGCGAGCGGCCCGAGCGGGTGGCGCCGGCCAGCCCGGGGGAGCGCCAGGCCAGGAACGTCCAGCCGTGGAAGGCGAACAGCAACGTCACCACCACGCCCAGCATCAACCCCACCGGGTTCAGCAGGGACGAGCCGAACCCGGTGGCGGCCGCGTACAGGGCCACGCCCCAGCCGAACGAGAGCCCCAGCGAGCCGAGGGTGATCATCGCATCCCAGAAGCCCCGCCAGGCCGTGCCCTCGGCCCTGCGGCGGAACCACAGCCCGGTGTCCCGCAGGATCCAGGACAGCAGCATGGCCACCACCACCGGATACAGCCCGAACAGCACCTCGCCCTCGAGTGAGGGATAGACACCGAACAGCACTCCGGCGACCGCCACCAGCCACACTTCGTTGGCCAGCACGAACGGGGCCATGGCCGCCACCATGCGGTCCCGGCCGGAGACCGACCTGCCCAGCACCGGCAGCAGGAGCCCGACCCCCAGGTCGAAGCCCTCCAGCGCGAAGTATCCGGCCAGCAGCAGGGCGAAGCAGGCGAACCAGATCAGTTCCATCTCACTCCTAGTAGGTCAGCGCGGGTTCGCGGACGGCGCCGAGGTCGAGGTCACGTGGCCCGCGCCGGACCACCCTGGCGATGAGGACGTAGTCGACGAGCGCCAGCAGCCCCAGCACGGCCGCGAAGGCGACCAGCGACCCCGTGATCATCGGCGGGGTGAGGCCGGGCGTCATGGCGTCGGCGACGGTGAGTTTCTCCCAGACCATCCACGGCTGCCGCCCCAGCTCCCTGGCCAGCCAGCCCATGATGGCCAGCACGAACGGCAGCGGCGTCATCAGCATGAGCAGCGGATGCGTCCACCGCCAGCGTGGCAGGAAGCGGATCAGCGGCAGCATCAGGAACAGCACGACGAGTGCGAGCAGCTGCCCGATCTCGATCATGAACCCGAGCGGCACCGCCCCCGAGTCGCCCTTGAACTTGCCGTCCTGGATGCCGGCGAACTGCGCGTAGCCGAAGCCGATGGTCAGGAAGATGCCGATCGAGGCCATGGTCACGCCCGTACGCAGCGACTTGGTGAAGAACTCCACCTCGGACGTACGGCGGCGCAGCTGGTAGGCGCTCGCCCCGACCAGCACCATGGCCCCGGTGAACAGCCCGGCCCCGATCACGTGCGGGAAGGAGAAGACCAGCGTCTTGTTCGTGAACAGCGCGCCGACGTCGACCAGCTCCAGGTGGTCGCCGCTGACGAGGGCTCCGGCCGGGTTCTGCAGGAAGGAGTTGGCCGCCATGATGAAGAAGGCGCTGGCGTACGCGGTGAGCGTCACGAGCCAGATGCACGCCAGGTGCGCCCCTTTGGGCAGCCGCCCCCAGCCGAAGATCCACAGGCCGAGGAACGTCGACTCCAGGAAGAACGCCACCAGCGTCTCCATGGCCAGCGGAGCACCGAAGACGTCGCCCGCGTAATGGGACAGCCCACTCCACGAGAGCCCGAACTGGAACTCCATCACCAGCCCGGTGACCACGCCCAGCGCGTAGTTGATGACATAGATCTGGCCCCAGAACCTGGTCAGCCGCTCGTGCAGCGGTTTGCCCGCCAGCACCCAGCGCGTGTGCATGATCGCCACCAGCGGCGCCAGCCCGAGCGTCAGCACGACGAACAGGAAGTGCAGGCTTCCTGTCACCGCGAACTGCAACCGGGCCAGTTCCAGCGCTTCCATGCGCCGACCCCCTTCATTGTGTCTGTCTACCTATAGACAGTCTACATATAGACGGCCTACCTGTAGACTGGCTACTCAATGAAGCGTTATCTAGGATCGGAGCCATGAACCCCGACGCGCTGCGCGGCCATATGGACGCTCTGCTGCTCTCCGTGCTGGAGCGCGAGCCGTTGCACGGCTACGCCATCATCGAGGCCCTGCAAGAACGCAGCGGGGGCGCGCTCAACGTGCCGACCGGCACCGTCTACCCGGCGCTGCGCAGGCTGGAGCGGATCGGCTACCTGGCCAGCGAGTGGGCCACGGTCGGCGGGCGCAGGCGGCGCACCTACCGTCTGACCGATTCGGGGCGGAAGCAGTTGGAAGGGGAGCGGTCGGCCTGGGCCGAGTTCGCGAGTGTGATCGGTGGCGTGCTGCAGCCGGGGGTCAGGCAGTCCGGCTGACGCGCAGGCAGCGGGTCGCGCCGTAGAGCTGCAGGCCCCAGAAGGCCGCCGTCACGAGGTTCGTGAGGACGGCGGGCAGGAAGGTCTGGGCGCTCTCCTGCATGTCGGCCCCATAGGAGAGCAGCAGGCCCAGCCCCACGGTCACCGGCAGCATCAGCCAGACGATGATTCCCAGCCACTTGGTCACCAACTGTGGCCTGCGGATCCACCGGGTGCCCCGGCCCAGTGCGAACAGCGACAGCCCGCCGTACAGGCCCGTGGACAGTTGCAGGATGTCGAGCCCCCGCGAGGCGGTGTCGTACCAGTCTGGCCTGGCGACCCAGGCGGCCAGGGCGGTGGTGGGGTAGAAGCGCCAGACCACCGCCCACATCAGCACGATGATCGGCAGGCTGATGAGCATCAGCAGGCCCAGCCGCCGGCCGGCCGCGGCGGTCAGCTCCCGCTGGTAGCTCGGCACGATCTCGCTGATCGCGCCGAACTCCCGCACCGCCAGCCGCTCGGCCTCGGCCCGGGCCAGACCCTCGGCCTCCAGCGCGTCGGCGGTGTCGGTCAGGCTGTCGTGCGCCTCGACGACCAGGTCGCGCTTGTGGCCCGGCGGCCCGCACAGGGCCTCGCCCAGTTCGGCCACGTAGTCGTCGATCTGCATGCCCCTTATCTTACGGAGGGAGATCCTCCTGTGTAATCAGGGATCCCCCCGATGCCTTGATATGTAGGGAAATTCCTACGTATAGTGGCCGACATGCACATATCCGCCGACCATGTGTTCACCGCGCTGGCCAGCCCGGCCAGGCGAGAGCTGCTGCGCCTGCTGCTCGACGAGGGCACGCAGCCGGCCGGGCGGCTGGCCGAACGCTTCGACATGAGCCGCCCCAGCGTCTCGGAGCATCTCAAGGTGCTCAAGGACGCCGGCCTGGTGGCCGAGACCCGGCGGGGCCGGGAACGGCTCTACCGGCTGGAGGCCGCGCCGCTCATGGAGATCCGTGACTGGCTCACGCCGTACGAACGCTTCTGGAGAGAGCGGCTCACCAACCTGAACTCCCTGCTGGACGAGATGGAAGACGACGATGCCTGAACCCACGACGCAAGATCGGCGCGCGATCCGGATGGACCAGTTCCTCGCGCATCCGCCCGCGAAGGTGTGGCGGGCCCTGACCGAGCCGGAGCTGGTGGCCCGCTGGCTCATGCCCAACGACTTCAAGCCGGAGGTCGGGCACCGGTTCACCTTCACCACCAAACCCGTGAAGCAGACCGACTTCGAGGGCGTCGTCTACTGCCAGGTGCTGGAGCTGGAGCCGGAGAAGAGACTGAAGATCAGCTGGACCGACGGAAAGAACGCCGACTGGACCGTCACCTGGCGCCTGGAGCCCGAGGGAAAGGGCACCAGGCTCTTCCTCGACCACGAAGGCTTCGACCCGGACGACGCGATGCAGCAGCTGGCCCGCAAGATCATGGACGCCGGCTGGCGCTCCTCCCATTTCGCGGCGATCGCCGAGGTCCTCGACACGCTCTAGGGGTGTACGGCGAGCTAGTGGTGTACGGCGGGCGGTGGGTCGGCGGCGCGCTCCGCGTGCGAGGTCGACGTCCAGAAGAGGGCGCCGACGGTGAGCGCCATCAGCAGGGCGAGCCAGGCCGCCGCCCGGCCCATCCGCATGCCGTACCCCCACAAAAGCCACGAAAGCGACAACAGCCACCGGCGACCCGCCTGGCGGCGCATCTCCATCGCCGCGAACGCGAAGTCGGCCGAGGTGTCGACGTCGTCGACCTGGGCGCGTAGCCCGGTGTAGAGGGCGGCCAGCCGGTCGGGCGCCGTCAGCCGATCGGGCCCGGCGGGCGGATCGAGCGCCGTCGGACGGTCGTGCGCGGCCGGATGACGAGCAGGGCTGTCGCCGGGGGTGGTCCAGCCGCGCATCGTGTGCTCGTCGGCCAGCGCGCTGCGCCGGGAGAACCAGCGCAGCATCGGCCAGCGCAGGCTCACCCGCACCCCTCGCGGAGTCAGCGCGAACGTGCAGTTCTTGACCCGGACCGCGGCCGGGCGGGCCAGCCCGGCGAACCGGCACCCCGACAGGTCGAGGCCGAACAGCGCCAGGTCGGCCGCGTCGACGTGGCGCAGCGAGGTCAGCGTGGACCAGCCGCGCCCGGTCACCATCGCGGGCCCGCGCAGCACCGCGCCCTCCAGGTCGGCCTGGGAGTCGGTGAGCCGGATCGTCGCCCCGCCGGTGACCTCGATCCGCCGCAGGTCCACCCGGCCGGACGCGACGGCCACGTCGAAGGCGCCGTCGGCGCGCGCCCGCGAGGCGGACAGCCGGCCGGTGGCCGAGAGATAGGCGTCGGCCGCGAAGTGCGCCGTGTCGAACCTGGCGTGGCCGGTGACCTTGCGGAAGGACAGCGTCCGGCCGAACCTGGCGCCGCGGAAACTCGCGCCGTCGCCCAGCATGGCCCCGTCGAACGTGGCGTAGCCGTCGAACCTGGCCCGCTCGCACGACAGCCCGTGACCGAACACGGCCTGGCTGAACAGCGCGTCCCGCGACATCACCGCCCGGTCCAGTGACAGGTGGCCGCGTACTCGGACGCCGTGGAACGACAACTCGCGGGCGAATCCGGCCCCGGCCAGCGACACGTTGCCCTCGAAGCGGGCGCCGAAGAACGATGCCAGCCGCTCGAACCTGGCGCCGTCCAGCGACACGTCACCGGTGAACGTCACGCCGGACAGCCGCACGTCACCGGTGAACGTGACCCGGTCCAGCCGGGCCCGGCCGGGTCTGCCGCCCGTCGCCTCGATGATCCTGGCGAGCAGTGGGCCGTTGATCGGCGTGCCGCGCAGGTCCAGCAGGCGTCCGGGGGTAATTTCGTCGAGTGTCACGGCGACTTCGTCTGGTTGCAGGTGTGCCAGGCATCGGTCGTACGGCTGGCGGGCGATTCCCATGCAGGCTGCCGAAGAGGCGCAGGTGACCCAGTCCATGCAGTCCTCATACCCGGTAGCACCCAATGTCAAGGTTGGATGATTTAATGTTCTGGCCACTTTCATGTGGAAATATGTGACCGCAATTAGCTCTAAAGTGCCGGTCATGCATGTTTTAAGCCGAGCTTTTCTCGTCGCGTTCGTCGTGGCCGCCGCCCTCCCCGCCACGCCCGCGCTCGCCACACCGGCCACGGCGTGTGACACACCGCCGAGCCGGCGGATCGCGGAGGTGCAGGGCGACGGCGACGCCAGCCCGCTGGCCGGGCAGACGGTCACCGTCGAAGGCGTCGTCACCGGCGACTTCCAGCGCGGTGACCAGCTGAGCGGCTTCTTCTTCCAGGACTCGAAGCCGGACGCCGACCCGAAGACCTCCGAGGGGCTGTTCGCCTACGCCCGCGACACGCTCAAGGACGTCGCGGTCGGCGACCGGGTGCTCGTGACGGGCAAGGTGACGGAGTACAACGGGTGGACGGAGCTGTCTCCGGTCACCGCGGTCGACGTCTGCGGCACCGGGTCGGTGGCGGCTCAGCCGTACAAACTGCCGGGTGACGGGCGGGAGCCCGTCGAGAACATGCTGCTCACCTTCCCGCAGCCGCTGACCGTCAGCGAGCACTACAACCTGGGCCGTTACGGCGAGGTCACCGTCTCCTCCGGCGGGCGGCTGTTCCAGCCGACGGACCGGCCCGGCGTGGACGCGGCGCTGAACGCGCGCCGCTCGCTGCTCATCGACGACGGCTCCAGCAGGGAGAACCCGGCCACCCTGCCGCCCATCGTACGGACCGGCGACCTGGCCGTGGGCATCACCGGCGTGCTCGGCTACGGATTCGGCACCTACCGCCTGCAACCCACCAAGCCGATCAACTACCACAACACCAACCCGCGGCTGCCCCGGCCGTTCCCGGTCGTGGGCAACGTCAAGGTGGCCTCGTTCAACACACTCAACTGGTTCACCACCCTCGGCTCGCGCGGCGCCACCAACGCCGAGGAGCAGAAGCGGCAGCTCGCCAAGCTGGTGGCGGCCCTGAAGGGCCTCAACGCCGACGCCGTCGCCCTCATGGAGGTCGAGAACAACGGCCAGACGGCGCTCCAGGCACTCGTGGACGCGGTCAACGCCGAGGTCGGCGCGGGTACGTACGCGGCGCTCCAGCACCCGTACCCCGGCACGGACGCCATCCAGGTCGCGCTGATCTACAAGCCCGCCAAGCTCACACCCGTCGGCGCGCCGCAGGCGTCGCAGGACGCGGTGTTCAGCCGGCCGCCGCTGATCCAGACGTTCCGCCGGACGGCGGGGGGCCAGCCGTTCACCATGGTCGTCAACCACCTCAAGTCCAAGGGCACCTGCCCGTCCAGCGGCCCCGACGCCGACCAGGGCGACGGGCAGAGCTGCTGGAACGCCACCCGCGTCAAGCAGGCCGAGACGCTGCTCGCGCTGGTGAAGGACCTGCCGAACCCGGTGGTGCTCGGCGACCTCAACGCCTACGGCGAGGAGGACCCGATCCACACGCTGGAGGCGGGCGGGCTGACCAGCGTGACCAAGAAGTTCGTGCCGGCACCGCTGCGGTACAGCTACCTGTTCGACGGACTGGCCGGAGAGCTCGACCACGCACTGGTCGGCCGGCAACTGCTCAAGCGGGTCACCAGCGCGACGATCTGGCACATCAACTCGGACGAGCCGCGCATCCTCGACTACAACACCGAGTACAACCCGGCGTCCCTGTACAAGCCGGACGCCTTCCGCTCCTCCGACCACGACCCGCTCGTCCTCGGCCTCACGCTGCCGGGCCGCTGACCCCTTCGTCACGGGCGGCCCGCACACCGCGCGGGCCGCCACGGACGTGATCCGGTCTTCTATCTGGTCCAGCATGGTGAGAAGACGCGACAACCGGGTGATCCCGGGTTGACGGAGCTCGGGCTTCTGCAGGCCGAGCGGCCTCCTGGACCTCGCAATAGAGATCGCTTCGGTGAGCCATCTGCGATAGAAACGCGGTGGCTACGCGAAGGCGACAACGGCATATCTCTCGTCCTGGATGGACCGTCCCCACAGAGCGGGATCGAGCAGTGGCTCGACGCGCGAAGTCCGTACCATCGGTCGCAGCGCCTGCATGAGCCGCTCGGCCTCGACCCCGCCCATCCACGGCATCCCTGCGGTTTCTCCTGGATAGGAGTGGTCCTCACTCGGTTCGGCAGTTGCCCAGCGGCCCTCGATGAGCACCAGACGCCCGCCAGGACGCAGCAGATCGACCCATCGGCGCAGCGCCTTTTCGGGGGCGGGCAAGGTCCACAGCAGGTGACGGGACAGGATCACGTCGAAGGACGTTCCCGCCTGCGCGGGCGGGCTGCTCGCGTCGCCTACCATCATCACGGCATCGAAGCCGGCCTCCGTGAGCTTGTGGCGGGCCTGTTCGACCATCAGCGGCGCCAGATCCACCCCGATCGGCCGGTGGCCCTGCTCGGCGAGGAGCAAGGACAACGAGCCGGTGCCGCACCCCAGGTCCAGGACATCGGCGGGTGAAGGAGGCAGCCACGAGCGCATGCGTTCTGCCCACGCCGCTCGGACATGGGGCTCCCGAAGGCCGTGATCGGCCTCTTCGTCGAAGGAAACGGCGGAAGCATCCCAGAACGATGCGATCAAAGCACTGTTTTCCGTCATCGGCAGATCATGCCAGCCGACACCGACAAGCGCCGGTGCAGCGGGAGCGTCAGGCGTTGTCGATCATGGCGACGGACACCTGCCAGAGGCGGGCGGCGGCGTCGGGGTCGACGGCGTATGACGCGAAGCCGCGCCGGAGTCCGGGTGTGTGCGGAGCGGCCGGTCGGCAGTCCTCGAAGTACTGTCCGGTCACGCCTTCGACGAGGGGTGAGGCGGCCAGGAGGGTCGAGGTGGCCGCACCCTGGGCGATGTTCTTGACCGTCACGCCGTCGCTGGATTCGGGCTCGAATGATGCGGGTGGGGCGGACATGTGCCGCGACAGGCCGGTGCTCCAGATGCGGCCGGGGTTGAGCGCGTTGACCGCGATGCCATCGCCGGCCCAGCGCCTGGCGGCTTCGACGGCGAACAGGATGTTCGCCGTCTTGGATTGGCTGTAGGCCTTCCACTCGTCGTACGGGTGGTGCTCGAAGTTGATGTCGTCCCAGATGATGTCCCCGTTGACGTGGCCCACGGAGCTCACCACGACGACGCGGGCGTGCCCGGCGGCCGCGAGGGCGTCGTGCAGTCCGGCGGTGAGGGCGAAGTGGCCGAGATGGTTGGTGGCGAACTGCAGCTCCCACCCCTCGGCGGTGCGCCGCTCGGGGGTGGCCATGATGCCGGCGTTGTCGACCAGGATGTCGAGCGGACCCCGCCATGAGGCGACGAAGGCGTCGATCGAGTCGCGGGCCGACAGGTCCAGGAACGCGACGTGCACGCGCGCGTTGCCGGTGGACGCCACGATGCCGGTGGCGACTCTCTCGCCCTCGGCGGTGTCGCGGACCGCGAGGGTGACGTCGGCGCCGGCCTTGGCGAGCACCCGCGCGGTCTCCACGCCGATTCCCGACGACGCTCCCGTCACGATGGCCTTCTTGGCGGACAGGTCGACGCCCTCGACGGTCTCCTCGGCGGTCGTGGCCGGTCCGAAAGGGGTCGTGACGTGGTCGGTGTTCATGCGGATGTTCCTTCGCATAGGATTAAACGGAGTCGGGTCCGGTTAGCTCCACTATAAGCGGACCCGGCTCCGGTTACATACTCCCAGGAAGCGATCAATGGCCGCGAAGGACCCCAGACAGCCCCGAGCCGATGCCCGGGCGAACCGTGAACGGCTCCTGCGGATCGCGACCCGCGCCTTTGCCCGCGAAGGTCCCGGAGCCTCGCTGAAAGGCATCGCGAAAGAGGCCGGCGTGGGCATCGGCACCCTGTACCGGCATTTCCCGACGCGAGAGGACCTCATCGAGGCCGCGCACGCGAGCGAGCTCGCGCGGGTCTGCGATTCGGCGGACGAGGTGCTCGGCACGATGCCCGCGGACGAGGCGCTACGCCTCTGGCTCGGACGATGGGTGGACTACCTGACCGCCAAGCACGGCCTCGCGCAGGCTCTGCGGCGCGCAACGACCCCGCCGGCCAGGCCATGCGGCCCAAGCCGCGGTGCCACGGCGGCGACCGGCGCGAACGCCGTCGCCTTCCCGGGCGCCAGGGTCCGTGCGCTCGACGCGGTGAGCCGGCTCCTCGACGCAGGGGTACGGGACGGCCTACTCCGGCAGGGCGTTGAGCCACTGGACGTCCTGGTCGCCGCGCACGGTGCGGCCATGGCGGCCCTGGACGCCGATCAGGTCGAACGTCTGCTCAACTACCTGCTGGACGCCCTGCGCGCCGGAAGGCAGGAGGGCGCGGAGAGCATCGGTGCCATGTCGCCGGCGGGTCCGGCGTCAAGCGAGACGATGGAGCAGGCGGCCGAAGACGCCTGAATCATCACACTCGATGGAGTATCCGTAGGTGATCGGCTGCTTGCCGGTGTGCAGCCTCTTCGGGAATCGGCGCATGTTCGTGCCATGCCTGAAGTCGGCGGGGATCGTCGCCCCCATCAGGTCGAACAGCCGGGCCAGGTCGGTCTCCGGATGGATCAGCACCGCGATCACGTTCGACGGCGTGCGTTTCCGGTCGAGGTAGACGACTATGCCTCGGTCGGGTTGTTCCAGCTCGCAGTAGTACTTCACCACGTGCGTGAGCTGGAAGCCGTATTCGCCGGCGACGGTGACGAGAGATCTCTCCAGATCACTCAGCGGATGTCGATCGATGCCCACAGCGCTTCCTCTCCGGACGGACGAGCCGGTGGAGCTGTTCAGGGAATCGATCTTCTGGCAGAAAGCGTGTGCCCACAAGCCCGTTCAGGACAGGTCGGACAGGTCGAGCACGAAGCGGTAGCGGACGTCGTTGCGCTGGAGGCGGTCGAGGGCTTCGTTCACTCGCGCTGAGGGGAGAAGTTCGATGTCGGCGGTGATGCCGTGCTCGGCGCAGAAGTCCAGCATGGCGGCGGTCGCGGGCCGGCCACCGCTGCCCGCGGAGCTGAGTTTCTTACGTCCTACGAGCAGTTCGGTGATCTGCACGGTGACCGGTCCGAGGTGGCCGACGTGGCTGAGCGTCCCGTCCATGGCAACGAGTCGCAGGTAGGGGCCGAGATCGTGGGGGGCGGAGATGGTGTCGATGACGACGTCGAATCGTTCCCGCGCGTCGGCCAGTTGTGCCGGATCCGTGGAGACGATGAGGTCGTGGGCGCCGAGTCGACGGGCGTCGTCGGCTTTGTCCGCCGAGCGGCTGATGGCCGTGGTGCCGGCGCCGAGTGCCACGGCGAGTTTGACCGCGAGATGCCCCAGGCCGCCAAGCCCCGCCACGGCGACGCGGGTGCCTGGCCCCACGCCGAGTGCGCGCAGCGGCTCCCAGACGGTGATTCCGGCGCAGAGCAGCGGGGCCGCGGCGGCAGGGTCGAGGCCGGCGGGGAGGAGGTAGGCGAACTGGTCGCGGACGACGTACTCGCGGGAGTAACCCCCCAAAGTGGTCGATCCGTCGTGGCGGTCGGTGCCACCGTAGGTCAGGGTCGGGAACTCGTGGCAGAAGTTCTCCTGGCCGACCCGGCACATGGCGCACACGCCACACGAGTCGACGATGTTGCCGACCGCGACCGGGTCGCCGGCGGTGAAACGGGTGACCTCGGACCCGACCTCGGTTACCACTCCCGTGAACTCGTGGCCCGGCACCAGGGCCGCGTTGCTCTCACCGGTATGGGCGTGAACGGCGTGCAGGTCGGTGTGGCAGACGCCGCAGTAGTCCACGCGTACCGCGATGTCGTCAGGACGCAGGTCGCGCCGTTCGAGAGACATCCGCCGCAGCGTCGTCGCGGGGCCGTCCGCTCGCCAGCCCACTGTGGTCCTCATGTCGACTCCTTTAAACAGACTGTTCGGTCTATTTGAGACTAGCCATGGGCCGACCGCTAAGCAAACCGACTGTTCTGTTTGATAGCCTGGCCGCATGGTCGATCAGCCTCTGACCTCCCGTGGCGTCGCGACGCGCGGTCGCATCCTCGACGTCGCGACCCGGGAGTTCGCCGAGTACGGGATCGCCGGGGCGCGCATCGAGCGGATCGTGGCCGCCGCACGCACCAACAAGGCGCAGCTCTACGCCTACTTCGGCAGCAAGGAAGGGCTGTTCGACGCCATCTTCTTCGGTTCGCTGGAGCGGATCGTGAACGTCGTCCCGATCGACGCCACCGACCTCGCGGACTGGGCCGTGCGCCTCTACGACGAATACCTCCGCCGCCCCGACCTCATCCGGCTGGCCACCTGGGCACGCTTGGAGCGACGCCCCGCCGGTCACCTCGTCGAGGCCGACGGTCTCAACGACCACAAGCTGAACGCGATCGCCGAGGCGCAGGCCGCGGGCATCGTCAGACCGGGTGACCCGTTCGACGTGATGGCCATGGTCATCGCGATGTCCATGGCCTGGTCACCGGTCAGCAACGTCTACGCCGCCACCGCCGAGGAGCCCCCGGAGCTGCACGAGCGGCGTCGCGCCCTGCTCCGCGAGAGTGTCAGGCGCGCCGTGACGACCGGTTCATGACCGCGTGGGTGTGACGTGGGCCGCCCGGGCTGTGGACATGGAATGCTGGTGGCGGGTACGTGGTTGACAGGTTTGCACCTTGAGATGACATACCGACTTCACTCGACGATACGAGGAGCCACTGGTGGCGAGCATCGAGGTAACCGAGAAGAACTTCAACGACATCGCCGACAAGGGGATTGTCCTGCTCGACTTCTGGGCCGAATGGTGCGGCCCGTGCAAGATGTTCGGGCCGATCTTCGAGAAGGCGTCCGACAAGCACGAGGACATCACCTTCGGCAAGATCGACACCGATGCGGAGCAGGCGCTCGCCCAGGGCTTCGACATCAGCTCGATCCCGACGCTCATGGCGATCCGGGACGGCATCGTGGTCTACGCGCAGCCCGGCGCGATCCCGGCGCCCGCGCTCGAAGACCTGATCAGCCAGGTCCGCGCCCTCGACATGGAGGCGATCAGGGCCGAGCTCAATGAGGAGCTGAAGAGCGCCGAGCAGAACTGACCGCACCACGAAGCCCCGCCGCATCAGCGGGGCTTTTCTTGTGCGCCTGCTAGGGCTTGCGGCCGACGCCCGCGTAGCCGACGTTGGTGGCGGCCTCAAGCAGCGGTTCGTCGGTGTCGGGGCGCCACTCCTGGGGGTAGACCAGGCCGGGCTCGGCCAGTTCGTAGCCGTCGAAGAAGCGGGCGATCTCCTCGGGCGTCCGGAGGTTGAGCGCGGCCGTCGCGCGCTCGTAGATCTCCAGCGCCTGCGGGGTGGTGTCCGGCTTGGCGTCCACGGCGTGGCTGACGACCAGGTAACTGCCCGCCGGACCGGCGTCACGGAGCCTGCCGACGATCCCGTACGCGGCCTCGTCGGGGAGGAAGTGCAGCACGGCCAGCATCAGGAACGCCACCGGCCGGCCGAAGTCGATCGTCTCGCCCAGGACCTCCAGCAGCGCGCCGGTGTCCCTGATGTCGGCCTCGACGAAGTCCACCTGCGCGCCCGTCAGCAGGGCCCGCCCATGCGTGCACACCACGGGGTCGTAGTCGACGTAGACGACATGCGCCTCGGGTGCGATCTCATGCGTGTTGCCCTGGGTGGGCAGCCCCGCGCCCAGGTCCACGATCTGCTCGATGCCTGACTCGACCAGATGATGTACGGCCCGGCGGAGGAAGGCCCGATTGGCCCTGGCGGACTCCCGGGTGCCGGGGAACAGCGTCAAGATCTGCTCGGCCGCGGCCCGGTCGACGGCGAAGTTGTCCTTGCCATCCAGGAAGTAGTCATACATCCGGGCGACGTTGGGCACGCTCGGGTCCACGCCATCCGGGGCCCTGTCCACGATCTCTCCCGAGAGTTGAGGATTTTTCACCTTTATCAGGGCGATCCTAGGAGATGGCGGCCGGGCATGACCGAAGAATGCTCTGGCAGCCCCGGGTCAACCAGGGCTGCCGGTCGTACTCAGCTGGAGCGGTAGAGCTCAGCCACCCGGAACGCGAGGTCGAGCGACTGGCCGCGGTTGAGCCGCGGGTCGCAGGCCGTCTCGTAGCGGCGCGACAGGTCGTCTTCGACGATCTCGTGGCCGCCGCCCACGCACTCCGTCACGTCGTCGCCGGTGAACTCGATGTGGATGCCCCCGGGATGCGTGCCGAGCGAGCGGTGCACCTCGAAGAAACCCGTCACCTCGTCGAGCACGTCGTCGAGGCGGCGCGTCTTGTGGCCGCTCGGCGCCTCCCACGTGTTGCCGTGCATCGGGTCGCAGATCCAGGCGACCTGCGCGCCCGCCGCGGTGACCTCCTTGACCAGCGCGGGCAGGTGCTCGCGGATCTTGGAGGCGCCCATGCGGGTGATGAACGTGAGCCGTCCCGGCTCGTTCTCGGGGTTGAGCTTCTCGACCAGCGCCAGCGCCTCGGCGGGCGTGGTGGTCGGGCCGAGCTTGACGCCGATGGGGTTGCGGATGCGGGAGAAGAAGTCGACGTGCGCGCCGTCGAGCTGACGGGTGCGCTCGCCGATCCAGACCATGTGCGCCGACACGTCGTACGGCTTGCCGGTCCGCGAGTCGATACGCGTGAGCGCCCGGTCGTAGTCGAGGATCAGCGCCTCGTGCGAGGAGTAGAACTCGACCGTGTGGAACTCCTCCGGGTCGGCCCCGCAGGCGCGCATGAACGCGAGCGCCTGGTCGATCTCCCTGGCCAGCTGCTCGTAGCGGCGACCGGCCGGGGACTCGCCCACGAAGTCCTGGTTCCAGGCGTGCACCTGGCGCAGGTCGGCGTAGCCGCCCTTGGTGAACGCGCGGGCCAGGTTGAGCGTCACGGCCGAGGAGTGGTAGGCCTTCAGCAGCCGCCACGGGTCGGGGTTGCGCGACTCGGCGGTGAAGGCGAACCCGTTGACCATGTCGCCCCGGTAGGCGGGCAGCTCCAGGCCGTCACGCGTCTCGGTGCCCTTGGACCGCGGCTTGGCGAACTGCCCGGCCACGCGGCCGATCTTCACCACCGGCACCTTGGCGGCGTACGTCAGCACGATCGCCATCTGCAACAGCGTCTTGAGCTTGTTGCGCACATTGTCGGCGGTCGCTCCGGCGAACGTCTCGGCGCAGTCACCGCCCTGCAGCACGAACGCCTCGCCTCGCGCGACGGCGGCCAGCTGCTCCTTGAGCTGGTCGCACTCGCCGGCGAAGACGAGTGGGGGCAGGCCGCCGAGCTCGGCGACGACCTTCTCGAGCTCGCTGCGGTCGGGCCAGTCAGGCTGCTGGGCCGCCGGCAGGGCTCGCCAGGAATCGAGTTCCTCGGGATTGCTCAGTGCGCTCACGACATACGAGGGTATGCTACCGGCTCGCGGTCGCCGACCCCGATGTCCACGTTGTGAGAACGGACCCGCGCCCGGACGGGCCGAGCGGGGTCAGCGTTCGGGCGTCATCACGTGCTCCGGGCGCACTCCCAGACCGAGGAAGCGACGGACCACCCCGCCGACCAGCGGATTGCGCGGCAGGTTGGCCGGGATGCGGGGCGGCGCCACCTGACCGTTGATCGTCGGGCCGATCAGCCGGTCCTGCGCCACACGCTGCACGGCCTGCGTGACCCTGGTGGGCAGCAGGCGGCGGCGCTGCAGCCGGTGCAGCAGAGCCTCCGGGATGGGCAGGCCCGCCCCCAGCGGCGCCGCCAGCAGATTGGCTGTGGCGACCGCGTCCTGCACCGCCAGGTTGATGCCGACGCCGAACATCGGTGACATCGCGTGCGCCGCGTCGCCGATGGCCAGGAACCCGGGCCGATGCCAGCGGCGGAGCCGGTTGATCGCCACGGTGAGCATGCTGACGTCGTCATAGCTCGTGATCTGTCCGATGCGGTCCCCGAGCCACGGCAGCAGCCGCGCCGCCGGCTGGCGGAACGCGTCGATGCCCCGCTCGGCCAGCCGGTCGAAGCCGCCCTTGGGAATGATGTAGGCGAGCTGCCAGTAGGTCTCCCTGTTGATGCCGACCATCATGTGGCCGGTCGAGATCCGCAGGAACGTCTGGTCGGGGTCGCTCTCGACCCGCGGCAGCCGGAACCACAGGACGTCCATCGGCGCGCCGAACTCCTGTGGCACCAGCCCGGCCGCCGCGCGCAGGGTCGAACCACGGCCGTCCGCGGCCACGGTCAGCTCCGCCCTGATCTCATGCTCGCCCGATTTATCGCGATATCGCAGCCCGCGCGCCGCGCCGCCCTCGCGGATCAGGCCGGTCGCCTCGGACTCCATGAGCAGGCGGAACGTCGGGTACTTCTGGGCCGCCGACGTGATGAGCTTCAGGAAGTCCCACTGCGGGACGAACGCGATGTAGTCGTACTTACCCGGCAGCCCACGCAGGTTCGCGAGCTGGATCGGCCCGTCGTCGGTTATCAGGGCCGCCCCGTACGCCTTGCGGTGGGGGAGCTTCAGGAACTCCTCCACCAGGCCCAGCTCGTCCAGCACCTGAAGGGTCGATGGATGGATCGTGTCGCCACGGAAGTCACGCAGGAAGTCGGCGTGCTTCTCCAGCAGGGTCACCTCGACGCCTGCTCTGGCCAGCAAGAGGGCGAGCATCGCGCCCGCCGGTCCGCCGCCCGCTATTACACAGGACATATTTCATCACCCGATGAGATTGTAGCTCTCTGTGGAGAAATGCATAGACCATCCGCCATCCGAAACGCCCGAGACGCCGAAGTAAGGGCGTGAACCCCCGAGCGACGTGGAGTGCGACATGAGCAAGGAGCTCCACACCTTCTCCGGCGCCTATGCCGTGCACGCGCTGCCGGACAGCGACGGGGTGCTGTTCGAAAAGCACATGAAGGAGTGCCCCGCGTGCCGGGCGGAGGTGCGGCGCCTGCGCGAGACGGCCGCGCTGCTCGCACTCGCGATCGCCGAACCACCGCCCGCCGCCCTGCGCGCCCGCGTCCTCGCGGCCGTCGCCGGGGTGCGGCAGGAGCCCGCCGCCCGGGTACGGCCGCTACCTGCCGACGACGCCCCCACCGTCTGGCACCCCCGCCGCCCGGGACAGACCCCGGCCGTGTGGGAGGCGACCCACCCTGCCGACAGCCCGCCTCCCTGGGACCCGACCCTCCACGACACGACCCGGCCGCCGGACGAAGCGACCGACCGCGACGCGATGGTCTGGGAGGCGGGACAGCCGCGTGATGAGACGCGGGCCGTGAGACGGCGGCCGGACAGCGCGACCGACCGCGACGCGAGCCGCCCGCCGGACCGCACGCCGGACGGCGCGGCGGTCCGCGAGGCGGTGTCTGGGGGCGGGGGCGGGCGGTCTCAGGAGTGGGCCGGGTCCGGCGATTCGGCCACGATCCGGGTCCTGTCCGAGAGCCCGGTGGTCCCCGAGGTCGCTGCTTCGGCCGGGGCAGTGGTCGTGCCGCTGCGGCGCTGGCGGGGGCGGGTGGTGGCGGGGCTGGCCGCGGTGTCCACGGCGGCGGCCATCGCGCTCGGCGTCGTGGTGTTCGACGCCCGCCGCGATCTGGGCGATCTCCAGGCCAGGGACGGCGAGGTCGCCGCGGTCCTGGCCGCGCCCGATGTCACGACCGTACGGCAGTCGATCACCGCGGGCGGCAGCGGCACCGTCGTGGTCTCGCGCGCCCGGGGGCGGATGGTGTTCACGTCGTCGGGCCTGCCCGAACTGCCGAAGTCCAGGGTGTACGAGCTGTGGCTGATGGGCCGCGACGGCATCCGCCCGGCGGGACTCCTGAACCAGCGCCCGGACGGCGTCACCACGCCGATGCTGGCCACCGCGGCCAAGGGAGACGAGCACATCGGCCTCACAGTCGAACCGGCGGGCGGCTCCAAGCAGCCCACGACCCAACCGGTCCTGTTCGCCGAACTCCCCACGGCCTGACCGCACCGCACGGGCCGAGCTTCTAGGGTGACGCCCAGTCGTACGGCGGGAGGCTAGGGACGCCCAGCCGTATGGCAGGAGATTAGGGGCGCCCAGCCCGTACGGCGGTCGCATGGGCCGTCCGGTCCGGAGGTGGAGCGTCGTCCGGAAACGATCATCCCGAAGTTATCGGCGATTCGTATAAGACGCCGGCTGAACAACGGGCCGATAATGCGGGGCATGCGTAGATCCGCGGCCCTGGTTCTTGCCGCCGCCGTCTTATACGTCCCCCCACTCCACCCAGCCAACGCAGCCGATGCGGTCGCCGCGCCCGGCGCTGCCACCGTCGTGCCGGTCCAGGTCACCGGCGCGCCCGCCAAACGGTTCAACCTGGTCATCATGGGCGACGGTTACACCGAGTCCGAGCAGGCGAAGTTCCAGGCCGACGTCGACCGGCACCTCAACGTGATGTGGTCCATCGAGCCGTACAAGTCCTATCGCGCCTACATCAACGTCTACCGGGTGGACATCGTCTCCGGCGAGTCGGGCGTCAGCTGCGACCCCGCGCTCACCTCGCCGAAGAAGACCACCCCGCTCAGCATGGGCTTCTGGGGCCAGTGCAACGCGAACAGCGTCCAGCGGCTGATCACCATGGACAACACCGCCGCCACCCGCTACGCGAACCTGGTCACCGGCACCACCACGGCCAACCGGCAGATCCTCGCGCTGGCCAACAGCGTGACGTACGGCGGCGCGGGCGGTTCCTACGCGACCGCGTCCGGCAGCAACTCCATGTCCGCCCTGATCAGCCCGCACGAGCTGGGCCACTCTCTGGGCGGCCTGCAGGACGAGTACGACTACTACCAGCGCGGCGTCCCGGGCGGCGCCTACACGGGACCCGAGCCCGCCTCCGCCCACCACACGCTGCTGACCGAGCAGCAGCTGCTCGACCAGAAGAAGAAGTGGTGGCGCTGGCTCGGCGAGCCCAGCGAGTCCGGCGGCCCGATCGGCCGCTACGAGGGCGGCATGTACTCCACCACGGGCATCTGGCGGCCGAGCCGGCATTCGATGATGAAGACGCTCGGCTACTACTACGACCAGGTGAGCCGGGAGGTGATGGCGCAGCGGATCACCGCCAAGACGACGGTGATCCAGGACGCCACCCCGTCGGACACGCCCGTCGGCGCGGACCGGGTGCTCTGGGTGGAGCCGATGCGCCCGAACGGCCACGCGCTCACCGTCACCTGGAACGTCGACGGCACGGACCTGCCCGATGGCAAGCCGGCCGCGCTCGACCTGCGCACCCTCGGCCTCACCCCGGGCACGCACACGGTCAAGGCGACGGTCACCGACCCGACGAACTTCGTCAGGGACCCGGCGATCCGCGCCGCGATGAGCGCCTCCCGCTCCTGGACCGTCGACACTTCGCTGACCACCCCGCCCGACGGCGTCACGGCCGGCATCGTCTCGTCCACGCCGGTGGACCGGCCGCTGGGCCGTACCGGCGTCGTGTACGTGGAGACCACGCACCCGGCCGCGAGCGTGCCGGCGGTCGCGTGGGCGCTCGACGGGAGGCGGGTCGGCGACGGCGACAGCGACCTGGACCTCGGCGCGCTGAAGCCGGCGGACGGCACGCACACGCTCACCGCGACGGTCGGCGGCCGGACGCTGACCTGGACGGTCGACGCCACCTCGCCGAAGACCGGCTACGAGCTGTCGCGGCCGCTCGTCAGGTCCGGTGACACCTACGTCTACAACGGGCCGTTCACGATGAAGCTGACCGGGACCGACGATCAGGGCGGTTACGTGGTCTCGGAGTCGAGGGTCGACGGGGACGGCTGGTTCAACTACTTCGGCTGGCCGACCTCCTCCGAGCTGCCGTGGACGTTCACCGAGGACGGCACGGTCATCGACTCCCTCGTGTACGGCAAGCTGCCCAGGGGACGGCACGCGATCGAGTACCGGTCGATCGACGGCGCGGGCAACTACGGCAAGGCCGGCAGCTTCACGGTCACCACGATCGCGCCGCCGCCCGCCTGCACCAGGACCGTCACCGGCGTCCAGCGCGGCCCGCTGACCATCGCCGACGGTGTCACCTGTCTGGACCACGCGCAGGTGAGCGGCCCGGTGACCGTGCGGGCCGGGGCCTCGGTGGTCGTCACCGGCGGTCGCGTCGACGGCGCGCTCGTCGCCTCGAAGGCCGCCTCGGTGCAGGTGCTCGGCGCGCGGGTGGACGGCGCGCTGACGGTCGACCGCGCCGGGGCGCTGGCCGTCGTGGGCGCCGACATTCGCGGCGCGGCCCTGCTGACCTCGAACGCGGCGCCGATCCTGTCGGGCACCACGGTCAAGGGCGCGCTCGCCTGTACGGGCAACACGCCCGCGCCGGTGAACCTGGGCGTACCGAACAAGGTCACCGGCCTGAGCGCCGGTCAGTGCGGGAAGCTAGCCGCGGGTCCCGGGGGCAAGTCCTACGAGGCGGTCGAGGACGTCCATGAGTGAGCTGGTGGCCAGGTCGCGGATCCGCGCGTACTCCGCCTCGGGGTACTGCCGCGGCCCGTTCTCCACCAGCAGGATCAGGTAGAGGTAGGCGCGGTAGAGGTCGAGCCGGGTCCGCGCGGCGGGGGTGAGCTCCACCGGGGTCACCTCGCGGTACCCGGCCAGCAGCGGGTCGTCCTCGCGCAGCTCGCCGAAGATGGTCGGTGTGACGAACTCGGCCAGCGGGTCGCCCCAGAACGCCCGCTCGTGGTCGATGATGGCCTGGATCTTGGGCGTCCCCGTGAGGTCCAGGAAGACGTTGCCCGCCCAGACGTCGAAGTGGACGAGGTGCGGCGTGGTCACCTCGTCCAGGACGGGCGCGGCGGCGGCCAGCAGCGCGCCGATCTCCGCGGCGGGCAGGGGGAGCGGCGTCGGATAGCGCTCGGTGTCGGCGAGCAGCGCCCCCACCATGGCCAGGTACGCCTCGCGCCAGGTGCCGCCGGTGATGGCCGCGTGCGGGTAGCCGAACACCTCGCCCGTCACGGCGTTGAACCTGGCCAGGAGGCGGCCCAGCTCGCGGCGGAGGCCGGCTTCGCCGTCCGGCCGCACGTCGTTCCAGGACACGCCGTCGAGCGCGCCGAGCAGCAGGTAGTCGCCGCCCAGCACGGGGTCGTCGAACCCGGTGCCCAGCAACGTCGCCACCGGCACGCCGGCGGTGGCGGCCAGTTCGTAGGCCGCCGCCTCCATCCGCAGCAGGTTGCGCTCGTAGCTGAGCTGGTCCAGCTCGGGCGGCGGCGACAGCTTGAGCACCACCTCGCGGCCGTCGTCGAGGGACAGCCGCCAGACCGCGTTGGCGTAGCCGTCGGTGAGTTCGGTGGATGCGGTCACGCCCGCGCCGAGCGCGCGCCGGGCGAGGTCGTCGAGCTCGGTGGGCGATAAACGCCGTTTCGTCCTGCTGTCCACGAGTCCTGATTCTGGGGTCAGGCGGCGCTGATCGTCCAGCTCGCCGCGTGCTCGCCGCCGGGCTCCAGCACCACCACGTCGGTGCCGGAGTTGAACGCGTCGGGCGGGCAGGTCATCGGCTCCACCGCCACGCCCTCGTAGCCGAGCTGCCCGCTGGTGCAGACCTGCACCCAGGGCAGCACGGCCGGGTCCCACGTCATGCGCACGCCGCCGACCCGGGCCTGCCCGGCCGCCAGCCCGGTGAACGCGTGGTCGATCACGTCGCCGTCGAGCGGCCGGGCCCGCCGGAAGTCGTACGGGGAACCGGACACGTCGTCGAGGGACCGGGGCAGCAGCCCTTCGTCGGTGACCAGCACCTTGGCGGCGGGCAGCTCCAGATCGTCGCCGAGCAGCCAGGGGTGGGGGCCGCAGCCATAGGGGGCGGCGGCGTCGCCTTCGTTGCGGGCGGTGACCGTGGTGGTCAGGCCGTGCTCGTCGAGCCGGTGCAGCACCCGCAGGGCGAGCGTGAACGGGTAACCGGCTGTCGGGGTGATCGTGTGCGCCAGCCGTACGAGCGCATCCTGCTCTTCCTCGACCTGCCAGTCGACGCCCGACACCAGCCCGTGCAGGGCGTGGCCGCGCTCGGGCTCGCTCACCGCCAGCTCGTGCGTCCGCCCGCCGAACGGGTAGCGGGCCCCGCCCACCCGGTTCGGCCAGGGGGCGAGGATGGTGCCCGCGAAATAGGGGACCGGGCCGGCGGCGGGCCAGCTCGTGATCAGGTCGCGCTCGCCGTGCCGGAGCGTTCTGAGTGCGGCGCCACGCGGGCTGATCTGCGCGGTGTATCCGCCGACGGCGAGCTGGGGCACGGAGGGATCCTCTCTCAGGGGTCGAATGGAGCATATCTCCTGGTCAAGCCGACTCCCGGCGCACCAGGTGGGTGTCGAGGATGACCACGGGCTGGCGGAGCACCTCGCCATTGATGCGCGCCACCAGCAGCCGCGCCATCTGGCGGCCCATCTCCTCGGCCGGCTGGTGCATGGTGGTCAACGGCGGGTCGGTATGCATGGCGATCTTGGAATCGTCGAACCCCACCACCGCCACGTCATCCGGGATGGACCGGCCCTCGGCCTTGAGCACCCGCATCGCCCCCACCGCCAGCGGGTCGGAGGCGGCGAACACGGCGTCTAGCTCCGGCTCGGCGGCCAGCAGCTCGCACATCGCCGCCGCGCCGCTCTCCTCGGAGAAGTCGGCGCCATAGGCCACCAGCTCCCGTGCGCCCGAGGTGCGCAGCGCGTCGTGGTAGCCGGCCAGCCGGTCGACGCCCACGCCCATGTCCTGCGAACCGGCGATCGTGGCGATGCGCCGCCGGCCGAGACCCTGAAGGTGCTTGACCGCCTGCCGGGCCCCGGCCCGGTTGTCCATGTCGACATAGCTGTACGGGCTGAGGCCGACGGGCCGGCCGCCCAGCACGGTCGGCACGCCCATCGCCTCCAGCCTGCCGGGCAGCGGGTCGGCGCCGTGCAGCGACAGGAGCAGCACGCCGTCGACGTGCTGCCCCGTCAGGTAGTGCTCCAGGCGTTCGTGCTCCTCCTGCGACTGGGCCATGGCCAGGATCAGCTGGAGGCCCGTCTCGGCCAGCGCCGAGCCGATGCCCCTGATGGTCCCGGCGAAGTAGGGCTCGTCGAAGACGCGCAGCTCGGACTCGGACACCACCAGCGCCACCGTGTCGGTGCGCCGGGTGACCAGTGCCCGCGCCGCGCGGTTGGGCACGTAGCCCAGCTCCTGGATAGCCTGCTGCACGGCGTCGCGGGCCTTCTCGCTCACGTTGGGCGAGCCGTTGATGACTCTCGACACCGTGCCCCGGCCCACCCCGGCTAGAGCAGCCACTGCCTCAAGAGTCGGTCTGTTCATGGCGCCTATTCTGCCGGATGATCTCCGAGTACCAGAGGGCGCTGTCCTTGAGTACGCGCCGCTGGGTCTCGAAGTCCACGTGCACGAGGCCGAAACGCTTGCCGTAGCCCCATGCCCACTCGAAGTTGTCCATCAGCGACCAGGCGAAATAGCCCTCCAGCGGCACGCCGGCGTCGATCGCGTCGCGGCAGGCGCGCAGGTGCTCGTCCAGGTAGGCCACCCGCTCGGCGTCGTGCACCCGGCCGTGCTCCAGGACGTCGTCGAAGGCCGCGCCGTTCTCGGAGACGACCATCGGGATGGCCGGATAGTCCCGCGCCACCCTGGACAGGACCTCCAGCAGGCCGCCCCGGTCGATCTCCCAGCCCATCGCGGTGACCGGCCGGCCGCCGTTGACGAACGACACGTGCTCGCTGCCGACCCAGGGCGAGCCGGTGTCCGTGGGCGCCGCCGCCGCCGATGCTCTGCCGCCTGGTGCTCCCGAAACCGTGAAGCGGCTGTAGTAGTTGACGAGCAGCAGGTCGATCGGCGCCTTGATGGTCGCCAGGTCGCCGTCCCGGATGAAGTCCAGGTCCATGCCGAGGTCGTCGAGGACGTCCTGCGGATAGCGGCCGGTCATCAGCGCGTCGAGGAAGAACCGGTTCTGCAGCCCGTCGATGCGCCGTGCCGCGTCCTGGTCCGCCTCGCTGGCAGTGGCCGGGGTGATCGCGTAGAGGTTCACGCAGCCGCCGACCCGCCGCGCGCCCATCGCCTGTACGGACAGACCGTGGGCGAGGTTGAGATGGTGCGCGCCCCTGATCGCGTTCTCCGGCTCGCGGCGCCCCGGGGCGTGCTCGCCCGAGGCGTAGCCGAGGAACGCGGTGCACCATGGCTCGTTGACGGTGCTGAAGGTATGCACGTAGTCCTTCAGCGCTTCGTGTACGGTCGCCGCGTAGTCGGCGAAACAGTAGGCCGTGTCGCGGTTGGGCCAGCCACCCCTGTCCTCCAGCGCCTGGGGCAGGTCCCAGTGATAGAGGGTCAGCCAGGGGTCGATGCCGTGCCGGCGCAGCTCGTCGGTGAGCCGCTTGTAGAAGTCGAGGCCCTTCTGGTTGATCCGGCCTGACCCTTCGGGCTGGATCCGGGGCCAGGAGACCGAGAAGCGGTAGGCGGACAGGCCCAGCTCCGCCATGATCTGGGCGTCTTCCCGGTACCGGTGGTAGTGGTCGATGGCCACGTCCGCGTTGTCCCCGTTGAGCACGCGGCCGGGAGTCTTGGCGAAGGTGTCCCAGATGGAGACGCCGCGCCCGTCCTCGTCGACCGCGCCCTCGATCTGGTACGCCGAGGTGGCCGCCCCGAACACGAACCCCGTGGGGAAGCGCAGCCCGATACGCGTCTGTTCCTCTTGTGTCGTCACGCCTTGACCGCACCTTCCATGAGTCCGCCGACGATCTGGCGGCCGAATGCGACGAATACTGCGATGAGCGGAATGATGGACAGCGCCGTTCCCGCGAAGATCAAGGTGTAGTTCGTGGAGAACCTCGCGTTCAGCGACGTGATCGCGATCTGCACGGTTGGATTGTCCGGGGTGAGCACGATCAGTGGCCACATGAAGTCATTCCACATCAGCATGAACGTGTTGATCCCCAGCACCGCCATGCCCGGCCGCACGGCCGGCAGCACGACGTTCCACCAGATCCGCAGGGTGGCCGCGCCGTCGACCCTGGCCGCCTCGACCAGCTCCATCGGCACCGCCTGGCGGGTGTACTGGGCCATCAGGAACACCCCGAACCCGTTGAGCAGGTACGGCAAAATGACCGCTTTGAGGGTGCCTGTCCACTCCAGGCTCACCATCAGCCGGTAGAGCGGCACCACGCCCATCTGCTGCAGCGGCACGGCCATCGTCAGCAGGACGAGCAGCAGCAGCACGTTCCTGCCCTTGAACGTCAGGCTGGCGAAGGAGAAGCCGGCCAGCGTCGAGATGATGACCACCGAGACGGTGACGACGCTCGCCACGATGAACGAGTTGGTCAGGCCGAGCAGGAAGTGGGCGTCCTCGTTGTTCAGCACCGCCACGATGTTCTGGCCCAGGTTGCCGCCCGGCAGGAACGGCGGCGGCACCGCCACCGCGTCGGCGTTGGTGCGCGAGGCGATGACCAGCATCCAGTACAGCGGGAAGGCGGACAGCACGATGGCCAGCGCCAGCATGACCCGGGTGATGAGGGTCGGCGACCAGTTGGTCATTTGGTGCCCCCGATCCGGCGCACGAACATGAAGTTGATGAACGCTCCGATGAGGATGAGCAGGAACAGCAGCCAGGCCGCCGCGGCGGCGTAACCGTAGTCGAACTCGCGGAAGCCCTGCTTGACGACGAACATCGCCACCGTCTGGAACTGCCCCTGCGACCCGCCGTCGACGTTGCCGTTGTAGAACGTGGTCGGCTCGGAGAACAGCGTCAGCCCGCCGATCGTGGAGTTGAGCACCACGAAGATCATGGTCGGGCGGAGCATCGGCAGCGTGATCTGCCAGAACTGCCGCCGCCGCGAGGCGCCGTCGATCGCCGCGGCCTCGTACAGGTCGCGTGGGATCGTCTGCATCCCGGCCAGGAAGATGATCGCGTTGTAGCCGGTCCAGCGCCAGTCGACCATGGTGGCGATGGCCAGCCACGACGGGATCCGCTCGGCCCGCCAGTTGATGGCGTCCACGCCGAACCAGCTGAGGATCCAGTTGACCAGGCCCCAGTCGCGGGCGAAGAGCTGGGTGAACACGACCGCCACCGCGACCACCGAGGTCACCAGCGGCAGCAGCACGCTCATCCGGATGGCCAGGCGCAGCCGGAACCGCTTGTTCAGCGCGTTGGCCAGGAACAGCGCCAGCAGCAGCTGCGGGACGGTGGCCAGGAAGAAGATGCCGACCGTATTGGTGACGGCGTTCCAGAAGTCCTCGTCGGCCAGCAGCTTGGTGTAGTTGCCCAGTCCGGTCCACTCCGTGGTCCCGGCCAGGTCGTAGTCGTAGAGCGAGTAGTAGAGCGTGAACGCCAGCGGGAAGAGCCCGAAGGCGGCGAACAGGATGAAGTACGGGGACACCAGGGTGTACGGCATCACCTTGACGTCCAGGCGGGAACGCCAGCGGCGGCCGGGCGGGTGGTGCCGGCTGGGCCGCACCGCCCGCGGGAGGGTGTCGATACTCATGAGTGACCTTTCGGCGGCAGTAGCCCGGCCCGCTCAGTGCGGGCCGGGCAGGGAGATCAGCCCGCGGCCTTCACCGCGTCGTCGACCAGCTGCTGCCAGGCCTTGCCGTAGGGGACCGAACCGTCGTCCATGCCCTGGATCACCGACTCGATGGCGTTCTTGACCTGGGCGTGCTTGACGCCGAGGAAGACCGGCTGCAGGCTCGACGCCGACTTGGCGAAGATCTCGCCGATGGGAGCGTTGTTGAAGAACTCGTTCTTCGCGCTCTGCACGGCCGAGTCCTGCTGCGCCTGCGTGTTGCTCGGCATGTTGCCGAAGTCGGTGAAGATGCTCGCCTCGGTCTGCGCGCTGGTCAGGTAGTCCGCCACCGCGGCGGCTTCCTTCGGGTGCTTGCTCTGCTTCGGCACGGCCAGCCAGGAGCCGCCCCAGTTGCCGCCGCCGCCGGGAACCGCGGCTACGTCCCACTTGCCCTTGCCGCCGTCGCCCGCGTTGCCGCTGACCACGCCGAGCATCCACGACGGGCAGCCGACCGTGGCGAACGCGCCCTTCTGGGTGCCCGCCGCCCACTCGTCGGTGAAGTTACGCAGCTTGGCGGTCAGGCCCTGCTGGCTCATCTTCGTGGCGAAGTCGAAGCCCGCCTTCACCGCCGGGTTCTTGTCGACGATGAGGTTGTTGTCCTTGTCGAAGTAGGTGACGTTGCCGTTCTTGGCCGCCTCCTGGTACAGGACCACCTGGTAGAGCGTGTTCGTGCCGTCGGCGAACTTGGTGTCCTTCACCTTCGCCTGGAACTGCTGGCCGACCTTCATGAAGGCGTCCCAAGTGGGCCACAAAGCACTGACCTTGTCCCGCTCGCTGGGCAGCCCGGCCTTCTTGAACAGGTCCGAGCGGTAGCAGATGCTCATGCCGCCGATGTCGGTGCCCAGGCCGAACAGCTTGCCGTCGGCGGTGGCGCCGTTCTCCCACTTCCACGCGGGGAAGTCCGCCTTGCGGGACTCCAGGCCGTATTCCTTCAGGTCGGCCCACCACTCGGGGTGCGCCTTGGCCAGGCCCATGCCGCCTTCGTCGATGCCGACCACGTCGCCCGCGCCGTTGCCGGCCTGCAACCACTGGATCATCTGCGGCCAGTACTGCTGCTCGAACTGGTCGGTGAGGTGCTCTTCCTTGATCTGGACGTCCTTGTGCTCGGCGTTCCACTTCGTGATGGCGTTCTTGTAGCCGAAGTTCGAGCCGCCGCCGAAAGTCTGCACCCGGATCGTGACCGGTTCGGCGGCCGCTGAGGAGGCAGGTGCGTTGCTGGCCGCCGGAGTGCCACCGGAGCTGCAAGATGCGACGGTCAGCGCCGCCGCCGCCAGGGCCGAGGCCGCGGCGAGACCGCCGCGACGGTTGCGGATCATCATGGTGGACCCCTTCTCGGGTGAATGGGTGGGGAGGTGCACCGCGGCACACGCTCCGGGCCGCGGTGGGAAGTCCTTGGGAGCGCTCCCACAAAGGGTGCACTTGCGGCCCTTGCCCGTCAATGCGCTGAAACGCAACCGTTACCTATGGGGCTATTTCTCGGTCTAGAAAGGGATTTTTGGTGATGAAGGGCGCAAAGAGCCGTTTGGGAGCGCTCCCATCACAAGGGACTCGTTTGTGTTTGCTTTCTGGGCATGTCGCCCATCCACTGCGGGCTTTTCTCGTAGTCACGGCCCTTGAGACGGTCGTACGGCGGGCCGGGGGCGGGTCAGCAGGCGGCGGCGCGTTCCTGGAGCAGGGTGCGTTCCCGGGTGTTGCGGGTCATGGCCGCCGCCCGCTCGAACTCGGCCCGCGCCTCTTCCGGCCGCCCCAGCTTGACCAGCAGATCCCCGCGTACGCTCGGCAGCAGGTGGTAGCCCTTGAGCGCCGGCTCGTCGACGAGCTGGTCCACCAGCTCCAGCCCGACCGCCGGACCGTACGCCATGGCGAGCGCGACCGCCCGGTTGAGCTCGACGACCGGCGACTGCGACATCCGCGCCAGCGCCGCGTAGAGAGTGGCGATGGCCCGCCAGTCGGTCTCCTCGGCGGTGAGTGCCCGTGCGTGACAGGCGGCGATGGCGGCCTGCAGCACGTACGGGCCGAGGTCGCCACCGAGGTCCTCGGCCTGCTGGAGCGCGTCCAGGCCACGGCGGATGAGCAGGCGGTCCCAGCGGCCCCTGTTCTGTTCCAGCAGCAGGATCGGCTCGCCGGACGAGCCCACCCGGGCCACCGCGCGCGACGCCTGGATCTCCATCAGCGCGACCAGGCCGTGCACCTCGGGCTCCTTGGGCATCAGCCCGGCCAGCACCCGGCCGAGCCGCAGCGCGTCCGCGCAGAGCCCCGGCCGCATCCAGTCGTCACCGGCCGTGGCCGAGTAGCCTTCGTTGAAGATCAGGTAGATGACCTCCAGAACAGACGACAGGCGGCCGGTGAGCTCCTCGCCCTGCGGCACCTCGAACGGCACCTGCTTGTCGGCCAGTGTCCGCTTGGCGCGGACGATCCGCTGTGCCACCGTCGGCTCCGGGACCAGGAACGCCCTGGCGATCTCGTCGGTGGTCAGCCCGCCGAGCACCCGCAGCGTGAGCGCCACCCGCGCCTCGGTGGACAGCACCGGATGGCACGCCGTGAACACCAGCCGCAGCAGGTCGTCCTCGATCTCGTCCACGCCGGGCAGCTCGGCCTCGGCGTCCGGCTCGGCCAGCTCGCGGCCGAGCTCGGTCAGCCTGTGCGCGTAGCGTTCCCGGCGGCGCAGCAGGTCGATGGCGCGGCGCTTGGCGACGGTCATGAGCCAGGCTCCGGGATTGCGCGGCACGCCCGACTCCGGCCACTGCTCCAGCGCCGCGACCAGCGCGTCCTGGGCCAGCTCCTCGGCCAGACCGAGGTCGCGCACCAGCCCGGTGAGGCCGGCGATCAGCCGAGCCGCTTCCATCCGCCAGACCGTCTCGATCGCCCGGTGTGTATCGGAAGCCATCACCTGGTCATAAGACCAGCCGACCCAAGATCACGCAAGCTGCTAGTCTTCGGCGGATCGCAGCAGCCGCTCCCGCAACAGCGCCTCGCGCTCGGCCGCCTCGGGGCTCATCGAGTCGTCCGGCAGGTCGGACGCGTCGAACACCTGCCAGACGTCCAGCCCGATCCCCTCATGCCCACCGGGCACAGGCACCCGCAGCGCCCATGCGATGGCCTCGTCCCGGGACTTGACCTGGATCAGCCAGAACCCGGCGATCAGCTCCTTGGCCTCGGCGAACGGCCCGTCGAGCACGGTCGCCTTGCCATCCTTGGTATAGGCGATCTGCGCCCCGTGGGAGCTGGGATACAGCCCCTCGGCGGCCAGCAGTACCCCCGCCTTGGCCAGGCTCTCGTTGTAGGCGCCCATCGCGTCGACGAGCTCCTGGCTGGGCAGTTCCCCGGCCTCGGTCGCCTCGTTGGCCTTCCCTACGATCATGAACTTCATCTGGATTGTGGCGCGGAGACCTGGTCCTTCAGGACCAGGAGAAGCGCCACCCCTCCTTTCGAAAACAGTATGGAAAGTCTCGGTCGCGTTCGGTAATGTGTGCGGTGGGTGAGGGCGTTGTGACAGGAGGTGCGCGATGGCGATCCGCCGCTCCGCCGCCAAACGCCACGGCCTGCCCACCGTCGTGCAACTGCGGCTCACGCCCACCCCGGCCCAAGCTGAGGCGCTGGCGGTGGCGGTGCTGTTGTGTAATGAGGCGGCCACCATTGTCTCCCGGCTGGCCTGGCAGCACCGTGTGTTCTCTGTGGTGGAGTTGCATCTGCTGGCCTATTACGAGGTGCGGGCGCAGGTGGCGGGGTTGGGTGCGCAGGCGGCGGTGCGGGCGATCGCCCGGGTCGCCGGCGTCTACGCCAACCGGCGCGCCACCAAGAAACGCGCTCACATCTTCCGGCCGCACGGCGCCGTCCCCTACGACGCCCGGCTGCTCAGCTGGAACCGTGACGCCCGCACGGTGTCGCTGTGGACGCCCACCGGCCGCGTCACCATCTCCTACACCGGCCGGCCCGAAGACCTCAAAGCCGTAGACGCGCTGCCGCTCGGTGAGGCCGACCTGATCTGTCGCCGCGGCGTGTGGCTGCTGCAGGTCGCCCTCACCTTGCCTAAGCCGGCGGTGCGGGAGCCGGTCGGTGGCTTCGTCGGGGTGGATCAGGGCGTGGCGAACCTGGCGGTCACCTCCGATGGCGCGGTGCTGCCCGAACCCGCGCTGGCCGGGCCGATCGGCGGCAACGGCCACGTCCGCACGCTGCGGGAACGGCGGCACCGGCAACGCCGACGGCTGCAGAAGAAGGGCACGTCGGCGGCGCGTCGGGTGCTGCGCCGCCTGTCTGGGGCGAGATCCTCCGCAACGGCACCGACGGCGCCGTCCTGCTCGGCTCCCCTGAAGGCGGCGGACACAGCGTCGACCCCGGGACGGACCTCCTCATCGACATCCAGGTTCTCTACCCAGACGAAAGCCCCGCCTGCGAACGCCTCATCGGCCTGAACGCCCAGCAACTGGGCTGACCCGGCGAGCAGGCAACCCACGCAGAACTCCCCGCGAAGCCGTGGCCTCGCGGGGGGATCGGCCGGGTGGGGGCCGGTCTTGCGTCAGATGTGCTCGGCGGGGTTCGCCGGGAGGTAGAAGTTCCAGCTGCCGTGTCCCTCGTGGGCGCCACCCGCGGGGCAGTGCCCGTTGTCGGGGCGACCGTTCCACCAAAGGGTGTAGCACTTGTTACAGAACCGCCAGTTGTCCTGCTGGGTCGTCGGTGACATGTCCCCTCCTGCGGTATCGAGAACCGGCGCGTTGTCCGGCCATCGCCAGTGTTGGAGGTGACGGGCGGACCCGTACATCCCCAAACTTGGGGGGTTACGGCCGGATAATGCGGTGTTCGGTGGAACGTGATGGCCTTTCGGCTGTTCCGAAACAACACGCCCGGGAAGACGCCGACGAGCGCTCGCCCAAAGGACGCGCGCTCGTCGACAGGAAAGCTTGTGGGGGAGAGTCGGGCCGGAGGGCTCGGGGAGTAGCCGTCAGCCGGTGTAGTTCGGGTATCCGTAGCCGACCACCTGGGACTTCGGCCGGACGCGCTGGGCGACCGTGCCGTTGCCGGTGTTGCCCTCGATCGTGGAGATCGTACCGTTGCCGTTGTCCTTGACGACGAATCCGACATGCTGGATGTCGTCCAGGCTCTTGCTGCCGCTCCACGAGAAGAACACCACGGCGCCCGGCTTCGGGGCCTGGCCCCAGCGGTGGTTCTTGGCGAACCAGCGGGCGTGCTCGACGGTGTAGGCGTCCCAGCCGACCATGCTGCGCGCGCCGGTGTGCGCGCCGACCCAGGAGACGAACATCGAGCACCAGGCGGCGTTCAGGTACTCCTGCCTGCTGCCGCCGTCACGCTTGACGGTCTCCAGGGCGCGCGGCGTGTTCATGTACCACTTCTGGAACTTGGTGCCGCCGCCGGCGGCGTCCTCGGTGGTGCCGACCTGGGCCTTGGCCAGGGCCAGGACCTGCGCGGCCGAGATCTTGGCCTTGGCCTGGACCTTGACCTCCGGGTGGTCCGCGGGCGCGGCGGCGTGCTGCTGAGTGCCGGAACTGATGGTCTCCGCGTGGGCGGTGGACTGCCCGCCGATGGCGGCGGCCGCGACGGCCACACCGAGGGCGGCCTGGGCGAAGGTCAGTTTGGGGGCACGGGTAAGACGACTCATGGCCATCGAGGGGGTTCTCCTTGCTTCCATGCCGCTTACCGGGTTAGCTGACGGGTTCGGGCGTGGAAGCTGCCCTACGGCACTGACGTGCCGATTCACCCCAAAGGACATGGGTCCCCGGTTCCGCACGAGGCGGATTCAGCGGTCACAGGACGATCCTGTGATACTTGCGCGATGGTCAGGCAAAGAACCGGACAAACAGGTACGTATGCCTTAGATGTCGTACAAGGTAATACATGGGGCAAGAGGATTACAAATAGCAAAACTCCTGGTCAGGAGAGTTGCCCCCGTGCATCTGCCAGAAGCCCCATCATGGCAAGGCTTTCGTCAAGTGGCATGATCGCGGATTCTTTACTTCCCGCGGCCACGGCGGCCCGCACCTCGCGGACTTCGCCGGCGTATCCGTTGTCCGCCGGATCGAGCACGAGCTCCTCCGTCTCCATCGACGGCCCGCTCAGCACGACCCGCTCCGGCGCCCAGAACGGCGCCTTGATGTCCGCGCGCATGCCGGTCCCCACCACGTAGGCGTCGTTCGCGTACGGGCCCAGCAGCGAGCACTCCACCAGAGCCCGCCGGCCGCCCGAATAGACCAGCACCCCGCCCGCCTCCGCGTCCACCCCCGAGGGCGCCAGCGAGCCCGTGACGTGCGCCCGCTCCGGCATCCCGAGCAGGAGCTGCGCCAGCCCGAACGAGTAGACGCCCAGGTCGAGCAGTGCCCCGCCGCCCAGCTCCGGCGCCCACAGCCGGTGCGCGGGGTCGTACGGCAACGTGAAGCCGAACGACGCCTGGACCGAGCGGATCTCCTCGAACCGGGGATCGGCGGCCACCCGCTGAATCAGCGGGTTGAACCGCATCCACATGGCCTCCATCAGGAAGACCCCGGCCTCGCGCGCGAGGCGTACCATCCGCTCCGCGTCGGCGACGGACGCGGCGAGCGGCTTCTCGCACAGCACCGCCTTGCCCGCCGCGATCGCCGCCTCGACCACCTCCAGGTGCTGGGCGTGCGGGGTCGCCACGTAGACCGCGTCGACGGCGGGGTCGGCGCACAACTGCTCGTACGAGCCGTACGCCGACTCGGCGCCCAGTTCCGAGGCCAGTGCCCGCGCGCGGCCGAGGTCGCGGGAGCCGACGGCGGCCACCCGCATCCCCGGCTCAGCCGCGATGACCGTGCCGACCCGCTTGGCGATGACACCCGTGGCCGCGATACCCCATGCGAAATTCTTCATGGGGGGAGATCGTAGGGAATCAACCCATCCAGTGGAAAGTGTCCGGATCGGGACCGATGCGGCCATCCGTCGTGTTCATGGCGCCGATCGCCGCCATGTCCTCGGCGTCGAGGACGAAGTCGAACACCTCGAAGTTCTCCTTGATCCGGGCCGGTGTGACCGACTTGGGGATCACCACGTTGCCGAGCTGGATGTGCCAGCGCAGCACGATCTGCGCGGGCGTCCTGCCGTACTTCTCCGACAGCACGGCCAGCGCCGGGTCGCCGAGCAGGCCCTGGCCCTGCCCCAGCGGGCTCCACGCCTCGGTGAGGATGCCGTTGGCCTCGTGGAACTCCCGCAGCCGCCGTTGCTGGAAGTACGGGTGCAGCTCGATCTGGTTGATGGACGGCGTGATCTCCGCCTCGTCGATCACCCGGGTGAGCGTCTCGACGGTGAAGTTGGACACACCGATCGCCTTCGCCCGCCCCTGACGGTAGATCTTCTCGAGGCCGCGCCACGCCTGCATGTACGTGCCGTGCTCCGGCAACGGCCAGTGGATCAGATAGAGATCCACGTAGTCGAGCCCGAGCCGCGACAGGCTCTCGTCGAACGCCTCCTCGGCCCGGCCGTGGTCGGGATTGAAGAGCTTGGTGGTGACGAACAGCTTCTCGCGCGGGATCCCCGAGGCGCGCACGGCACGGCCGACGCCCTCCTCGTTCCCGTAGGCGCTGGCGGTGTCGACGTGGCGGTAACCGACCTCCAGAGCGGTCGTCACGACCTGCTCGGCCACGTCGCTAGGCACCTGCCAGACGCCGAACCCGAGCTGCGGCACCTGTACGCCGTCCGTATTGAGTAGTAGCGAGTTCATGGTCTCCATTGTTCACGTGTCGTTTCTGACGGCTTAAGGCGGGCGGGCTAGCTTGAAGCGGTCGTTAATGGGCCACACCACGCGGGGAGATCAGAGTGGGCAAACAGGCGTCGGCCTGGGTGGAGTCCCCGCTCCAGATGCTGTGCGCCATCGAGGCCCACCGCGCTGGGCTGCTCGGGCCGGTCACCGCCGTCGTCCCGCGCGCCGGGCTGCGGGCGCTGAAGGCCACCCGCCGGGCGCTGTCCGATCTGGCGCTGCCCGAGGGGCTGGAGCTGGCCGAGCCGCGCGAGCGCATGCCGCGTTCCCCGCACGCCGTCGGCGACGCCTTCTCCGGGCGGGTTCAGCTCCGCTGGCTCGTGTCCCTTCCGGGCCGGATCGTGATCGTCGATGACGGGCTGGCCACGCTCCGGCTGCTCGAACTGCTGGCCGCCGGGCCGTACAAGCCGCTGTTGCGGGCGCGGGCGCAGCCGGGGAAGCTGCGTGCGGCGCTGGGGCTGGCGGCGGGGATCAGGCTACGCGCGAGCCGGGTGTCGGTCTTCACCGCGCTGCCGGTGTCCGACGAGCTGGCGCTGGCCGTCCGCGCGGCGGGCGTCGACCTGGTCCGCCACGACTTCGGGTGGCTGCGCGAGCAGCCGCTGGGCGGTCCCGGACCGGTCGAGCGGACCGTCGTGCTCGGCACCTCCCTGGTCAGGAACGGGCTGGTGCGCCGCGACCGCTATCTGAGCTGGCTGACGGACCTGGCCACCGAGGAGCCGCTCGCCTACTTCCCGCACCGCCGCGAGGACCCCGCGGACGTGGCGCTCATCCGCGAGCGGCCCGGGATCACCGTGTACGACGCCGGCGTGCCGGCCGAGCTGACGTTGCGCGGCCTCGACCCCAGCCAGCGGGTGCTCAGCCTGCCGTCCACCGCGATCAGCTCGCTGGGGGTGCTGCTCACGCCGCGCGGCGTCGCGGTCGAGCCGGTGGACGTACCGGACGATTGGTGGACCAGCAGGGCGGCTCCCGCCCTGCGTTCGCATCTGACCGGTGTGGCCGGGTGACCGGCACCGACCCCCGTCTGACCGGAACGTCTTGATGACCGGCCGCAACCCCTACCTGACTGGAACAACCGGGTGACCATCGTCAACCCGTATCCGACTGGAGTGACCGCGTGAGAGTGCTGGCCGTGGCCGACTCCGACTCGTACCTGAAGTGGGCGGCCTGCCTGCTCGGCGACCTGCCTCCCGGCTCTGGGACGGAGCTCGTCGTGGTGCGCACGCCGATCGCGCCGTCGCCCGAGCAGATCGCCGCCGCCGTGGGCGACCGCCCCACGCCGCCGCTGATGTCGGCTCGGGCGGTGCGGCGGCTGGCGGAACGTACGCGGCCGGACGCGATCATCGTGGCCTGTACGGGGCCGGTCGTGGACGTGCTGGTGGCCGAGGCGTTCGCCGGGCTGCGGCCGCGGCCGGTGCTCGTGACCGGGCTGCCGGGCATCTCGGTGCCCGCGACGGAGAAGGCGTGGCTGTTCCGCAGCGGCTGCGACCTGTTCGTGGTGCACAGCGAGCGGGAGGTGGCCGAGTTCGCCGGGATCGCCGCCGAGCTCGGCGGGGGAGGGGCGGTCGGGCTGGCCCGGCTGCCGTTCCTGCGCCCGCGGGCCGTGCGCGGCGGCGGGAACCGGGTGGTGTTCGCCACCCAGGCGAAGGTGCCGCGTGAGCGCGAGGATCGCGAACGCATCCTGCTGTCGCTGGCCGAGCTGGCCGCCCGCCGGCCGGACCTGGACGTGGTGGTGAAGCTGCGCGCCTTGGAGGACGAACGGCAGACGCACAACGAACGCCACCACTACCAGCGGCTCTGGCGCGAGCTCGGCGAGCCGGGGCGGGTGGCGTTCGAGGCGGGCTCGATGCACGACCAGCTCGCTCAGGCGGCCGGGTTCGTGACGGTCAGCTCGACGGCGGCGCTGGAGGCCATCGCGCAGGACGTTCCGCTGCTGGTGCTGAGCGACTTCGGTGTGAGCGCGGAGATGATCAACCTGGTGTTCGAGGGCAGCGGGCTGCTGGGCACGCTCGGCGAGCTGGCCACGGGCGGCTTCCGCGCCGCCGACGCCGGGTGGTGCGCGGCCAACTACTTCCACTCGATGGATCGCAACGACTGGGTGGGCCTGCTGGGCGGCTTGGTGACCGGTGGCCCCCGGGTCCCGGCCAGGTCGTTGCTCGACGGGCCCGAGCACGCCGCCGCCCGCCGCCGCGCCAGGATGCGCCTGGACGTGCACCCCACCGTGCTACGTGCCGGTTACCGGGCAAAGCGGCGGATGCGCCGATATTTGCGGGCGCTGTCCTAAGGGAGTGCCCTCGGGATGGGCTGCCCCGGCAGGGCGGGGCGTGCAGGGCGGGGCGTGCCCCGGCAGGGCAGGGGCGGGGCGCCGCCCGCCCCTGCCGGGTGGCGCCCCTCAGATGGCCGACTTGATCTTCCGGCGCAGCCGCGTCAGCGCGGTGGGCTTGGCCGTCAGGTCGAGGGTCTCCAGCCGCTTGCGCTTGAAGTAGCGCGGGTCGAAGTCGAAGTCCACCGGCCGCAGCTCCGGATACGTCTCCGCCTGCATGCAGTAGCCCACCGCCCGCACCAGCTCCCGCAGGTAGCCGCGCGGCGCCGGCTCGATGGTGCCGTCCACCGACATGCGGGGCAGCAGGGCGTCGACGATCGTGGCGGGCACCCGGTTGCTGTTCTCGTACGGGGCCAGCCGCTCCAGCACCAGCTCGGTGCCGAACGAGGCCACCGGCAGCCCGAAGAACCGCCCGGCCGTGACCAGGCCGGTCGAGAAGCAGCCCACGACCAGCTCGGGCCGGAGCGCCGAGAAGCACACCTCGGCGGGGACGCTCTCATCGGCCACGGTCAGCCGCACGTTCAGCGGCTCGGCGGCGGCCCTGAGCAACTGGGCGTGCCTGCGGCCGGCCGCCGGGTGGGGCTTGAACACCACGCTCGAGAAGCCGCGGGCGACCAGGCCGCGCAGCATCGACTCGTGCAGCGCCGCCTCCTCCTCCGGCGTGACGATCTCCAGCGCCGACAGGTACTGCCCGAGGATCATCGCCTGCCCGGCCAGCATGTCGGGCGCGGTCGTCGCCACCTGCCGGAGCACCGACAGGAACGCCTCGTCCGGCAGGAGCGAGGCCGGCACGTCGTACTCGCTCAGTAAGAGCGGCTCCAGCCCCGGCACCAGGTCCAGGTGCAGCAGGCGGGTGATGCGGCGGAAGATCTCGGCGGGCAGCGGGTCGCGCGTCGGGCCGTAGCTCATCAGGCCGTCTGAGTAGACGGTGATCGGGCAGTCGCGCACCAGCCCGGCGATCGTCCGGGCGGGCGGCACCGCGATCGACTCCAGCACCAGCTCTTCCACGTCGTCGAGCGCGAGCTGGGAGCGGATCAGCCGCTCCATCATCGGCACCTCGATGACGCGGGCCTTCCACTCCGACGGGTGCAGCGGCGCGATCAGCTCGTTCCACGAGTGGATCGCGTCGAAGCGGGAGCGCAGCACGGCGAAGCCCGGTGTCCGGTCCAGGGGGACGGTCACCTCGGGGATCGCCGCGTTGTTCGACACGATGAGGACCCTGCGTCCCTCGGCGAACCGGCCGTCGTCGATCCCGGCCGCCAGCGACATCGCCCCGAACAGCGTCGAGGCGTAGAAGACCGTGGTCATGAGTCCTCCCGTTCACGGCGGAGCCGGACGTGGGGGCTTGGGGGGAGGTCGGGCAGCAGCGCCCGCAGCGTGGCCTCGCGGTCCACGGACATGCGCGCCACCGCGTCCGCCACCAGGGCGGTGGGCAGCGCCCGTACCATTTCCGCGCCGCGCTCCTCGAAGCGGGCGCGCAACTGCGGGGTGAAGCGGTCGGCGATCTCCAGGTGGTGCGCGAGCAGCGCGCAGAAGTTGCGTACGGCCTTCGGCAGGAACTCCTCCTCAAGGTCCTTGAACACCAGCTCGAAGGCGTCGAAGAAGTGCAGCTGCCGCTCGTCGCCCACCCGCGTGAGCGACCCCGACACCATCCGCCGGTAGAACACCCCGGCCAGCGACACCACCGCGAACGTGGCCGCCTCCCGGTGCAGCCGCCAGATCCACGGGCGGTCCTCGGCGGTGTGCAGCGAGCCGGGGAAGTGCAGCAGGTCCTGCAGCGAGCGCCGGTAGACGCCGGCCCACGCGTAGGGGTAGTCGACCATGGTCCGCACGTTCGCGGGCAGGATCGCGTCCCGGGGGTCGAGCACCGCGTCCCGCCGCGCCAGCGGGGCGCGGTGCACGACCCGCTTGCGGCCCTCGACCTGCACGTGGTCGGCGCGTACGAAGTCGCAGCCGAGCCCGTCGATGGCCTCGACGAGCTGGGGCAGATAGCCGGGGGCGAGCCAGTCGTCCCCGTCCATGAACGTGACGTACCGGCCCGAGGCGGCCGACAGCCCCGTGTTGCGGGCGTCCGCGAGGCCGACCGGCGCCGGATTGCGCAGCACGGCAAGACCGGGCAGGTCGGCGCGGAAGTCCTCGACGATGTCGCCGGTGGCGTCCACCGACCCGTCGTCGACCACGATGAACTCGAAGTCGGGCCGGGCGTTGCGGCGGAGCGAGGAGAGCGCGTCGGCGATGAAACGCTCGCCGTCACGCACAGGAACGATGACGGACAGAGTGATCAAGATGGCGCTCGTCAGACGGTGACGCGGCGCAGGCGGGCCTTGGGCGCCTCCTCGCCGGGGAAGACGCGCTTGACGCCGTCGCCCATCGCCTGCTCGATGATCCGGATGTCGCGTACCAGGTGCTCCAGGCCGGCGGGCTCCAGCGACGCGGCGTGGTCGGAGCCCCACATGGTGCGGTCGAGCGTGATGTGCCGCTCCACGCAGACCGCGCCGAGCGTCACCGCGGCCAGCGAGATCTGCAGGCCGCGCTCGTGGCCGGAGTAGCCGACCGGCACGCCGTAGCGCTCCTTGAGGGTGGTGATCGTGCGCAGGTTCGCCTCCTCCGGCGGGAGGGGGTACGTGGAGGTGGCGTGCATCATGATCAGGTTGTCGGTGCCGAGGATCTCGACGGCCTGGTCGATCTCGGAGAGCGTGGACATGCCGGTCGACAGCATCATCGGCTTGCCGGTCGCCGCGAGGGCGCGGAGCAGCTCGTGGTCGGCGACGCTGGCCGAGGCCACCTTGTGCGCCACGACGTCCATCTCCTCCAGGAAGTCGATGGAGGGCACGTCCCACGGCGAGGCGAACCAGTGCAGGCCGCGCTCGTCGCAGTACTTGGCGATCTGGCGGTACTCGTCGTGGCCGAACTCGGTCCGCTCCTTGTACTCCAGGTAGGTCATCTCGCCCCAGGGCGTCTGCCTGATCTGGCTCTTCTGCGCCTCGGGCACGCAGATCGCCGGGGTGCGCTTCTGGAACTTCACCGCCTGGCAGCCCGCGTCGGCCGCCACGTCGATGAGCCGGCGCGCGAGGTCGAGGTCGCCGTTGTGGTTGATGCCGATCTCGCCGATGACGTAGACGGGCTCGCCGTCGCCGACCAGCACCTCGCCGACCGCCACCGGGCCGAACCTGGGACGCGGCTTGACCTCGGGGGCGGCGGGCGTCTCGGGCCGGGCCGCCACGACCCGGTCGCACAGCTCGCGGACCGCTCCGTCGCCGCCCGGCCTGGACAGCACGACCCTGGCGGCCGCGCGTACCCGCGGGTGCGCGTCGGGCACCGCGATCGGCCAGCCCACCTCGGCCATCGGGCCCAGGTCGTTGACGTCGTTGCCCACGTAGGCGACGCGGGCCGGGTCCAGGCCCTCGATCGTCAGCCAGTCACGCAGGACGACCCGCTTCTCGGCCAGCCCCTGGAGCACGGGGACGCCCAGCTTGCGGGCGCGGGCCGCCACGACCGGGTTGTGCTCGGTCGACATGACCAGCACCTTCACCCCGGAGCGGCGCAGCAGCGCGATGCCCATCCCGTCGGAGCGGCTGACCAGCACCATCTCGCGGCCGTCGGAGTCGACGTAGGCGCGGTCGTCGGTGTGGACGCCGTCGAAGTCGGTGATGACCGCGTCGACGTCGATCGGCTCGGGCACGTCCACGAACGGGGCCAGCGCGCGGGCCAGCTCCAGGTCCTCGGGCTCGTCGATCTCGATCGCGTGGCGCACGGGCACCGGCTGTACGGCGACGGTGCCGAAGAAGCGGTGGCCGTGCTCGCGCAGCCCGGAGGTGCGCATGACGTAGAAGGCGCCGTTCTCGCGGAACTGCGGCTCGCGGTCCTGCCTGCGCTGCCTGATCGCGGGGTCGTGGTTGATCCCGCCGCCGGCGGCGGTCCAGAGGAACTCGTGCGTGGGCAGGCCGGACACGACCGTGTCGGCCTCGCCGTCCAGCACCTTGCGCACGGCCGCCGACAGGTCGTCGGAGTCGATGAACGCGCTGGTGCACTGTACGAGGACGACCACCTCGGGGTCCTCGCCGAGCGCGTCGAGCGCGTGCAGCACCGCCGACTCGCTGGAGGCGGTCGCGCCGCTGAGCTCCTCGGGACGGTCCACGACGAGCGCGCCGGCCTCCTTGGCGGCCTCGGCGATCCCCGCGTGGTCGGTGCTGACCACGACCCGGTCGATCAGCTCGCTGCGCAGCGAAGCGCGCACGGCACGGGTGACCAGGGGAATACCGCCGACCGGCGCGAGGTTCTTCAACGGAACGCCTGCGGAACCTCCGCGGGCGGGAACAACGGCCAGGACTCGCAACGTGACTCCTCAGTGCTAACGGGTGGCATCCCGAAGCTAGAGGCGCGGATTGAACTGGCAGCGTCCCCCTAATTAACTTTCCGGGGGGATCCGGTAGAGCAGTTCTGGACGGCCCACCGCTCCGTACTGCGGCATCCGGACCGCCACCCCCAGCTCCACCAGGTGTTCCAGGTATCTGCGGGCGGTCACCCTGGAGACCCCGGCAGCCGTCCCCACGGCCTGCGCCGACATCCCCGCGGGCCGGCCGCGCAGCTCGGCGGCGACCAGGTCGAGGGTGTCGCGGGCCATCCCTTTCGGCAGCTCGGAGCGGCCGCGCAGGGTGCCGAGCACCCGGTCCACGTCGCCCTGGCCGACGATCTCGCCGGCCTCCTCCTTGAACCGGGCATAGCCGGTCAACTTCTCGTTGAGTGTCGCGAAGGTGAACGGCTTGAGCAGGTACTGGGAGATGCCCAGCGACACGGCCCTGCGCACCATGGCCAGATCGCGCGCGGAGGTGACCGCGATCACGTCGCACAGCAGCCCGCCCGCCCGTACGGCCCGGCAGACCTCCAGCCCGTGCATGTCGGGCAGGTACAGGTCGAGCAGGATGAGATCGACCGGCGTGCGCCGCAGGAACCGCAGCGCCTCCCCGCCCGAGCGCACCACGCCCGCCACCTCGAAGCCCGGCACCCGGTTCACGTAGATGCGGTTGGCCTCGGCGGTGATCTCCTCGTCCTCGACCACCAGCACCGAGATCATCGGACCGGCTCCGCCACGGGCTGGGGCACGGGCAGCCGTACGGTGAACACCGAGCCGTCCACCTCGATCGTGCCGCCCAGCCGCCGCACCGCCTGCCCGACCAGCGCGAGCCCCAGCCCGTGCCCGTCGCCCTTGGTGGTCCAGCCCTTCCGGAACGCGTCGGGCGCGATCAGGCCGGGCCCGTCGTCGGCCACCCGGATGAGGAAGCCGTCACGGCCGCCCCGCAGCAGCACCTCGACCCGGGTGGCCGCGTCGATCGCGTTGTCGATGAGGTTGCCGACGATGGTCACCAGCTCTCCGGGGTCGAGGCCGAGGTCGTCCAGGTCGCTGTCGTGGCTGATCACCAGCTCGCTGCCGCGCTCGGCCGCCTCGGCGCTCTTGCCCAGTAGCAGCGCGGCCAGGATCGGCTCGCGTACCGCGCCCATCACTCGGTCGGTGAGCTCCTGCGCCGCCCGCAGCTCGGCGGTGCCGAACGCCACCGCCTGCTCGGTACGGCCCAGCTCCACCAGCGTGATGACCGTGTGCAGCTTGTTGGCGGACTCATGGGCGGCCGACCGGAGCGAGTCGGCGAAGCCGCGCTCGGCGTTCAGCTGCCCGGCCAGCGCCTGCAGCTCGGTGTGATCCCGGACGGTCACCACGGTGCCGAGCCTGCTGGCCGCTCCGTTGACGGCCAGCACCCGGTCGCCGACCAGGTGCACGCGCTCCTGATCCGTGTCGAACAGCCCCGACAGGCCCAGCTCGTCCAGGTGCCGCCCTTCGGCGTCGGCGGGCAGGTCGAGCAGTTGCCGCGCGGCGTCGTTGCAGAGCGTCAGCGTGCCGTCCCTGCCGACCAGCAGCAGCCCCTCCCGTACGGCGTGCAGGACCGCGTCGTGATGCTCGTGGATGCGGCCCAGCTCGACCGGGCCGAGCCCGTGCGTCTGCCTGCGGAGCCGGGCGGTCACCAGCCAGGTGCCGACGGCGCCGAGGGCGAGCCCGAGCAGGGCGATGAGCCCGGTCCAGACGAGCTGGCCGCGCAGCCTGGCGCTCACTCGGTCGACCTTGATGCCCGCGCTGACCAGCGCCCGTATCGGGCCGTTCGGGCCGCCCGCGTGGACCGGGGCGACCGCCCGCACGGACGGGCCGAGCGTGCCGGTGTAGGTCTCCGTGAACGTCTCGCCGCGCAGCGCGCGGTCGATGTGGCCGAGGAACCGCTTGCCGATCTCCGCCCGGTTGGGGTGCGTGTAGCGGGTGCCGTCGGGCTTCATGATGGTGACGAAGTCGACGCCCGACTCGGCTTCCACCCGGTCGGCGTACGGCTGCAGCCGCGTGGTGGGCGACGGCTCGTCCAGGGCGGCCAGCACGTCGGGCGAGGCCGCCACGGCGGCCGCCGCCGACCTGGCCGCGCCCGCCGCCTCGGCGGTGACGAGCTGGTCCGCCAGCACGGAGACGAGCGTGGCGGCGCCCACCAGCGTGACGGTGACCACCAGCAGTTGCAGGAGCAACATCTGCCCTGCCAGGCTCCAGCGGCGCATCGTGGACCTCTCAATGAACGAAACTTACGCAATAGTGACCTGGATCACCACGGACCGCATAGTCGCATGGTTAGGACTTTCACTCATAGCGACCGGAGACCCTCCATGCGTGATCGCACTCGCTATCTCTACCTGGCCGTCATCGCGGCGGTCCTGCTCGGCATCCTGGTGGGATTCGTCTGGCCGGACGTCGGCCAGGCGCTCAAGCCGCTCGGCACCGGCTTCGTCAACCTGATCAAGATGATGATCAGCCCGATCATCTTCTGCACGATCGTGCTCGGCATCGGTTCGGTCACCAAGGCGGCCAAGGTCGGCAAGGTCGGCGGGCTCACCATCGGCTACTTCCTCATCATGTCCACGGTAGCCCTCATCATCGGGCTGCTGGTCGGCAACCTCATCGACCCGGGCTCGGGGCTGCACCTCACCGACGCCGCCAAGAAGGTCGCCGAGGGCGAGGCGGCCAAGGGGGGCGCCACCGATTCGGTCGACTTCGTGCTCGGCATCATCCCCACCACGGTGGTGTCGGCGTTCACCGAGGGTCAGACGCTGCAGACGCTCCTGGTCGCGCTGCTCACCGGATTCGGGCTGCAGGCCATCGGGCCCAAGGCCGCGCCGATCCTGACGGCCATCGAGCACATCCAGCGGCTGGTGTTCCGCATCCTCGCCATGATCATGTGGGCGGCGCCGGTCGGCGCGTTCGGCGCCATCGCCGCGGTCGTCGGCGCCACCGGCCTCGACGCACTCAAGAGCCTGGCCATCATCATGATCGCCTTCTACACCACCTGTGTGCTGTTCGTCGGGCTGGTGCTCGGCCCGCTGCTCTGGGGGGTGGCCAAGATCGGCCTGTGGCCGCTGTTCCGCTATCTGGGCCGCGAGTTCCTGCTGATCCTGTCCACGTCGTCGTCCGAGGCCGCGCTGCCGAGGCTGATCGCCAAGATGGAGCACCTCGGCGTGAGCCGTACCGTGGCGGGCATCACGGTGCCCACCGGCTACTCCTTCAACCTCGACGGCACCGCGATCTACCTGACCATGTCCACGCTGTTCATCGCCTCCGCCAGCGGGTCGCCGCTGCGCTTCGGCGAGCAGCTCGCGCTGCTGGGGTTCATGATGATCGCCTCGAAGGGCGCGGCGGGCGTGACCGGCTCCGGCATCGCCACGCTGGCCGGCGGCCTGCAGTCGCACCGGCCCGAGCTGGTCGACGGTGTCGGCCTCATCGTCGGCATCGACCGCTTCATGTCCGAGGCCCGGGCGCTGACGAACTTCGCGGGCAACGCGATCGGCACCGTGCTCGTCGCCACCTGGACGGGCGAGTTCGACAAGGCGCGGGCGGCCGAGGTGCTCGCCGGCAACGTGCCGTTCGACGAGGCGACGTTGCTGGACGAGGACGTGCGACCCGAACCGCCCGCGGCGGACGAGCAACGGGAGATGACGACGGTCTAGGGCTTGCGGCCGATACCCGCGTAGCCCATCCGCGCCATCTCCTCATCGAGGAACTGCGTCTCCTGGGGGTCGTTGAACGGCCAGCCGATCTCCGGCCCCAGGCCGCTCGCCAGCCCCGGCGGGATCAGCTCGAAGTCACCGAAGAACCGGGCGATCTCCGTGCCGGGGCGCGGGCAGAACGGCGCGTTCGCCTTCTGGTAGAACTCGCTGATCTTGGCCACCCGCTCCGGCACGACGTCGTTGCCGACATGCGAGATGGCCAGATAGCTGCCCGGCGCCAGCGCGTCGCGGTAGGTGGCCACGAACTCCTGCGGCTCGTCCTCGTCGGGCACCAGGTGCAGGAAGAACATCATGAGCACCGCGACCGGCCGGTCGAAGTCCAGCACGGACAGCACCTCGGGATGCCCGAGGATCTTCTCCGGCTCGCGGCCGTCGGCCAGCACCATGGTGACCTTCTCCGGGTCGGCCAGCAGGGCGCGGCCGTGCGCGGCGACCACGGGGTCGTTGTCGACGTACACCACGCGCGCGTCCGGCGCGAACCGGTGGGCGACCTCGTGCACGTTCTCCGCGGCCGGGAGACCGGATCCCAGATCGAGGAACTGGGTGACGCCCTGACGGCAGAGGTATTCGACCACTCGCCCGATGAACTTGCGGTTCTGCCTCGTGCCCTCTCTGACCTCGGGTAACACGCTCATGACCAGTTCGGCGAGCTCCCGGTCGGCCTTGAAGTTGTCCTTGCCACCAAGGAAGTAGTCGTACATCCGCGCCGCGTTGGGGATGTGCGGGTCCACACCTTGCGGCGCTTGTTCCGTCATGTCCCCATGATCCCGGACAAAGGGCACGTAAATCCACCGGTTCATGTCACAAGGCGAACGACGGTAGGTGGATCGTGTCACACGGCAGGCAGCCGCAGGACGAAGCGGGCGCCGCCGCGGTACTCCTCGGCGCGGATCTCGCCGCGATGCGCCACCGCGACGTCGCGCGCGATGGCCAGGCCCAGACCGGTGCCGCCGGCGTCGCGGCTGCGGGCCGCGTCCAGCCGGGTGAAGCGGTCGAAGATGCACTCGCGGTCCGTCGGCGCGATCTCCACGCCGTCGTTCTCCACGGACACGACGGCCATGTCCCCGCATCTGGTGACGACCACCCTGACGATGCTCTCGGCATGCCTCTGGGCGTTGTCCAGCAGGTTCGTCAGCACCCGGGCCAGCTGCATCCGTACCCCGTCCACCACGACGCCCTCGTCCAGCGCCAGCTTGACGGGCAGCGGGTCCTCGCGGCACGACAGCTCGTCGCGGACCAGGGCCGCGAGGTCCACCCGCTCCTTCACCACGTCCACACGCGAGCCGATCCTGGCCAGCAGCAGCAGGTCGGTGATGATCGCTTCGAGCCGGTCGGTGTCGCGCAGCGCGCTGTCCACCAGGGCGACGAAGTCGGTGTCCTCCGGGTAGAGCTGGGCGCTCTCCAACTGCGCGCGCAGCCCGGCGATGGGGGTGCGCAGCTCGTGCGAGGCGTCGGAGGCGAAGCGGCGCTGCTGGCACGCGGAACGTTCCATACGGGCCAGCGTGCCGTTGACGGACCGCGCGAGCTCGGCGACCTCGTCGTCCCCCGGCGGCTGGGTCACCCGGCGGCTCAGGTCGCTGGCGTTGACCTCGTCGAGCTCGGCCCGCATCGCGCCCACCGGTTGCAGGGCCCGGCCCATGGTCAGCCAGGTCGTCCAGGTGGCCAGGGCCATGAGCATGACGATCTGGGTGAACACCACGGTCTCCAGGAGCCGCAGGTCCAGGAGGCCCGGCGTGGTGCGCCCGGCGTACACGACGTTCGAACTCGGCGCCGGCGACACGCGTACGGCCGTCAGATGGATGCACATCCTCGGGATGCAGTTCGTGGTGCTGATGACCCGGTTGTCGGGCGTGGGCCAGACGTCGCTCAGCCGCGGCAGGTTGCGGGCCGCGTCGCTCGTCCCGATCACCTGACCGCCCGGGGCCACGACCTGGATCAGGTCGACGTACGGGTCGGGCAGCGGCATCGCCGCGCCCAGGGGGAGGTCGCCACCGCGTGACTCGACCGCCACCTGTTCGGCGGCGTCCCTGGTCTCCTCCCACACGTGGGCCTCGATCACGGACCTGGCCACGACGACGCTGCCGACCCCCGCGGGAATCAGTACCGAGGCCGCCACGGCGGCCGCCACGAACGTGACGCGGCCACGCAGGGACCTCGCCCAGACGCGTGACATTAAACGAGGCTACTAACGGTAAGTACCGCGATGAGGCGATCAAAGGGAAAATTTCCCCCATGGTCCACCCGCGCGGGCCGTACAGCCCGCACAGCCCGCGAAGGCCGTACGGGCCGCAGCCGGCCTCAGCGCTGGAGCCACACCGTGGTGTCGGGCGGGAGGGTGCCGTCGGCGGTGAGCGGGCCACTCGACAGCAGCACCTCGCCGGTCACCTCCACCGGCTCGTCGCCGGTGTTCAGGACGACGACCAGGCCGGGCGAGCGCTCGATGGCCAGCACGTCCTTGGGGGAGTCGAGCCAGGCCAGCGTGCCGCCGCCGAGCGCCGGGTGGGCCTTGCGCAGGCGCAGCGCGGCCCGGTAGAGGTTCAGCGTGGAGGCGGGGTCGTCGTGCTGGGCCTCGGCCGACAGCGGCGCCCACGACTCGGGGATCGGCAGCCACGGGTCCCGCCAGCCGAAGCCGGGAGCGGTGGTCCACGGGATCGGCACTCGGCAGCCGTCGCGGCTCTCGCCGCTGCGCAGGAACGCCGGGTCCTGCCGCAGCTCGTCCGGCAGGTCGAGCACCTCGGGCAGGCCGAGCTCCTCGCCGTTGTAGAGGTAGGCCGAGCCGGGCAGCGCCAGCATGAGCAGCGTGGCCGCCTTGGCCCGGGCCAGGCCGCCGTGCCGGGTGACGTGCCGGGGCTTGTCGTGGTTGGACAGCACCCAGGTGGTCGGCGCGCCGACCAGCTCCGCCTCGGCCAGCGCCTTCTCGATGACCGCGCGGAAGGACTTGGCGTGGAAGTCGGCCAGCAGGAAGTCGAAGTTGAACGCCTGGTGCAGCTCGTCGGGGCCGACGTAGCGGGCCAGCCGCTCGGGCGAGGACACCCACGCCTCGGCGACGGCCATCCGCCCGCCGGGGTAGGAGTCGAGGATCGGCCGCCACTCGCGGTAGATCTCGTGCACGCCGTCCTGGTCGAAGTACGGCACGCGCTCGTCGCCGAGCATCTCGGCCTGGCGGCCCTCCTTCGGCCCCACGTCGGGCAGCCCGGCGGCCTTGACCATGCCGTGCGCCACGTCGACGCGGAAGCCGTCCACCCCGCGGTCCAGCCAGAACCGCAGGATGTCGCGGAACTCGGCCCGCACCTCCGGGTGCTCCCAGTTGAGGTCGGGCTGTTCGGGGGCGAAGAGGTGGAGATACCACTGCCCGTCGGCGACCTGTGTCCAGGCGGGCCCGCCGAAGATGGACTCCCAGTCGTTGGGCCGGTCCCGGAAGATGTAGCGGTCGCGCAGCCCCGCCTGGAACCACGGGTGCCGGTCGGAGGAGTGGTTCGGGACCAGGTCCACGATCACCCTGATGCCCAGCTCGTGCGCGTCGTCGATCAGCCCGTCGAGGTCGGCCAGCGTGCCGAACATCGGGTCCACGTCACGGTAGTCGGCCACGTCGTAGCCGCCGTCGGCCATCGGCGAGGTGTAGAAGGGGCTCAACCAGATGGCGTCCACGCCCAGCTCGCCGAGGTAGCCGAGGCGCTCGCGCACGCCCGGCAGGTCCCCGATGCCGTCGCCGTTGGCGTCGGCGAAGCTGCGTGGGTACACCTGGTAAACGACGGCGTCCCGCCACCAATCGTCGTTGCCGAGCATTGCGGTCCTCCGGGGGAAATGTCCGTGATGTCTGGTGCAGGATGGCCTGCGTGGTTCTGTGGGGTCAAGCGTAAGTTGCGGAAAGTTGCAGATAACACCGTACTTCTCCCAGGAGACCAGGTGGCGAGGTCAAGGGAGCATCCAGCGCATCTGGATCAGGTAACGCTCTTTCGCAAGTTCTTCCAATTCTTGCAAAGACTCGCTAACGTCCCGGAAATATAAGCCGCGAAAGCGGTCAATAGCTCCCTCCGGACCTCAGGAGGTCCCATGCGCAAGCGAGCCCTGGGTGTGGCCGCTCTCACGTCCCTGGCATTAGCCGCCACGGCGTGCGGCGGTTCGCAGCCCGGCACCCCCTCCGCCGCCCCCAGCGGCTCCGCCACCTCGGCCTCGGCCCCCGCCGCCAAGGGCGGCGGCAAGCTCGTGATCTGGGCCGACCCCAACCGGGTCAAGGCGCTCAAGCCCTTCGCCGATCAGTTCGGCACCGAGAACGGCGTGACCGTCGAGGTGAAGGAGATCAGCAAGGACAACCAGCAGACCTTCTTGACCGCCTCTCAGCAGGGCAGCGGCCCGGACATCATGGTCGGCGCGCACGACTGGATCGGCAACCTGGTGCAGAACGGCGCCATCGACCCGGTCAACCTCACCGACGCGCAGAAGGCGGCGTTCCCGGAGATCGCCATGAAGGCGGTCACCTTCGACGGGCAGGTGATGGCCGCGCCGTACGCGGTGGAGAACATCGCGCTGATCCGCAACACCAAGCTCGCGCCCGAGGCCCCCGCGACGCTGGAGGACCTGGTCAAGCAGGGCAAGGCGCTCAAGGCCGCGGGCAAGGTCAAGGAGGTGCTCTGCCTGCCGGTGGCGCAGAAGGGCGACGCCTTCCACGTCTACCCGCTCTTCGCGGCGGGCGGCGGCTCGCTGTTCGGCACCACCGCCTCCGGCGACCCGGACCCGAAGAAGGTGCTGCTCGGCTCGCCCGACTCGGTCAAGGCGTTCGGCAAGCTGAAGGAGCTGGGGGAGAAGGGTGACGGCGCGCTCAAGACGTCGATCACCAACGAGAACTACGTCGCGAGCTTCGCGGGCGGCAAGTGCGCGTTCCTGATCTCCGGCCCCTGGGCCATGGGCGACGTGAAGAAGGGCGGCATTAGCTACGACATCACGCCCGTCCCGTCGTTCAAGGACGGCAAGCCCGCCACGCCGTTCGTCGGCGTCCAGTCGTTCTTCGTGGCCTCCAAGGGCAAGAACAAGACCCTCGCGCAGGAGTTCGTCGCCAACTACGTGACCAACAAGGACGTGGCCAAGGCCCTGTACGCGGCCGACCCGCGACCCCCGGCGCTGACCGAGGCGCTGCAGGAGGTCGGCGCGACCGACCCCGACGCCGGCAAGTTCATGGACGCGGGCAAGAACGGCCTGCCGATGCCGGCCATCCCCGAGATGCAGGCGGTCTGGGAGCCGTTCGGCATCGCCGAGGCGGCGGTGGTCAAGGGCGGCGACCCGGCCAAGGCCGCGGCGGCCGCGCAGAAGGCCATCGACACCTCGCTCAAGAACTGACGCCATGACCCTGGACGTGCGTGAGGCCACGGGGGCTCATGCTCCCCCGCGGCCCCGCCGCGAGATCACCACGGCTTTCCTGGTGAGCAGGATCGCGGTGCTCGCGGTGGCGGCGGCGCTCCTGGTGTACGCGGCGCCGCCCCTGGTGGCGGCCGGGTCGTGGCCCGCCCTGGCGATCCTCGGCGGCGCCACCGCGGTGATCGCCTACCTCTACCTGACCCGCCGGTTCATCCCAGCCAAATACCTGATCCCCGGCACCCTCTTCCTGATCGCCTTCCAGGTCTTCCCGGTCCTCTACACGGTGAGCACGGCGTTCACGAACTTCGGCGACGGCCACCGCGGCGACAAGACGGCGGCCATCACGGCGATCGAGACGGGCTCCGTGCGGCAGGCGCCCGGTTCGCCCGAGTACAGCCTGACCAGCGCGCTGAAGGGCGACAAGCTGGTCTTCCTCCTGGTGGACCCGGCGACCAAGCAGGTCCAGTCGGGCGACCAGGCCGGGCTCGCACCTGTGAGCGGCGCCCAGGTGGGCGTGACGGGCAAGGTGCTGAAGGCGCCCGGCTTCACCGTGCTGACGGCCCCGCAGGCGGCGGCCAGGGCGCAGCAGATCGCGGCGCTGGCCGTACCGACCCGGGGCGGGCTGATCAAGGCGAACGGGCTGAGCCGCGCGGTCGAGGGGCGGGCGGCGCTCGTCTACGACGCGCGCTGCGACTGCGTCCAGGGCGAGGGCGACCGGTGGACGGCCGACGAGGGGCAGGGCTATTTCGTCAACGCCAAGGGCGCGCACCTCGCGCAGGGCTGGCAGGTCAGCGTCGGCTTCGCGAACTTTGCCCGGGTGCTGACGAACCCCACGATCTCCGGCTACTTCATCGGTGTCTTCGGGTGGAACGTGGTGTTCGCGCTGGTGTCCGTGGCGTCCACGTTCGCGCTCGGCATGGCGGTGGCGCTGGCCCTGCACCACCCGCGCATGCGCGGCACCCGCGTCTACCGGATCGCGCTGATCCTGCCCTACGCGATGCCCTCCTTCGCGATGCTGCTGGTCTGGCGGGACATGTTCAACCGCGACTTCGGGCTGGTCAACCAGCTCTTCGGGCTGGACGTCGACTGGATGGGGCAGCCGTCCACCGCCCGGCTGGCGGTCATCCTGGTCAACCTGTGGCTGGGCTTCCCGTACATGTTCCTGGTGACCACGGGCGCGCTCCAGGCGATCCCGCGCGAGCTGACCGAGGCCGCCTCCATCGACGGGGCGACGCCGTGGCACGGCTTCCGCAAGGTGACGTTGCCGCTGCTGCTGGTGGCGCTCACGCCGCTGCTGATCTCGTCGTTCGCCTTCAACTTCAACAACTTCAACGCGATCGCGCTGACCAGCGAGGGCGGCCCGTTCCCGGCGGAGAGCCCGCAGGTGGGGGCCACCGACCTGCTGATCACCTACACCTTCCGGCTGGCGTTCGGCACCTATGGCGCGCAGTTCGGCTTCGCCGCCTCGATCTCGGTGTTCATCTTCGCGATCGTGGCGCTCATCTCCGTGGTGGCCTTCCGCCGGACCCGCAAGCAGGAGGAGGTCTACGCATGAGACTCGCGCTGCGGCACGTGTTCGTGCTGGTGGTGTGCGCGTTCGCGGTGTTCCCGATCCTGTTCGTGATCTCCGCGGCGATCAACCCGCTGGGCACGCTGGCCTCCACCGACCTGCTGCCGACCGGGGCCAGCCTCGGGAACTTCGCCGATCTGTTCACCTCCGACCGGTATCCGTTCGCCAGGTGGTTCCTCAACTCGACGTTCATCGCGCTGTCGTCGTCGTTCGCCAGCCTGCTGCTGTCGATGTTCGCCGCCTACGCCTTCAGCCGGATGCGGTTCCGCGGGCGCCGGGTCGGGCTGCTGGCGCTGCTGCTCATCCAGATGTTCCCGCAGTTCCTGGCCATCGTGACGATCTTCATGATCTTCACCAGGGTGACCGAGCTCTACCCGGCGTTCGGGTTCAACACCGTGTGGGGGCTCATGCTGCTCTACCTGGGCGGCGCGCTGGGCGTGAACACCTGGCTGATGAAGGGTTTCCTCGACACCGTCCCCAAGGAGCTGGACGAGGCGGCCACCGTCGACGGGGCCACGCACGCGCAGATCTTCTGGCGGGTCATCATGCCGCTGGTCACGCCGATCCTGGCGGTCACGGCGCTGCTGGCCTTCATCGGCACGATGAGTGAGTTCATCATGGCCAACGTCTTCCTGCGCGATCCGGAGAGCAAGACGCTGGCCGTGGGCATGTACGGGATGATCGCGGGGGACCAGCGGAACGCCAACTTCGGCATGTTCGCCGCGGCCACGCTGCTCACCGCCGTACCCACCGTCGGCGTGTTCCTATGGCTGCAGAAGTACATCGTCTCCGGGCTCACGGCCGGAGCCGTCAAGGGATAGGTCTCATTGCGCTTCCTCGGCGAGCCGCATCACGACGGCTCCGCTCTGTACGTCTCCACCCAGGCGCCGTCACCCGGCTCGACGGTGACGGTCCGGGTGCGGGCGCCCCTGTCCGCCGCGATCACCGGCGTGCACGTGCGTACGGTCCGCGACGGCGAACCCCGCTTCACCGCCGCGTCGGCCGCCACCCCCGGCGCTCTGGGTGGGTACGGCGAGACCGACGTCTGGTGGCAGGCGGACATCGTCGCCGCCAACCCGGTCACCCCCTACCGGTTCCTCCTGCACACCACGGGCGGACAGGCGTGGCTGACCGCGGCCGGGCTCGTCACGCACGACGTCACCGACGCCACCGACTTCCGGCTGGTCTGCCACGAGCCGCCGCCCCCGTGGCTGGCCGACGCGATCGTCTACCAGATCTTCCCTGACCGTTTCGCCAGGTCCAGGCCGATGCGGGAGCTGCCGGACTGGGCGCTGCCGCGCGACTGGGACCGCGATCCGGTCATCCCGTCGGGCCCCGGCACGTCCCGGCAGTTCTACGGCGGCGACCTCGACGGCATCGTCCAGCGGCTGGACCACGTACAGGCGCTCGGCGTGGACACCGTCTACCTGACGCCGATCTTCCCCGCCCGCTCCAACCACCGCTACGACGCCGCCGACTTCGACCGGGTCGACCCGCTGCTCGGCGGCGACGAGGCGCTGGGCCGGCTGGCAGGCGCGCTGCACGCGCGCGGCATGCGGCTGATCGGCGACATCACCACGAACCACTGCGGCCGCACGCACCCCTGGTTCACCGCCGCGCTGTCCGACGCGGGCGCGCCCGAGCGGGAGATGTTCTACTTCGATCCCGGCACCGGCGACTACGAGTCCTGGTACGGGGTCAAGTCGCTGCCCAAGCTCAACTGGAGCAGCGACCTGGTGCGTGACCGGATGCCGGCCGTACTGAAGAAGTGGCTGGGCCCGCTCGATGGCTGGCGCGTCGACGTCGCGAACATGACCGGCCGGCGCGGCCCCGACGACCACAACCACGAGATCGCCGCCCTGCTGCGGCGGGAGATCGGCCCCGGCGCGGCGCTCATCGCCGAACACTGCCACGACGCCGCACCCGACCTGGACCGCGACGGCTGGCACGGCACCATGAACTACGGCGGCTTCACCCGGCCCGTGTGGGCCTGGCTGCGCTCGCCCGAGCTGGACCTGGCGAACTTCCTCGGCGTGCCCGGCGGCGTGCCGTCGCGTGACGGGCTCCAGACCCACGCGACGTTCCGCACGTTCGCCGCCCACCTGTCGTGGCGCTCACAGGCGAACTCATGGCAGCTCCTCGACTCGCACGACTCGCCGCGCATCCGCACCGTGACCGGCTCGGCCGACCGCCACCTCGTCGCGCTCGGGCTGCAGGCCACGCTGCCGGGCACGCCGATGGTGTTCGCGGGTAGCGAGTACGGCCTGACGGGCGTGAACGGCGAGCACTCGCGCACCCCGATGCCGTGGGACCGCCCCGCCGACCAGGACCTCGAGACGCTGGCCGCCTACCGGGAGTTGCTCGGGCTGCGCCGGGCCGAGCCCGCGCTGCGCCACGGCGGGCTGCGGTGGTTGCATGCCGATGCGGACTGCCTGGTCTTTCTCCGGGAAACCGCCGCAGAGTCACTGCTAGTGTGCGCGCGTAGGGCGCCGGGCCGTGCCCTGCCGCTGCCCACCCGGGCGGCGGGTGTTTATAACGCTTCTGACACCGATGTGTTGCCAGGTGATGGCCCTTCGCTCCGTGTCTGGCGCCTCACGAGCTGACGCGCTAGCGTGGGCGCCCCATCGTTCAGATTTAAACTAGATAGTGGTGTGTTCGCATGAGGTTGCTCTCCGTGGCCGTCATCGCTTCACTCGTGCCCGGCCTGCCGTTACCGGCTCTGGCTCGTGCCGGCACCACCTACTACGTCGACTCGCGCGCGGGCGACGACGACGCGGCGGGCACCAGCGCCACCAAACCGTGGAAGTCGCTCGACAAGATCGGCGCGGCCGACCTCAAACCCGGCGACGCGGTCAGCGTCAAACGCGGCAGCAGATGGACCGGCTCGCTCACCCTCACCGCCAAGGGCACGGCGGCCAAACCCATCGTCATCCAGCCGTACGGGACCGGCCCCATGGCGAAGATCTCCGGCATGGACGGCAACTGCGTCGTCGTCAGCGGCGACCACTGGCGCATCAGCGGCCTGCGTGCCTCCGGCTGCCAGTGGGCGGGGTTCGAGCTGAGCGGCGACGGCAACGAGCTCGTCGGCGTGCAGGCCGACCACAACATCGCCGGCGTCCTGGTCACCCCCAGCGGATCCCGCAACGTCATCAGGGACAGCAGGCTCACGGCCAACACCCGGATGAGCGTGAACGACTCGGAGCCCGACAACGACTCCGGGGCGTTCGGCGTCCTGCTGAACGGTGACGACAACACGGTCACGGGCAACACCATCACCGGCAGCTACGCGCCGAGCGTCGACTACGGCTTCGACGGGGCGGCGGTCGAGATCTTCAACGGCGACCGCAACCTGATCACGCACAACATCGCCCGCGACAACGAGGCGTTCACCGAACTCGGCGCCCGCAAGGGGAGCACGGCCGCCGGGAACGTGTTCGCCTTCAACGTGGTCACCTCCTCACACAAGAATGGATCGTTCCTGGTCACCCGGGGTCCCGAGCACGTCGTCGGCCCGGTCACCGGCACCCTCGCGGTGCACAACTCGGTCTATCTGCCCGGACGGGTGACGCTCGGCTGGTCCTGCCACGGTGGCTGCTCCCCGTCGATACTCAAGCTGCGCAACAACGCGATCTCGGTCGGCGGCCAGGCCGGGTACGAGGACGGGAAGGGCGCCGACGACGCGGGCGGCGTGTACCTGGGGCGGACGTACGGGTTCAAACTGGGGCCCAAGTCGGTGAAGGCGGACCCCCGCTTCGTCTCCCGTACGGACCTCCACCTGCGGCCCGGCTCTCCGGCGCTGGGCCACGGGGTCCGGCTCGGCCCGGCGTGGTTCGGCCGGAGGTCGGCTGGCGCGGGCGTCGCCGGCCTGCCCGCCGCCCCGAACGCCGGCGCCTACCAGCGCTGAAACCCTTGCGTGATCGAAGGCCCGGGCCCCCGCCCGGGCCTTCGATTCTCATTTCTGCGCGTCGTGCTTGTCCTGCCAGATCTCCACGCCCGCGTCGTCGTAGCCGACGACCTGGAAGCCCTCGCGGTAGATGTCGCCGGTACGGTCATACGTCCCCGCGAACAGCTTGACGTCGAGGTTCCACGGGTCCGGCTGGGTGACGGCCGACACGGACCGGCCGTCGGCGAAGATCAGGGTGACCCGGGCGGTCTTCGCGCTGGCGAGGCCGAACCAGCGCTTGCCGTGGTCATGCAGCTCCACGGGGTACTTGTTGCCGCCGAGGTCGGTCATCAGGTGGCCGGGGCTGACGATATCCAGGCCGACAGCCTGTCCGTCCAGCTTCCAGAGCAGCGTCTCGCCCGGCACCTTGTAGAGATCCACGGAGAGACCCTCTGGCATCCGCACGGCAGGACCGATCGGCTCGGCCTCGGTCTCGGGGAAGAAGGCGGGTTTTCTGGTGGACCGTGATTTCGTCCGGCCCTCGGCGTCCGCGAACTCGAACGTCGTCACCGCCTTGCCCGCGGGTGCGGACACGGTCCAGATGCCCTGAGGAGCCCCCTTCGGGCGGTGAATCGTCCCGGTGACGCGGCCGCCACCCTTGATCACGGCGGTGACGCGGGCGACGTCGGCCGGCGCGGTTCCGTAGTACAGCACCACGCCCGTGGACGGGGCTGGGAACGACTCGGTCGAGCCCTGCTCAGTGGCCTTCCGGCCGTCGACCGGCTCGCCGCACCACTCCGTGCCCCCGCCTGCCCTGCTCTTGACGGCCAGGCAGAAGACAGTCCCCGACTTCCCCTTGGCGTACCAGAGGGACATGGGCCGATTCTCGGACGGGTTGTCGATCACCAAGCGGTCACCCAACGGGGTCAGGTCGTCTATCGCCCTCCGATGGCCGGCGCTGGGGTCGATGGTCCCGGTGGCGACACCGTCACCCTCCTGCCCGCCGGCGGTCGTCAGCGTGAGCGGCACGGCCACCGCGACGACGGCCACCGCCGCGACGAGTGCCTGCCTGCGCGTCCTGCGCCGGCGCGACCGCGCCACGACGTGGGTACGCAACTCGGAGGGCGCCTTCGGCGCGTGCTCGGCGGCATGGCCGAGTGTCGTCCGCAGGCGGGATTCCAACTGATCGGTCACAGGGAGCTCCCGTCGATCTCTGAGGGATGGGGTACGGCGGAACGGAGCTTGGCCAGGCCCAGCGACGCGTGGCTGCGCACGGTGCCCCGGGAGACGCCGAGCACGTCGGCGATCTCCGCGTCGGTCAGGTCCTCGTAGTAACGCAGCACGAGCACGGCTCGCTGCTTGCGGGGCAGGGCGCCGAGGGCCTGCCACAGGTCCTCTTCGATGCCGGAGGGCAGCACGTCGAGCTGGGCGGTCTCGGGCAGCGCCCAGTCGAGCCGCTCGCGTCTGCGCCGCCGCCAGACGCTGATGTGCAGCCTGGCCATGATCATCCTGGTGTAGCCCTCCGGGGCCTGCTTCTGGCGCACCCGTGGCCAGGCGCGATGCAGCCGGATCAGCGCCTCCTGGGTGAGGTCGGCCGCGTCGTGCGGGTTGCCGCTGAGCAGGTATCCGTAGCGCAGCAGGGCATCGGCCCGTTCCGCGACGAAGTCCTCGAAGCGGGATATTTCATGCAATGGCCTATGCCTTTCCTTGGTCCGTCACGAGATAGACGGACCAGGCGCCCGAACTGTTGAACGCGGCTCGGGCGTTACGGTGCGTGCGAGAATAGTGAAGAAACGTTTTCTCGGCCAGTTGCGGGAGCTTTGGACTGATGGCAGACGACGCGGCCGGGCGGCTCACGTACCGCAATCCCATCCTCAACGCCGACTGGCCCGATCCCGACGCCATCCGCGTCGGCGAGACGTACTACCTCGTCACATCGAGCTTCAACCGCGTGCCGGGACTGCCCATCCTGCGCTCGCCGGACCTGCTGCGCTGGGAGCTGATCGGCCGCGCGCTGCCCGCCGTGCCGCCGGCGGAGCGGTTCCTGGTGCCCCGGCACGGCGGCGGGGTGTGGGCGCCCTCCATCAGGCATCACGACGGCCTGTTCTGGATCTTCTACCCCGACCCTGACCAGGGTGTTCACGTGCTGACCGCGGCGGACCCCGCCGGGCCGTGGTCGGAGCCCCACTTCCTGCTCCCCGGGCCGGGCGTGATCGACCCGTGCCCGTTCTGGGACGACGACGGGCGCGCGTGGCTGGTGTTCGGATGGGCGAAGAGCCGCAGCGGCATCAGCAACCGGCTGTCGCTGGTGGAGATGACGCCCGACGCTCGCGAGATCATCGGCACGCCTGTCACCGTGATCGAGGGGGACGACCTGCCCGGCTACTCGACGCTGGAGGGGCCCAAGGTCTACAAGCGCGATGGCTGGTACTGGATCTTCGCTCCCGCCGGTGGTGTCGCCACCGGCTGGCAGTCGGTGTTCCGGTCACGGTCGCTGGCGGGGCCGTACGAGGATCGCATTGTCCTGGAACAGGGTGACACGCCGGTCAACGGGCCGCATCAGGGGGCGTGGGTGACCTCGCCGGAGGGCGAGGACTGGTTCCTGCACTTCCAGGACCGTGGGGTGTTCGGGCGGGTGGTCCACCTGCAGCCGATGTACTGGGGGGACGACGGGTGGCCGGTGATGGGGGAGAACGGGCGTCCGGTCCTGGAGCACTTGGCGCCGGCGCGCGCATCGGAGCCTCAGCCGGGGGATCTCGTGGAGCCGCGGCGGGACGACGATTTCCGTGCGGAGGAGCTCGGGCCGCAGTGGTACTGGCAGGCGAATCCGGTGCCTGGCGTGCTACGCCTGGACGGCGACGGTCGCGCGAGGCTGCGTGCGGTGCCGAACGACCGGGGCAATCTGCGGGACCTGCCACAGGTGCTCGGTCAGCAGTTGCCTGGGGTGGCGGCGCAGTTCACCACCACCCTCCGGCTGGCGGCGGATGATCCGGGGACCAGGGCTGGAGTGGTCGTGCTCGGCGCCTGTTACGCGTACGTGGGGCTGGTTCGCGATGGCGACGGGGTCAGTGTCGAGGTGCGGACGTACGAGGCGGGTGACGAGGGTGAGATGACGCGGTTCAGCGCGCGGCTGCCCGATGAGGCCGCGACCGTCGGGCTGCGGATCGCCTCCGATGACGACGGGATCTGCGCGTTGCAATTCCGCCACTGTGCCGACGCCGACGCCGACGCCGACGGTAGTGGTGGTGGCGTCGGCGGTGCTGGTGACAGTGCCGGCGACGGCTGGGTCACTGGCTTCGAGGGGTTCCGGGCAGAGCAGGGGCGCTGGATCTCGGCGGAGCTCGGCCTGTTCGCCACCGCCCCACCCGGATCGGCGGGCGAGGGCACGGCCGTTTTCGGCCCGGTGACCATCCACCCCCGCTGAAGAGCACTCTCCACAAGCAGGCTCCACGCGTCAGGAGGCGGGAGCGGGCCCGGTGCTGCCGCGGATCTCGATGCGCGGGCGGAAGCTGAGGTCGTGATCCGGCCGCTCGCCGTTGAGCAGCGCGTGCAGCCGCTTCCACGCCTCCTCGCCCAGCTCGACGACCGGAACCGACGCGGTGGTCAGCGCTGGCGTCATGTACTTCGCGAAGGGGATGTCGTCGAACCCGGTCAGTGACAGCTGCTCCGGTACGCGTACGCCGCGCTCGTTCAACCCGCTGAGCAGGCCCATCGCCACAAGGTCGTTGAATCCGAGCACCCCGGTCGCCCCCGAAGCGATCACCGCGTCCGCCACGGCGTGCCCGTGCTCGAACGTGACGCCGCACGGGATGCCGATCACGTCGGCGTCGGGATGCTCGGCACGGAACCGGGTGAGCCCGCTGAGCCGTTGGGCGTTGGACGCGCTGTCGGGATTGCCCTCCAGGTAGGCGATCCGGCGGTGGCCGAGCTGGTGCAGATGCCGGGCGAGTGACTGGATGCCCGCCTCGTAGTCGGCGGTGAGGGTCGGCGCCAGGACGTACGGGCTCTCGCGGTTGATCAGCACGACCGGCGCCAGCTCGGGCAGCAAGGCCCTGAGCTGGTCCTCCGGCATCCTGGGCGCACAGAGCGCGATCGCGTCGCAGCAGCGGCGTGCCTCAGAAGCCAAGGTGCTCTCCTCGCCGGCCGTTTCCAGCGAGTCGGCCACCAGTACGTGGTAGTTGTCCTTGGCGGCGGCACGGGTCAGGCCGCGCAGCACGCTCTGGAAGGTCGGATTCTCCAGGTCCGGCACCATGATGGCGACCCGCTGGGTGCGACCCAGCACGAGCGAACGCGCCAGCGGGCTGGCCGAGTAGCGCAGCTCGGCCGCCACGGCGCGGACTCGCCCGGCGATCGCCGGGTCCACGTGGTGGTTGCCGTTCATCACCCGGGACACCGTCGAGATGGAGACTCCGGCCTGTTTCGCGACCTCGATAATGGTCACCGGCCGGCCGCTCGCGCTCCTGGCCATGCGCCAACCTTCTTCGGGCAACTCGCTGGAAGCGAAGGGAGAAAACCTTTTCCAACAGGGTATCCGCAGCCAGGGCGGTTCTGTCGCCGCATCCTGATCATTGTCCGTCCGCGCCTGGGGGCCTGGCGTCATGCATGATTTCCGGATGACGAGGATCGAGACGCCATGGGGGCCTTGGGAGGCTGCGCCGCTTGGCGAGGTCGTCGGGCTGATGCGGGGGCTGGCGGTGCCGTGGTGGGTGGCCGGTGGGTACGCGATCGAGCTGGCCGTGGGCCACGCGTATCGCGAGCATGGGGACGTGGACATCGCGCTGCTGCGCCGGGACCAGCTCGCGATGCGGCGGCTGCTGGACGGCTGGGACGTCCACGCCGCGGTCGTGCCCCAGACGCTGCGGCCATGGGCGCTGGAGGAGGTGCTGCCCGAGCAGGCGCACGACATCTGGGTACGCGAGCATCCGGACGGGCCATGGCGGTTCCAGCTCATGCTGGACGAGGCCGAGGGAGAGGAATGGACGTACCGGCGTAACCCTCGGATCCGGCGCCCGCTGGCCGGGCTGACCGTGGAGGAGGACGGTTTCCGCCGGCTTGCCCCCGAGGTGCAACTGCTCTACAAGGCCAAGGGCCCACGGCCGAAGGACGAGGCCGATTTCGAGGCGGTCCTCCCGGTGCTGAGCGACGAGCAGCGGCGCTGGTTGGAGGGGGCGCTGGAGATCGAGCACCCTACACATCCCTGGCGTGCGCGCCTGCGCCAGTGACGGTCAGCCTCGGGTGAGAACGGCGCGGGCGGCCGCGCCAGTGACGCTCAGCCTCGGGCGAGGACGGCGCGGGCGGCTGCGAGCTGTTGATCCTTGGTCGCCTGCAGCGCCTGGAACTCGGCAGGGTGTGCGCTGATGGCAGCGTCCTGGATGCGTTTCTCCGCGGCGGACCAAATGGAGACGAGGCCGGTCTTCACCTTGCACCGTACGTCCGCCTGTGCCGCCCGGATCTCATCCGGGGAAGCGGGGCCCTCCTTCATCCACCGCTCGTCTGTGATGGCGGCGAGCGGAGCGGCGTACTGCCAGCCTTGCTCCCGCATGCACGTACTCCAGGCCCGGAAGACCTGGACGACCTTGGGATCCTGCTGGGACTGGTTGAAGGTCTCCGAGATGAGCCTGTTGAACAGGGCCTCGTCGACCTGCGGAGTGCCCTGCTCGAGGTGGGCCCGCGCCTGCCCCAGGCAGCCGTCCTTCTCGGCGGACGCGGCCCGCTGTTCCTTCGCCGACAGGCTACGCGCACGGCTGTCGCGTGCGGCAGCGCGCTGGGCCACCGTGGGGCGGTCCGGAGGGGTGTGATAGCCGAAGAGGCGGGCTATCTCCGGTTCGACGACGCCGTAGCGGCGGCGGTTCTGCGGCTCCAGGTCCTCCGCCGCGCTCGGCGGCAGCTCCTTCCACGCCATGCCCCGTTGCCGCATGCAGTCGCCGACGAGGAGCTCCTCGGCGCGATCAAGGGTGCTGATGTCCGACGCGGAGAAGTTGTACCGGTCGAAGGGGATCGAGAGCTCGCGCGCCTCCACCCCCGGCGGCGGCACCGAAACCTGCGGCTCCGTCGCCGCCGCCGTCGAACAGGCGGCTGTCGCCGCGGTCAGGAGGACCCCGACCGCTCCCCACAGCCGAACAGACACTCTGATTCCCCCGGATCGGTCGACTTCGGGCTTACGGATGGACGTACTTGATGGAGCTGGTCTTGTTGTCGAACCCGTTGTTCGTCAGGTCGCCGTCCGAGGAACTCGGCTTGGCCGCGTAGCCGTACGCGCCGGAGCAGTTGGCGGAGTCGTAGAACTGCACCCTGGCCGCGGTGTTGTTCCACATGGAGCTCGCCGCGTTCTTCACCTTGAGCGCTTTGTAACACAGGTTCCAGCCCTCGAACATGAAGTTCTCTTCTGCGCCCTTGAACTTGTCGTGCTCGTACAGGCATAAGTCCAGCTCGCAGGGGCCCGACGCCCGGCTCGTCTCGGCCTGCGCGGTGGAGCCGACTCCCACCAGGCTGACCAGGACCAGCGCCACCATTCCGACGCTGCGCACCGTCGCTCGCTTCATGGACACCTCATTCTCGTGGCACCGAAATTGTTAAGATCATAGTCAGGTCCGGGCAATCCAGCGGTCAGCCGTGTGGATCCCGTCGGCGGGCCGACTTGACGCGATGTGCCTGGCGATCAGGACGTCAGGCGATCGCCTCCAGCCCCGCGACGATGCCGCCGGTCAGCAGGCCGACGACCGGGATCAACGGGCTGCCCTTGAGCGCCGCCACGGCGTGGAACCGCAGGTCCCGGTACTCCCGCATGTCCTCGGTGCCTGGTAGCACCAGCAGGCGGGGGCGCAGTCCGGCGAAGACGATCCAGTCGAGGACCACCAGGTCGTACAGGGACAGGGTGAGGAACATGAGCGCGCCCGCCACGGCAGCCGGACCGAAGCCCAGGTCGGTGCCGAGGTCCGCGCGCAGGCGCATCATCGCCGCGACCGTCAGGGGTACGCAGCACACTCCCCAGAAGAGCACTCCCACCCAGACCGCCACCCGGCGGCCGCGCGCGCTCTTGGGCTTGGCGTAACGCTCCTGGATGGCCGGGGGGTAGTCGTTCAGCAGGAAGTCGCGGCTGGCGAACGCCCCGGCGAAGATCGCAATGGTGAAGAGCACGCTCATCACCAGGCCGAACCCCACCCCGTATCCGACGACCAAGCACCACCGCATGGCGTTTCCTCCTTAGTAAGGGTCGGCTAAGTGTGATGGGGGAGCCGCCTTAAAGTCAACGGTGTGTGAAGTTCAAGGGATCCGGCTAGCATGGCCCGGTGCCCGCCCGCCGCCGACGCCCCGAAGCTCGCCTGGGCCGGCCGACGCTGACCAGGGAACGGATCGCCCGCGCCGCGCTACGCGTGCTCGGCCGGGCCGGTCCCACGGAGCTGACCATGCGCAACGTCGCCGCCGACCTCCAGGTCTCGCCGCGCGCGCTGTACAACTACGTGAGCGACCGCGACGACCTGCTGCGCGAGGTGATGGCGATCTGCCACGCCGACCGTCCCGAACCGCGCCTGGATCCGGGGCGGTGGCGTGAGAGCCTGCGTCAGTACTGCCTCGACCTGCGCTCCTGGTACCGAGCCCACCCCGGCCTGCTGGCGCTCGCCCACGCCGAGAACCTCACCCACCTGGCCGCCCCTGGCCTGCTCGACGCGGACGACGCGCTGGTGGGCTTCTTCCTCGAACTCGGGCTGAGCCCCCAGAACGCCTACCGCGCCTGGACGATCACCGTGCTCCAGGTGGCCGGCTTCGCCGAGATCTGGGACACCTGGCACGATCGCCCGCCCGCCGGGCTGGTCCCCGCCGCCGTGCCACTTGTTCCTCCACTACCACCCACGGACCGGCCCACCGACCGGCCGGGTGTCGAGGCCGCGCGTACCGACGAGTCGCCCGCTACGGAGCCGCGCGTGGGGGGATCGTCTGCGGAGAAGTCGAATGCCGAGAGGCTGGGCGGCGGAAGGCCGGACGTGGGTGGTCTGGCCGCCGAAAGCCACCCGCACCTGCGGCGGATCAGTGAGGAGGTCACGGTGGAGCCGCCGGACGTGCTGTTCGAGTCGATGGTGACGATGCTGTTGGCCGGTATCGAGGCCGCCCTTCTCCGTCCGGCCCGGAAGGCCGACGCTCCACTCTGACGTCGGTCAGCCGCCCCGGTGTCAGACAGTCCGTCTGGGGGCGCAGGTCAGTTGCCGGTGTAGCAGCTGATCTCCATGCCGTCCTCGACCGGAAAGGCGACGCTGACGTACCCGTTCGCCGGTTCGCGAACGTAGTCCAGGTAGTCGGCCATGGTGGGAAAGGTGATGTCGTCGGCCACCACCAGCGCACCTGGCGACAGCCGGGGCTCCAGCAATCGGAGGACCGGCAGGCACAGCTCCTTCCACCCGTCCAGTAGCACCAGGCCGATCGGCCCCGGTACGTCGGCGAGGGTGTCCAGGGCGTCGCCGGCCAGGACCGTCACCAGGCCGCCGAGCCCGGCCTCATCCAGGTTGGCCCGCGCGGCGGTGATCTTGGTCGCGCTCATCTCGGTGCTGAACACCTGGCCCGTGCCGTTGTCCGCGACCGCGGCGGCCAGATAGAGGGTGGAGATCCCGTACGAGGTGCCGAACTCCACGACGGTCTCCGGCCGACCGGCCCGGACCAGCGCGTAGAGCAGGTCGCCACCCCGCGCGGAGATCGGCAGGTAGTGGGCCGCCAGCGCGTCGGCGCGCTCCTGCGCGGTGGCGGTCGCCAAGGAGCCGCCGGGGATGGGTCCGTGCGGCGTGTCGTCATCGCGATCCGCCGCGGCGAACAGCCGGTCGAGCACGGTACGGACCAGCGGAGAGTGCAAAGTGTTGGACATGACCCAAAGACTAGACTGACCGTTGCGTCTTGTCTAGCAGAGGGGAGTGTGGTCGTACGATCGGGAATGTGGAGAAGCGTGAGCTGGGCAGGACAGGCAGGCAGGTCGGCGTGGTCGGCCTCGGGGCGTGGCAGTTGGGCGCCGACTGGGGTGAGGTCGGGGAGGACGAGGCGCTGGCGACGCTGCACGGCGCCGTCGACGCCGGGGTGACGTTCATCGACACCGCCGACGTGTACGGCGACGGGCGCAGCGAGCGCATCGTCGGTCAGCTGATCAAGGAACGGCCCGGCCTGACGGTGGCCACCAAGATGGGCCGCCGGGTGCCGCAGGAGGTGTCGGCCTACACCCTGGACAACTTCCGGGCCTGGAACGACCGGTCCCGGAAGAATCTCGGCGTGGACACCCTCGACCTGGTGCAGCTCCACTGCCCGCCGACTCCCGTCTATGCGAACCAGGCGGTCTACGACGCGCTCGACACCATGGTCGAGGAGGGCAGGATCGCCGCCTACGGCGTGAGCGTGGAGACCTGCGCGGAGGCGCTGACCGCGATCGCGCGGCCGAACGTCGCCAGCGTGCAGATCATCCTCAACGCCTTCCGGCTGAAGCCGCTGGAGGAGGTGCTGCCGGCGGCGATCAAGGCCGGGGTCGGGATCATCGCCCGCGTTCCGCTGGCCAGCGGGCTGCTGTCAGGCCGGTACGACGAGCACACCCGCTTCGCCGATGACGACCACCGCGCGTACAACCGGCACGGGGAGGCGTTCGACGTCGGCGAGACGTTCTCGGGGGTCGACTACGGCACCGGGCTGCGGGCCGTGGCGAGGCTCAAGCCGCTGGTGCCGGAGGGGATGACGACCGCCCAGTTCGCGCTGCGGTGGATCATCGACCAGCCGGGGGTCAGCGTGGTGATCCCGGGGGCCCGCGACGCGCGCCAGGCCGCCGCCAACGCCGCCGCGGCCGGGCTCCCCGCACTCACGGAGGAGACCCGGGTGGCGGTCACCGCCGTCTACGACGAGCTGATCCGCCCTCAGGTCCACCACCGCTGGTAACGAACCACCGCTCTCCGGAGGCCACCACCGCCCGGGTTACTGCTGGCCGGGCCTGCGGGCCGGGGTGGGGGTGGGGCCGGCTGTGCCGCCGGTGAAGCGGCCCGGCCGGAAGGTCGCCAGCAGCGCCGACTCCTCGCCGAACACCTCGCCCGACACCTCCTCCATCAGCAGCGGTGCCAGCGTGACCCCGCTGTGCGTGGCCACCGTGTAAACCCGCCGCGCCGCGTCCGCGAACCCGGCCACGGCCAGCCCGTCACCAGGCATCGCCCGCTGACCGACGACCGCGCGCTCCACCGTCGCGCCCTCGGTCGCGCGCAGCACCTTGGGAAGCAACCCCATGATCTCGTCCAGGACCTCGCCCGGCACGGCGGCCGCCGGGTCCGCCCGGCCGTCCAGGTGCAGGGACTGCAGCAGCACCCGGCCGCCGCCGTCGGGCCGCAGGTTGAGCCCGGCGGTGGTGAGCACCCGGGACAGCCGGGCGGGCAGCGGCGCGGTGGTGACCAGGAACCCGTTGGTGACCTTGCCGGACACCACCGGATCCAGCATCGGGATGTCGATCCCGGCCAGCGCCGCGACCCCCTGCGTCCAGCGCCCGGCACAGGTGACGACCACGTCACAGGCGAAGGTACGCCCGTCGGCCAGCGTCACCTTCGCGCCCGCCGCCGTCGTGTCGATGGCGGTGACCTCGGCCCCGCACTCCACCGTGGCCCCCCGGTCCCGCGCCTCGCCGAGCAGCCGCCCGAGCAGCCGCGTCGCCAGGACGTAGGCCTCGCCGGGGAAGAACACGTACTCGGTGCCGGCGGGCGGCGGCACCAGGTCGGGCTCCAGGGCCAGCGCCCGCCCGGCGGTCACCCGCTCGACCGGGTAGCCCATGCCGATCAGCCGCCGCACGCGCTGTTCGAGCAGCTCGCGATGGTCGCCACCCACCGCGTACTCGAGGTTGCCCGTCGGGAAGAACCAGTCGCCCGAGCCGCCCGCGAGCTGGTGGTGCGCCCACACGGCGGCGTGGTTCAGGTCGAAGTACTCCTTGGGCGTCTTGTTGTTGGCGTTGATCCACGCCACCGACGTGGAGGTCGTACCGGATCCCGGTGTACGTGCCTCCAGGACGGTGACCTGCGCGCCGCGCCGGGTGAGCCCGGCCGCGATCGCGGATCCGACCACCCCCGCACCGATGACGACGACTCGCACATTGACTCCTCTCGGTTGGGGACGGCTCAGCGGTTCTGTTCGGCGTCGGCGCCGAACAGCCGGGCCACGCCGACGAAGCGTTCGATCACGACGACCGCGACCGCGGCGAACAGCACCATGAGCGTGCCGATGGCCGTGACCGTGGGGTCGTAGTCGTACTGCATGTAGTTGAAGATCCGGACGGGCAGCGTCTGCAGGTCGGTGGTGACCACGAACAGGGCCACGGTGAGGTCGTCGAAGGAGGTGATGAAGGCGAAGAACGCGCCGCCGATCAGTGCCCCTCGTACGGCCGGCAACGTCACGTGCCAGAACACCAGGAACGGCGCCGCGCCCAGTCCGGCGGCGGCCTTCTCGGCCGAACGGTCCAGGCCCGCGAGCCCGGCGAGCACGAGCCGCACCGTGTAGGGGACCGTGAGCACCAGGTGGGCGAGCAGCAGGGTGAACGCGCTGGAGGCCAGCAGCCCGGCCCGCACGGCCTGGGCCTGCGGTCCGTCGTCGATCAGCGCGACGTCGATCTGCGGGGCGTTCTGCTGGGCCTTGAGCTTGGCCACCGTGTCGGTGGAGCTGCCGGCGATGTAGGAGACCTTGCAGCCACAGGTCTTCTCGAAGCCGGGGATCACCGACTGCTTGAACGCCTCCTCGTACGAACCGCCGTAGCCGGCCACGACCAGGGTGCCGGGGGCGGCGGACGGGACGGGGGCGCCGCAGGCGGTGAGGCCGAGGGTTCCGGCCAGGCCGACGGCGGCCAGGGAGCTGCGTGTCATGAAAACCTCCGGGAGGGGGCGAGATGGTCGATCTCGCGCGCCGTTGCGCCGGTTTCGACCAGGTCGGCGATGATGTCGCCGAAGACGGGGGCGAGCTTGAAGCCGTGCCCGCTGAACGCGGTGGCGAGCACGGTACGGCCGGTGGCGCCGTACCGGCCGAGCAGCCCGTGCCCGTCCGGCGTGAACGCCTCGCAGAACGTGGCGATGCGCACCGGATCGGGGCGCAGGCCGGGCAGCGTCCCGGCCACCGCGGCGGCGACCTGCGAGACGTAGGAGACGGGGACGGTACGGCTCAGCGACTCGGGTGAGCCGATCGGCTCCCACGGCACGTGCAGGTTGACCTTGACGCCGACGCCGTCGACCGAGGGGAAGCAGGAGTAGGCGGGTTCGCCGACCCGGATGGCGATCGGACACCGGTCCGGGGCGAACAGGGTCTCGTCGCGGCGCGGGAACCAGGTCGAGGTGATGGCCTTGGTGGTGAGCCGTCCGGCCACCGGTTCGGGGAGCAGGCCGGGCGCCCAGGGGCCAGGGGCGAGCACGGCGTGGGTGAAGCGGTGCTCGCCGTCCTCGGCCATGACCGTCACGCCGTCGGTGTCGGGTCGTATCTCGTGAACGGGTGTGTAGCGGGCGATCCGCGCACCGGCGCGCTCGGCGGCGGACGCGGCGGCGACGACCGGCGGAACGTTCCAGCTCGGCCCACAGCTCGCGGGCCTCGCGCAGCAGCGGGACGTAGGCCGGGCCCTCCTTGTAGGCGGTGCGGAAGGTCCGTGACTCGCCTCCGGCGGCGCCGCGGTCGTGGCCCGCGAAGGCATCGAACCCGACCGCGTGGATGCCGCGTCCGGCGAGCCGCCACAGGGCCATCGAACCGACGGTGCCGGTGCCGATGACGGCGACAGAGGTCATGAGCACTCCGATCCTGGGCATGGCGAAGCCCACGTATGGGGCTTGTAGGGGGGCGGAAAGGTCAGCTGTGGTCGGTGGCCCCGCGCAGGTCGGTCTCCACGTAGAAGCGCTCGGAACCGGTCGGAACGATCATTTCGAGGAGCTCGGCGATATCTCCCTTGCGGGTCCAGGTCTCGCGCAGCCACCGGAAGACGGGCGTGCCCGGGGCGAGGCCGAAGAGCGCGGCCTGGTCGTCGCCGAGCACGTACGGCTCCACGTACATCCGGGCCCGCACCAGCTCGACACCGCGGTCACGCAGGTAGGCGTGGGTGGTGAGGGGCTCCAGCGGCTGGTCGAGCAGGTCGGGCGCCAGCCGGAAGGGCAGCACGTGCAGCTCGGTGTTGAGCACGTGACCGTCCGCGCCCAGCTTGTGGCGCTCCATCTGGATGACGGCCTCCGCGTCCGGGACGCCGGGCAGCCGCAGGCGCGCTCCCTCGGCGGGGAGCACCTGAGCTGAGATGACCTGATGATCCCCGTGCGGCTCTGGGCCCTGGATCAGCAGGCCGGTGAAGCGCAGAAGGTTGTGCTGGCCGATGGCCTGGGCGACGAAGCTGCCGCGCCGACGGAACCGGACGATGAGCCCGGCGTCGGCGAGGTCCCGCAGGGCCCGCTGCACCGTGATGCGCGAGACCTCGAACTCCTCGCAGAGCTCGACCTCCGTGGGGATCCGGGTCCCGGGCCCCCACTGGCCGCCACGGATGCGATCTTCCAGCGCCTTGCGGATCCGCACGTGGAGGAGAAGCTCGCGTCCTGACATGCCAAAATACTGGTTGTCGCCATAAGTTATGTCAATAGACGATTAGACATAACTTTTCGGACGGTTGGCGTGTGCGCCGCAGGACACACAGGAAGCGTGCCCGGTACCGAAGGGCACCGGGCACGCGAGGAAGAGCTGCCGTCAGCCTGTACGGAGGGTCAGTCCGTACGTGCTGAGGATCTCGTTGACCGGCTGGAAGTAGGTCGTCCCGCCGCTGGTGCAGTTGCCGGAGCCGCCGGAGGTGACGCCCTGGGCCTGGCTGCCGGAGATGAACGGGCCGCCGGAGTCGCCGGGCTCGGCGCACACGTTCGTGCGGGTGAGGCCGGTGACGGTGCCCTGCGAGTACCTCACGGTGGCGTTGAGCTGCTGAACGGTCCCGCAGTGCCAGCCGGTGGTCGAACCGGAGCGGCAGATGGAGGAGCCGACGCCGGCCGCGGTGGAGCCGCGGACGGTGACGTTCGCGCCGCCGGAGCCGCGTACGTACGGCGTGGCGGTGTTACCGGGAGCCGCGACCCAGGAGTAGTCGTTGCCCGGGAACGAGTAGCCCTGGAAGGTGCCCGTCGGGTTGGTGGTGTTGGCGGCGACCCGGCAGTGCCCGGCGGAGACGAAGCCGGGGGTGGTGCCGCGGGTGATGGCGAAGCCGACGCTGCACCGGCTGGAGCCGATGTAGTAGGGCGCGCCGCCGATGATGTTGATGAAGGTCTGCGGCTGCTCGCTGGAGACGGTCACGCGGACCGCGTTCCGGTCGACGCCGGCGGCGGTGGCGAGCGTGTCACCGGCCGCCTGCTGGCCGGCGACGATGACGACGCTGTTGGTGGTCACGTCGATGTACCACAGGGACGCGCCGGCCTTGGCCTGGTCCGATGCCCGGTCGAGCTGGTCCTTGACCGCGGTGAGCTGGGCCAGCGTCCGCGTGACGAGTACGGGTTGCGCGCCCTTCGCCTCGATGGCGGCGGTGGTGGCGGGGTCGGTGGTGGCGACCAGGAGCTTGGAGGCGTCGCCGTTCAGCCAGGCTCCGCCGAAGGCGGCGCCGAGCGAGGAGGTCAGGGCGGCTTCGGTGGCGGCCGCGCGCTGCTCGTTCGCCAGGCGGGTGACGACCTGCTGCTCGGACAGGCCGAGGTCACGTTCCAGGGAGTCGATCACGGACGGCGGGGTCGAATCCGAGGGGACGGGAGAGGGCGAGGCCGCCGCGGCGGGGGTCAGGGGGGTGGTGGCCAGGCAGGCTGCCACGATGGTGGCGCCTAAGAGAGGCCAGCGCTTACTCCGCATGAGCACTCCTTTGTGGGGGTGCTTGTCAAGCTAGCGGTTGCTAGGGATTGGCATAGATGGCAAACGACCCCTATCACGGTGATATGGCCCCGGTTGACGTTGGTCAGCCGCCCAGGCCGCGGATGATGAGGTCGATCGCCGTTTCGAAGGTCCGGTCGGCCTCCGCGGAGTCCTGGCCCTGCCCGATGTGCCCGGTCGACTCGGCGAACACCAGGCCGGTCACGAACCCGTACAGCACATCCGCCGTCCGTCGCAGCTCGCTGTCCGGCACCCCCACCGTCACCAGGATCGAGAACAGCACGTCCCACAGCCCGCCCGTCCGGCTGGCGATGATCTCCGGATGCGAGTGGACGTAGCGCCACATGTTCGGGTGGTCGCGCGACAGCGAGCGGTAGGCGTGCGCCAGCAGGCGTACCCGTTCCCGCCAGGGGAGATCCTCCCCCGGCAACTCCATACGGAGCCCCTGCGAGGCGCAGATCTGCGAGATCAGCGCCGTCTTGCTCTCGACGTGGTGGTACAGCGACATGGGATTGACGTCCAGCTCCGCGGCCAGTTTGCGCATGGACAGCCCTTCCACGCCGACCTCGTCCACCAGGCGCAACGCCGTGTTGTAGATCTCCTCGGGGGTCAGCGGGGTACCCCTGCGCGCGCTCACTGCCATACACCGTATGGTAGCGTCAGCCATACGGTGTATGGCTACCCAACGGGAGTACGCAATGAGAGAGATCCCCGCCCCACGAGGGCTCCCGGTCTTCGGCAACGCGCTCCAGATCCCCTCGCATTCGCCCATCGCCTACTTCGAGCAGGTCGCACGGGCACATCCGGAGGGCATCTTCCAGCTCGACCTGCTCGGCCGCCGGATCGTGGTGATCCACGATCCGGACCTGGTGGCCGAGGCGTGTGACGAGACGCGGTTCCGCAAGGAGATCAACCCGCCCCTGTCGATCGTCCGCGACTTCGCGGGTGACGGGCTGTTCACCGCCCGGCCGGACGAGCCCGTCTGGGGCCATGCGCACCGGATCCTGATGCCGGCCTTCAGCCAGCGCTCGATGAAGGCGTACTACCCGCAGATGCTGGAGGTCGCCGAGCAGCTCGTCGAGTCCTGGGCGGGACGGCCGGGGCAGGATCTGCCGGTGGCCGACGACATGACCCGGCTCACCCTCGACACGATCTCGCTGACCGGGTTCGGCTACCGGTTCGACTCCTTCGACTCACCGGAGCTGCACCCGTTCCTGACCGCGATGGGCGGCGCGCTGACCGAGGCGATGCTGCGCAACCAGCAGCTCCCCGTCGTCACCAAGCTCAGGCGCAAGCAGGAGGCCGGCTACCGGGCCGACATCGAGCTGATGCGCGAGCTGGTCGACGACGTGATCAGGCGGCGCCGCGCGGAGGGCGGCGCGGCCACGAAGGACCTGCTCGGCCTGATGCTGGAGGCGTCCGACCCGCAGACCGGCGCCCGGCTGTCCGACGAGAACATCCGCAACCAGGTCCTCACCTTCCTGATCGCCGGGCACGAGACCACCAGCGGCCTGCTCTCCTTCGCGCTGTACAACCTGCTGCGCGACCCCCACACCCTCGCCCTGGCCTATGACGAGGTCGACCGGCTGCTGCCGGGCGACGAGCCGCCGACCTACGAGACGGTCATGAAGCTGGACGTGATCTCCCGGATCCTGGAGGAGACGCTGCGCTCCTGGTCCCCGATCCCGGCCATCAGCGTGAACGCCATCGAGGACACCACCCTGGGAGGCGAGTACGAGGTGCCGGCGGGCACGCCGGTCGTCATCCTGCTGCCGTCGCTGCACCGCAACCCGAAGGCGTGGGAGCGCCCCGACGAGTTCGACATCGACCGCTGGCTGCCCGAGAACAAGCGCCACCACCACCCCGCCGCCTACAAGCCGTTCGGCAACGGCGAGCGGGCCTGCATCGGCCGCCAGTTCGCGCTCACCGAGGCCAGGCTGGCGCTGGCGATGATCCTGCGCCGCTTCGCCGTCTCCGACCCCGCCGTCTACAAGATGAAGATCAAGCAGACGCTCACGCTGAAGCCCGACGGGTTCACCGTCCGGGTCCGCGAGCGCCGGCCCCACGAGCGCGCCGCCGTGCTCGAACAGCCGGTCGAGACGGCCGAGCAGCAGGACATCGCCGTCACCGGCGTCGCGCTCACCATCGCCTACGGCTCCAACCTGGGCACCTGCGCCGACATCGCCGAACGGCTGGCCGAGCGCGCCGGGCGGGCCGGCTTCGCGACCACGCTGACCACCCTCGACGAGCTCGACCCGCCCAGTGACGGGCTGCTCCTGGTGGTCGCCTCCTCCTACAACGGCAAGGCGCCGGACAACGCCCAGCGCTTCGACGCGCTGGAGGAGCTGCCCGACCTGTCGGGTGTACGGCTGGCGCTGCTGGGCTGCGGCAACACCCAGTGGCCCACGTACCAGGACTTCCCGCGCCGCGCCTTCGCCAAGCTGACGGCGGCCGGTGCCGTGCCGCTGATCGAGCGGGGCGAGGCCGACGCCGACGGCGACTTCGACGGCGACGTGTCGGCGTGGACCGCCAAGCTGTGGGCGGCGACGGCGGAGGAGTACAGCGCGTCGGCCGCCGACGCGGGGCCGCGCTACCAGATGGAGGTGCTCAGCGAGGCCGAGGTGCGGCCCTCGGTCGTCTCCGCGCGGGCGTTCCCGCTGACCGTGGTGTCCAACGAGGAGCTGACCGGCGACCCGGCCGGGCTGTGGGACTTCTCGCTGGAGGCGCCGCGTCCCGGCGTCCGGTCGATCGTGGCCAGGCTGCCCGAGGGCGTGACCTACTCGGCGGGCGACCACGTGGCCGCCTTCGCCAAGAACGACCCGGAGCTGGTGGAGTGGGCGCTGCGCTGCCTGCGCGTCCCCCGCGAGCAGGTGGTACGGCTGCGCACCAGCGGAGCCACGCACCTGCCCGTGGACACGCCGGTGACGGCCGGGCTGCTGCTGACCGAGTTCGCCGAGCTCCAGGAGGTGGCCACCAGGTCGGACCTTGCGGCCCTGGCCGCCCACACCTCGTGCCCGTGGACGCGCGGCCAGCTCGACGCGCTGACCGCCGACTACGCCGACGAGATCCTGGCCAAGCGGGTCTCGCCCCTGGCGCTGCTCGACCGCTTCCCGGCGATCGAGCTGCCGCTGCCGGTCTTCCTGGAGATGGCCGGGCCGATCAGGCCGCGCTACTACTCCGTCTCCTCCTCGCCGCTGGCCGACCCCGGGCTGGTCAGGATCACCGTCGGGCTGGTGGAGGGGCCCGCCTGGTCGGGCAGCGGCGAGTACCGCGGGATGTGCTCGGCCTACCTGGCCGGGCTGGCTCCCGGAGAGACCTTCTACGGCTACATCCGGGTGCCCGCGCCGCCGTTCCGGCTGCCCGAGGACCCCGCCACGCCGGTGGTCCTCGTCGGTCCCGGCACCGGGTTCGCGCCGCTGCGGGGGTTCCTGGAGGAGCGGGCGCTGACCGGGGCCACCGGGCGGGCCGAGGTGTTCGCCGGGTGCCGCCATCCCGCGCACGACTGGCTCTACCGGGCCGAGGTGGAGGACTGGGCGGCGGCTGACGGGGTGCACGTGACCATGGCCTACTCGGCGGTGGCCGGGCATCCGTACCGGTTCGTGCAGGACGCGGTCGCCGCGCGGGCGGACGAGGTGTGGGAACTGCTGGAGGCGGGCGCGCACGTGTACGTCTGCGGCGACGGGCTGCGCATGGCACCCGCGGTGCGGCGGGCGTTGCTCGCGATCCACCGGGACAAGACCGGCGCGGACGGAGCGGGATGGCTGGCGGCTCTCGAGGAGCAGGGCCGTTATCAGCAGGACGTGTTCGCCTGATCTCCACGCTCTTGGGCGCCGCCTGCGCAAAGCCGCAGGTGGCGCTGGGCGAACCTTTATCGTCAATGCCGGATTAGCGGTCCATCCTTGGATATAACCGCAGCATGCATGACATATGCGTGGAACATGCTGGAAACCTTCCGCGGGCACTGTGAGAGCCTCTTGGAAAGGGGGCGGGTCATGCTGCTCAGAGTGAGGGTGTCGCTGCCGGACCGGCCCGGAGGCCTGGGCCAGGTCGCGCGGGCGCTTGGCGCGCTGGGCGCCGACATTCTTCAGGTCACCGTGCTGGAACGGGAGACGGGCCGGGCGGTGGACGACTTCACGGTGTCCTGGCCGGGGACGGTGACCGCGGACGAGGTACGCGACCGGCTCTCCGCCGTGCCGGGCGTACGCGTCGAGGGCGCCTGGCCGACCAAGGACATCCCGGGCGCGGCACCCGACTACGACCTGCTGATGCACGTCGCGTCGGAGCCGTCGCGGGGGATCGCGACCCTGGTGGACGCGTTGCCGGGGCTCTGCGGCGCGGAGTGGTCGCTGGCGCTGGCGGGTGACGTCGTCCGCCATGCCAGCGTGTCCGCGCCCGCGGTGTTCGAACTGTCCGAACCTCCGCCGCTCAGGGCCGCCACGCGGGCGGCCGACGATCTGCGGCTGATGCTGCTGCCGGTGGCCACCCATGGGCTGCACGTGGTCGTCGCACGGGCGGAGGGGCCGCATTTCCACCGCGCCGAACTCGAACGTGCCGCCCGCATCGTCGCCGTCGTCTCCAAACTCTCCCCGGTGCTCCCCACACCGATCTCCGGAGCCGGCCGCTGACCGCTCGACAGACCTTCTGATCAGCGGCCGGCGACAGACCTCTTCTGTCGCCGGCCGCTGATCGGCTTCTTTCCTTTTCTGTACGGCCGGCCCGGTGGACCCCACCCGCCGTAAAGGGCTCAGGTCTGTCCAGGGAGACGCTCCTCCGGTGGGCGGGGCCGGGGTTTTCGACGCGCGTATTCTTGGCCCCGGCCGTGGTTTTTCTGAGGAGGAGCCGGTGGATTTCCAGCTGAACGATGACCAGAGGGCCTTCCGAGAGACTCTTCGGGCGTTCGTCGACAAAGAGATCATGCCCGTCGCCATCGAGTGGGAGCACTCCGGGCGCTACCCCACCGAGATCGTGGACAAGATGAAGGCGATGGGGCTCTTCGGGCTGACGGTGCCTGAGGAGTATGGCGGGCTCGGGGCGGACATGGTGTCGTTCGCGCTGGTCTTCGAGGAGATCGCCCGGGGGTGGATGGGGGTCGCCGGGACCATCGGGTCTCATTCGCTGGCCTGCTGGATGATCGCTCGGCACGGCACCGAGGAGCAGAAGTCGCGCTATCTCGCCGATCTGGCCACCGGGGCCCGCCGTACCGGGATCGCGCTCACCGAGCCCGGTGCCGGGACGGATCTGCAGGGGATCCAGACCCGGGCGGTCCGTGATGGCGATCACTATGTGGTGACCGGCACCAAGACATGGATCACCAACGCCCGCCATGCCGACCCGCTGCCCGTACTCGTGAAGACGTCCGTCACCGAGCCCGCGCACAAGGGCATGTCGGTGTTGCTCGTCGACCCGGCGGCCGAGGGGTTCGGGGTCAGCCGGGATCTGCCCAAGCTCGGCTACAAGGGGACCGAGACGTGCGAGGTCGTGCTCGACGGCGTACGCGTGCCCGTGGACGCGCTGCTCGGCGGGGTCGAGGGGCGCGGCATGCAGCAGGTGCTCGGCGGGCTGGAGATCGGGCGGATCAACATCGCCGCCCGCGCGGTCGGCGTCGCCCAGGCCGCCTACGACGCCGCGATCGGCTACGCCCGCGAGCGGAACGCCTTCGGCCAGCCCATCGCCGATTTCCAGGCCGTACAGCTCAAACTGGCCGACATGGCGACCGAGATCCAGGCGGCCAGGCTGCTGACCTACTGGGCGGCCTCGCAGGCCGACAGCGGGAAGCGGGTCGACATGGAGGCGGGGATGGCCAAATACTTCGCCTCTGAGGTGGCGTTGAAGGCGTCGCTGGAGTCGATGCGCATTCACGGTGGTTACGGCTATTCGCAGGAGTTCGTCGTCGAGCGGCTCTACCGGGACGCGCCGCTGATGGCCATCGGCGAGGGGACCAACGACGTCCAGCGGCTGGTCATCGCCCGCTCGCTCGTCTCCGGCAAGAACCACATCGGCTGGTGACGTCCGCGGGCTAGTCGTGCGGTGGCAGGCCGGAGACCTCGTGGTCGGCGTGGAAGAGGGCTTCGGCGATGAGCGCGCGGACGTGGCCGTCGCGGGCGCGGTAGAGCACGCGGCGGCCGTCCCTGCGGGTGTCGACCAGGCCCGCCAGGCGGAGCTTGGCCAGGTGCTGGGAGACCGACGGGCGGGCCACGCCGACCGCCTCCGAGAGCGAGTTCACGTCCAGCTCGCTTGACGACAGCTGCCACATGAGCCTGAGCCGGGTGGCGTCGCTGAGCATCCGGAACGCGTCGACGGCGCTGTTCACCTGCGCGGGAGTGGGTTGCTGTTGCGCTTGGGTGGCACCTGAGACGTTGTCGCGTGCGTACATGACTACATATAGTGGCTTGCGCGGATTCGTTGGGCAAGTGCGGAGTGAGGAGTGCTATGACCGATAAGCACGATTCCAGCCCTTCAGCCGAACCTGAGCACGGCTACGGCCACGGGCACGGGCATGGTCATGAGGGTAAGCGTGGGGTCGGCGGGATCAAGGGGCTGGTCTCGAAGGTCGGGCATGCCCTCGCGCCGCACAGCCACGACAGCGCCGACAAGACCGACGCCGCCCTGGAGGGCAGCAGTCGCGGGCTGCGCGTGCTGGCCGTCTCGTTCGGCGTGCTGCTGGTCACCGCCGCCGTCCAGGCCGTGATCGTCGTCATGTCCGGCTCCGTCGCGCTGCTCGGCGACACGCTGCACAACGTCGCCGACGCGCTCACCGCCGTGCCGCTCGCGATCGCGTTCTCGCTCGGCCGCCGCGCCGCCACCCGCCGCTTCACCTACGGGTACGGCAGGGCCGAGGACCTCGCCGGCATCGCCATCGTGCTGATCATCGCCGCCTCCGCCGGGCTGGCCGGGTACGAGGCGATCACGCGGCTGTTCGACCCGCGGGACATGCGGGCCGTCGGGTGGGTGGCCGCGGCGGCCGTGGTCGGGTTCCTCGGCAACGAGTGGGTGGCCCGCTACCGGATCGGGGTCGGCAGGCAGATCGGCTCCGCCGCGCTGGTCGCCGACGGGCTGCACGCCAGAACCGACGGCTTCACCTCCCTCGCCGTGCTCATCGGCGCGGGTGGCGCGGCGCTGGGCTTCCCGCTGGCCGACCCCATCGTCGGCCTGCTCATCACCGTCGCCATCTGCTTCGTGCTGCGGGACGCCGCCCGCGAGATCTACCACCGGCTGATGGACGCCGTCGACCCGGCCCTCGTCGACGAGGCCGAAGCCATCCTGGGCGGCGTCGAGGGGGTCGAACGCGTCGGCTCCGTACGGCTGCGCTGGATCGGCCACGCGCTGCACGCCGAGGTGGACATCCTGGTGAGCCACCACCTCTCGCTCGTGAACGCGCACGCGGTGGCGGTGGCGGCCGAACACCGCCTCATCCACGACCTGCCCAAACTACGCGCCGCCACCGTACACACCGACCCCCACGGCCCGGCCGGCGCCGACCACCACGCCCCGCTGACCAGCCACCGCTGAAAGCGGGGGCATCACTAGTTCGGGTCAGGGTAGGTTGGGGCGGGTGTCGATCGCCCCCGCCGCGACTCAGCCCAGTACGACCCACACCCCGAACCGCCTCGCCTGGCTCGACGCCCTGCGCGGCATCGGGGCGCTCGCGGTGGTGGCCGAGCACCTGCTGCCCTGGTTCCTGCCGGCTCTCCGGCCGTACTGGTTCAGTCTCGGCGTCTACGGCATCCTGGTGTTCTTCCTGGTCAGCGGCTACATCATCCCGATGTCGCTGGAGCGGCACGGCGATGTGCGGGCGTTCTGGGTCAGCCGGGTCTTCCGGCTCTACCCGCTCTACCTCGCCGTGGCCGCTCTGGTGCTGGCGGCGGCCTGGTGGGTGCCGGTGCGCGAGGAGGTGCCCCGCGACGGGACGGCCGTGGTGGGGCACGCGACGATGCTGCTCGACGTGGTGGGCGTCGGCGGTGTCGCCGACACCATGTGGACGCTCTCGTACGAGATGGTGTTCTACCTGATCGTCACCGCGCTGTTCGTGACCCGGCAGCACGAGCGGAGCGGCCTGTTCGCGGTGCTGTTCGCCGCGGGCTCGGTGATCGTCGGGCTGCTGCTCGCCGGGGCCGTGCTGGACGGCGGCTGGCTCGCCTACGCCTCGGGCGCCGTGTTCTTCGCCGGGCTGGCGTGCGTGATCTCCGGCAGATTCCGTACGCAGGCCGCCTGCGTGCTGGGCCTGATGGCGGTGGCGCTGCTGGTCCTCGGCGGCCGGGTGCCGTGGATGGGCGTGGCCGTGCTGAGCGTGATGTTCGCCGGGACCGCGATCCAGCGGTGGGAGCGTGGCACGGGCGGGCTGTGGCCGGTGGCCGCCACCGCGGCGCTGGTCGCGCTGGCCCCCGTCTGGGCGATCGAGTCCGGCTGGTGGTGGGTCGAGCCGGATGTGTGGATCACCACGATCGTGCTGGCCGGTGTGACGTTCGCGGGCGGGATGGCGTTGCGCGGCAGGCGGGTGCCGAGGGTGCTGACCTGGCTCGGGCTGATCAGCTACTCGCTTTACCTGGTGCACCATCCGCTGCTGAAGTTCTTCGTCGAGGTGAGCGGCGACCTGCGCCGGTCGCCGTTGCCGCTGCAGCTCGGCCTGGCCGTGCTGGCCATGGCGCTGGTCCTGCTGGCCAGCGCCCTGGCGTACCGCTTCATCGAGAAGCCGATGCAGGCATTCGGCCGCCGGAGGCGGTGGCGTTCCTCCGGGTCCACGGGGTGAAGGCGCGGCCGGTTACGAGCAGGGCGCGAACGCCGGGTTCAGGGCCGTGACGACGTCCGGGTGGTGGGCGAGCGCCTGCCGCACGACCGGGTCCTCGTCAACCAGGAAGGCCAGGTGCCGGATGGCGTGCGCGACGACGTTCGCCACCTCGATCCGGTCCGGTGCGGGCTTCGCGGGCGCGTCGCCGATGACGATCTCCAGGGCGGGCAGCTCGATGGCCGGCAACTCGGGCTCCGGATCGGGGCACACCGCGTACGTGAGGACGATCTCTCCCTCGGGCCGGTAGCGCCAGCTCGTGGAGTGCACGACGGTCGCGGGTGCGTCGGCCGCGACTCCGCAGACTCGCCGCGCTGCCTGGTCGGGAGCCTCTCCGGGGCGCGGCAAGGTGGTGGCACGCCGATACGCCCACTTACTGTCAGTGGTCGCCCTTAGCATGAGCGTCTCGACCGAGACCACGTGTCTTCCCGTCACCGCCCACAACTTACTGCCAGTCATATGCAAAAGCGATTACTTCGCACTGCTTGCGGTCGGTGGGGCGCGAAGAGAGAGGCGGACAGCATGTCCGGGTTGCTGGTGCTCATGGGGTCGGGCGAGACGAGCCCGACCATGGTGGAGGTCCACCGCTCCGCCGCGAAGCGGCTGCGCGCGGGCGCCAGGGCCGTGCTGCTCGACACGCCTTACGCGTTCCAGGAGAACGCGGCCGACATCTCCGCCCGGGCCCGCCGATACTTCGCCCGGAGCGTCGGCCTGGAGGTCGAGGTGGCGACCGGAGCAGCCGGCGCCGACTGGGTGTTCTCCGGTCCGGGCAGCCCCACGTACGCGCTCGACCGCTGGACGGCCACGCCCACGGCGGGCGATCTGCGGGCCCGCGTCCGCGCCCGCCAGGGCGTCACCGTGCTGGCCTCGGCCGCCGCCTGCACGGCCGGGCTCGCGACGGTGCCGGTCTACGAGATCTACAAGGTGGGCGCCGAGCCGCACTGGCGCGAGGGCCTCGACCTGCTGGCGGCGCTCGGCCTGCGCGCGGTCCTGATCCCGCACTTCGACAACGCCGAAGGCGGCACCCACGACACCCGCTACTGCTACCTGGGCGAGCGGCGGCTGTCCCGGATGGAACGCGAGCTGCCGCCGGGCACGGCCGTTCTCGGCATCGACGAGCACACCGCGGTCGTCCTCGACCTCGACGCCGAGACCGTCGAGGTCGCGGGCCGCGGCGGGCTGACCGTACGGTGTACAGGCTCGCAGGTCGTTCTGCCCGCGGGCACCCACATCGACCTGGGGGAGCTCCGCCACCTGGCCGAAGGCGGCCGTGCCGTGGCCGCTCCGCCGCCTCGCCCCGCGACCGCTCCGGCGCCGGCCCAGATCACCCTGGAGGAGACGGTCCGTTCGTGCGAGCGGCGCTTCCAGTGCGCCGCGGCGGAGCCCGACCTGGTCGCGGCCGCCCGCGCCGTGCTCGACCTGGAGGCGGAGCTGGTCAAGTGGGCGGCCGACACCGAGGAGGACGCGGGCGGCGTCGACGAGGCCAGAGAGCTGATGCGGCTGCTGATCGCCCGGCTGGCCGAGGTGTCCACCACCGCCGGCCTGCGCTCTCTCGTCGAGCCCCTCCTGTCGTTCCGCGACGACCTGCGCGGGCAGGGCCGCTACGGGGACGCCGACGCGCTGCGGGCGGCGATGCTCAGCGGCGGCGTGCTCGTCGAGGACACCCCCGACGGGCCACGGTGGACCACCTCGCCATGACCGGCCTACGCTCGATGCGGAAGGGACACCATCATGGTCAGCAGCATTCTCTTCGCCGTCATCGCCGTGATCCTGCTCTGGACCGCATTCAGCTTCGTCAGGGTGGTCAACCAGGTCGAACGAGGCATCGTCTTCCGCTTCGGCCGGGCTCAAAGACAGGTACGTCAGCCGGGGCTGACCTTCCTGATTCCCTTCGCGGACCGGATGAAGAAGATCAACGTACAGATCGTCACCATGCCGGTCCCCACCCAGGAAGGCATCACCCGCGACAACGTCTCGGTCAGGGTCGACGCGGTCGTCTACTTCCGCGTCCAGGACCCGCTGCGGGCGGCGATCGAGGTCCAGGACTACCTGTTCGCTGTCGAACAGGTGGCGCAGACCTCGCTGCGGTCGATCATCGGCAAGAGCGAGCTCGACGACCTGCTGTCCAACCGCGAAGAGCTGCACAGGGGCCTCGCCCTCATGATCGACAGCCCGGCGCTCGGCTGGGGCATCCACATCGACCGGGTCGAGATCAAGGACGTGCAGCTGCCCGAGTCGATGAAGCGCTCGATGTCGCGGCAGGCGGAGGCCGAACGCGAGCGCCGGGCCCGCGTCATCACTGCCGACGGGGAGTTCCAGGCCGCCCAGAAGCTGGCCGACGCCTCGGCCATCATGTCCGAGACGCCCGCGGCGTTACAGCTGCGCCTGCTGCAGACGGTGGTCGAGGTGGCGGCGGAGAAGACGACGACACTGATCATGCCGCTGCCGGTGGAGCTGCTGCGCTTCTTCGACCGGATGGGCCGTGACGTCGCGCCGGGGGAGGAGCCGGCTCCCGCCGTGACCTCCCAGGGGGAAACCGCCCGCGAAGCGCCTGAGCCTTCTCCTGAGGTGTCCGAACGGGAGGCTGCGGCTGCGCTGGGGTCTGCTCAGCGCGAGGAGCCCGCGCAGTTGCCGCCGCTCCACGACACGCGCGAGGTGATGCCGCCGTCCCCGTCGGAGGCGGTGTCCTCAGAGGGCACGTTCCAGGAGACAGCGACCCCGGCCACGACGGACCGCTCGAAGAACGTCAGTGGGAGGAGCGGTTAGGCGATCGTCAGGTGGAGGAGCGGTGCCACGGTGAGGGTCTCGGGCAGGCTGCGGCCGGCCGTGACGAGGGCCGCCACGCGGTCGGGGCCCAGTGCCCGCCCCGCGTTCGTGCGGAACTTCACCGCCAGCTCCTCCGGCGTCAGCGGATGTTCCGGGCCGCCGCGGGACGAGTCGACCCGGTGCTCCAGCAGCGAGCCGTCGCGGAGCCGTACCCGCAGCACGGCCGCGAACGCGCGCGGGAAGATCTCCGTCGCCCGCTCGTCCGCCACGCAGCGCACCCGCTCGGCCAGCGCCAGCCGTTCCGGATCGAGGGCGGCGAAGTCGTCCAGCGACAGCCCCAGCCCGCCGCCGCCGTGCAGCGCCGCCGCGACCGTGTACGGTCCCGAGAACTTCGCGTGGTACGGCGAGCTCGGCTTGACCTTGTCGGCCCGGGGTTCCGCGATGGTACGCAGCACCGGGGCCGCGACCCCCAGCTCGACGGACTCGATGTCGGCGGGGGACAGGTCGCCGGCGCGCAGGGCGAGGGCGCAGTCGATGGCCGGATGGGTGAAGTGGTTCGTCGGATACGGCTTGTAGACCGTACGCAGGAGTTCCCACCGCTCGCCCAGGTCCGACAGCAGCGCCTCGGCGTCGAACCGGCCGTCGAGCCACGCCTGGAAGAAGCCGAACCGGCCCTCGAGCACCGTGGGCGGCCCCGTCAGTCCCTCCAGCGCGAGCACGGCCGCCGTGACGCCCGAGTGGGCGGCCCAGCCGCAGTGCACCCGCTTGATCGTGCCGCCCGTACGGTTGGCCTCGAGCAGGCCGGCCCCCATGCTGGCCGCCACCCCGACGGCGTGCGCGATGCCGTCGGCGTCCAAGCCGTACAGGAGCCCGGCCGCGACCGCCGCGCCGAGCGTGCCGCAGATCGACGTGGCGTGCTGGCCCTTCTCGAAGAACAGCGAGTTTCCCGCCTCCGGCAGGTAAGAGGCCATGCCGAGCCGGTTGCACACCTCGACGCCCGCCGCCACGGCCGCGATCAGCCGCGCGCCGGACGCGCCCGTGGCCTCCGCCGCGGCCAGCGCGGCGGGCACCACGGGGGCACTCGGATGCAGTACGGACGGCAGATGCGTGTCGTCGTAGTCGAGCGCATGCGCCAGCGTGCCGTTGACCAGCGCCGCCGACGGCGCGGGCAGCCGGTCGCCGCTCCCGATCGCGGTCGCCTCCCCGTTCCCTTGCCAGCGCCGTACGGCCCGCAGCACGGCGGGGGCCGCGTCACCCTCCGGCTCCGCGTAGGCGGCCAGGCAGTTGCCGAGCACGTCGAGCACCCGGCCCGTCACGTCGTCGCGTACCCCGGCGGGCACGCCCCGATCACGACAATCCACCGCGAACTCCGCGAGCCGCTGAACATGAGTGGTCAACATCCGCTCCCTGATCAGGCGATGACGGCGAGTGGGCGGACCGGGGCGCCTGTGGCGCCGACGATCGGCAGCGGGTTCAGTACCAGCAGGAACTCGCGTACTCCCGAGTCGAGCAGTTCGGCCAGCCGCATCGTCTCCACGATGTTGATGCCCGACTCCACCAGCATGATCCGGTGCACGGGGAGCGTGGCATGCCCGCGGCCCGCCGCGATGTGCTCGAACGCGATCGTCTCGCCCCCCACGACGCGCGGCCCGCGGGCGGCCAGCCAGCGGGCGGCGTCGGCACCCGGACCCGGAACGCCGTTCCGCTGACCGGCGAAGTCGTCCCCCGATTCCCACAGCCGCGACCACCCGGTCCCGACCAGCACGGCGTCGCCCGCGCGGATCTCCAGCTCTCCGGCGGCCCGCTCCAGGTCGTCCGGGGTGACCTCGTACCCGGCGGGCAGCGTGGCCACCCCGTGCACGGCGGCCACGTCGAGCAGCACGCACCGGCCCACGAACGGCTCGAACCCGTCGATGCCCATGTCGCTGAACCCCGCGTGCGACATCACCTCGGCCGCGGGCCGCCCGCCGTACAGCAGACCCTCCTGGGAGACGTGCGCGAGCGCGTCGACGTGCGTGCCGACGTGGCCGCCCGTGACGATGATCTCGTTGGCGGCCGAGCCGCCGTCGGGCCTGACCAGGTCGCCGTGCCGGCGTTCCAGCGCCATCCGGAACGGCGGGTGGTTGGGGGATTGCGGCATGCCTTTGCGCATCGGCTGCGCCAGGTCCAGCACGCGCGATCCCTCCAGAGCCTTCCACAGCGACATTCGACGGCTCCTTGTGTTCCAATAGTAGGAATGCTGTTTCCGACAGTACACACGATTCGCCGCGAAAGGCGCACCATGCCCAGCCAGACCGCCGCCACCGTCGAACGGGCCGCCGACATCCTCGTCCGGTTCGCCGAGGCGGGCACGGACACGCTCGGCGTCACCGAGATCGCCGAGAGCCTGGGCATGTCGAAGGCGGCGGTGCACCGGGTGCTGGCGTCGTTCAGGAGCCGGGGGCTGGTCGTGCTCGACGAGGACAGCAGGCGCTACTCGCTGGGGCTGACGGCGATGCGGCTGGGTCTGGCCTACCTCGACCGCATCGACGTCCGCCGGCTGGCCGCGCCCGAACTGCCCGCCCTGTCGAGGCTGACCGGCGAGACCGCCACCCTGTCGATCAGAACCGGCGACACCCGCGTCTACATCGACCAGGCGACACCCGAGCGAGAGGTGATCATGTCGGTCTCGCTGGGCGTCCCGTATCCGCTGCACGCGGGCGGATCATCCAAGGCGTTCCTGGCGTTCCTCCCAGAAGCGGATATCGCCCGCTATCTCGACCGCTCCCTGGAGAGCCTGACGCCCGCCACGGTCACCGACCCCGCCCGCCTGCGTACCGACCTGACGCTCATCCGCCGCCGGGGGTACGCCATGTCGATCGCCGAACGACAGAGCGGCGCGGCCTCCGTGGCGGCCCCCATCCTCGACCACCATGGCCGGCCGGCGGCGGTCATCAGCGTCTGCGGCCCGGCAGAACGCTTCATGGCCGAAGCCGACGCCTGCGCCGCCGCCCTCCTACAGACCACCGACCGCCTCTCGGCCCACCTCGGCCACCTCTGACCGTTCCAAAGGACCTCCGCTTCGCTCCGGACGTCCTTCTGGGGGCGCCTTCGGCGCACAACGGGCTTCGGTTTGGGCGCTTCGCGCTTTGGGGGCTCAGACGTTACTTCCAGTCGGGCCAAAGCCCCGACCCCGAAGGACCTCGCTTCGCTCGGACGTCCTCCCCGTCGCAGGCTTCGCCTGCGACGACCTCGTTGACCTTCGGCGGGCCCCTGGCTGGATGGCAGGTGCGAACTCATGTTCTTGAGGCGCCGGGCAGTCGTTACCAAATAGCCCACTGGCAGTTTCTGCTGATGCCAGGCTCGCGAGATCTCTGCTGTGCGCAGATGCCGTACCGTGGCGATCGGCGCCTCCCGGGCCAGCTTTCGCCGCGCCGGCCAGCGTCCAGGTTTTGCCGCCGCGTTTCTTGGCCACTGCCGGACACCTCCGAACCGATGGTGACATGTTCCTGTGACATTGACACCGACCTCAGGTGAGACTCCTCCTCGGCGAAGAGCCGGCCGCGCGGGCCGCGTAGGGGTGGCGAGGGAAGGGCCTTGGCCGGTTAATTGTGCCCCTGGGAAGAAAGATGAAGACTTCGGGTGGTTCAAGGTTTACCCGGAACATTCGGGTCACGATCGAGCCGGAATTGACGCCGCGATCGGATGAGCTTGTGATGGCTCACATTGTTTGATATCCGACCGATATCGGCCATGAGGTGCTGCTGCATCGGGCATTTGATTTAACGGAATTAACAACCCAAGGGCCGTATACCGTGGTGTAGCTACCGCCGCTGTCCTGGCAGAAGAGCACGACCCGTGTCTGAGTCACTCCGGCACCGCTGCACATCGCCCAGCCAGTGCCGCCGATAGTGCCGATCTGCGCGTTAGTGCTGCAGGTCGCTGCCTGGGCGGGAGCGGTCGGTGACGTTAGGGTTGTCGCGGCGGCGATCGCGGCCACCGCGGCCGCCGAAACGCCGAACTTCTTGATACGGCCCATTAGTAACCTCCTTCGGTGTCGATGTTTACTGCTTGATGGTAGTCACAGCCTTGGTGGAGATCCATAGGGGAAAGGTATGCAATTTTAGTGAGCAGTTTACGGGCTGGCCGCAGGGCCGCAGATTGTAGTCCGGAATAGAGAAACAGTCTGTCTGTTTGAGAAGCTCAATCGGGCGTAGCTCTTCCTCAGTGGCTGGAGCGATCAAGCCGTGAGGGAGCATCCGTTCTGGTAGTCCCGTTCGTGTTGCCGGGCGCGGTGGAAACGCCAGTATTCGTCGAGATCACCGTTGGCGATCAGGGCGCGGAGTTTCAGGACGGCTTCGGCTCCGGCCAGGCCCCAGCGTGCCCCGGCGAGGTCGAATCTGTCGGCGATCAGATGGCGGCAGGCGCCTTCGATCACGCCGGTCGCGATCGGCCATCCCGCCTCCAGCGCCTGGTCGTAGCGCAGATACTCGACGTTGTTGGTGAGGTAGCGGATGCACGCCTCGATGCCGTCGCGGCGGTGGGCGGCCGTGGTGGCCGCCTGACCGGACAGCGCGGTGATGACGTGGCCGGTGTGCCCGGCCAGCAGGGCCAGAGCGTGACCGGCGACCCAGTCCTCGGCGGCCGGTGCCGCGGGAGGATGCAGGCTCCAGGCGGCAGCCCATAACTCTCCAGCACGTGAACGAAGTCGATGACGATGTGGACGCTGACGCCGCGGCGGGCGGCCTCCGCCGTGATCAGATCGAGCTGGTGGCGGGCTCCGTCGACGAGTACGACCCAGGGACGGACATTGCGGGATCACGGGCTTCGGCGTGGTCGTAGACCTTGGCGATCACTGCGGCGGGGCCGGTGATGATCGAGCCGCACAGCCACTTGCGCATCGCGAGGTCGGGGTTCGGTCCGGGCGCTCAGGGATGAGACAGGTGCTTGCCGCTCCGATGACCCGAACATGAGGTATTCGCCCACGTCGTGATGCTCGGCTGCGGGTACACCCGCTGAAGGAGCCTGCCGGGCACACCGTCCCGGTTCGCGGCCTGCGCGCCCGGTCTCGCAATACAGCGTCCCACAGAGCCGGGCACCACTCGGCCGAACGTCCCGCACTCCTTCAGACGCCACACGCACACGTGATCACACCTCCACCCAGGTACTCGGCTACGCAGAAGGAGATCGACCGATGGCCGCCAGCAACCTTGTTCTCATCGCCGGGGTCGGTGACGTGGGCCGCTCGGTCCTCGACCAACTGCGCGCGTGGGACGTGCCGGCGCGTGCGATGGTCCACCATGACGATGATCGTGCGGCTGAGTTGCGTGCGCTCGGCACGGAAGTGGTCGTCGGCGATCTGACCCGGCCCGAGACCGTCGCGCCCGCCCTGGAGGGGGGCGGGCGGATGTACTTCGGGATGCCCGTGTCGCCGGACCAGCTCCTGGCGGCGACTGTGGTGGCCACCGTGGCGCGGGAGCAGGGGGAACTGGCCTGCCTGGTCGACATGTCACAGATGACGGTGTCGCAGATGACCGCCACCAGCACCGCGGAGTCGCACCAGCAGCGGCTGCACTGGCTGACGGAGCAGGTGCTGAACTGGTCGGGCCTGCCGGTGGTACAGATCCGGCCGACGACGTTCCTGAACAATCCGCTGTTCACCACGCTGGCGGCGCGATCGATCCGGGAGAACGGCACGATCGCGCTGCCGTTCGGTACCGGGCGCACGTCGCCGATCGCCGCGGACGACGTCGCCCGGGTGGTCGCCACCGTACTCCGCGACCCGGCTCCGCACATCGGGCACGTCTACGAGCTGACCGGGCCACGTACGGTCGACATGACGGAGATGGCCGCGGAGTTCTCACGCGCGTTGGGGCGTCCGGTGTCGTACGTGGACGTGCCGCTGGACCAGTGGCGGGCCGAGGTGCTCGCGAAGGCGGGCCTGCCGCCGCACACCGAACAGCACATCGCCACCATGGCCCGGCTGCATCGCGAGAACCGCTACGACCGCGCGTCCGACGACGTCGAACGCGTGACAGGCGTACCTGCCCAGACGATCGAGGCGTTCGTGGCCGCTCGCAGGGACTTCTACCTGGGCTGAGCCACGTGGGATCTGATCATCCCTACCGGCAGGCGCAAGGGACGTGACCTGAGCTTTACCAGCATCGACCGAGCACGACAGGCGCCAGCGCTACCCCGAAGCCGTCGATCAGGCCCAGGACCCCTCCAGACGAATACCTGATCACCGGTCACGCCATATCCGCCCGCTTCCAGCGAGTACTACGGCAACCCCAGCGTGGCAGGCTCAGGGGGCGGTGGCGCGGATGAACGCCTCGGCGAATGTCCGCGCGACCGCCTCGACGGGGGGCAGGCCTTCCCCTAGCCCGTCTTGCAGGACGGGGCGCAGCAGCATGTGCCCTGCCATTGGGCCGATCATGAGCTGGATGAGGAGCGGCAGGGGGAGGGGCCGTAGTCGGCCGGCTTGGATCTGCGTGGTCAGCAGGGTGCTGAGACTGGCGAACATTCTGGGCAGGTTGGCCTTGAGCATCCGGGCGGCGGTGCCGTCGGGACGGGTGAACAGGTCGCCGAAGATGGCCGGCAACACCCGTGGCTCGCGGGCGAACGCCTCGGCCAGCGCGGCGTAGACGGCGTGGACCATGTCCTCGATGCGTTCGGGTGGTTCAGCGGCCAGCGCTTCCAGATCCGGCACGGGGACGTACCGGTCGAACATGGTGGCGAGCAGGCCGTCGCGACTACCGAAGACGGCGTGCAGGCTGGTCGGGGAGCAGTGCGCGGCGGTCGCGACGGCCTCCATGGTGACCGCGCCGAGCCCGTCGCGGGCGATCAGCGTAGCTGCGGCCTCGATGGCCCGGTCTCGGACCGGCGGGCGCCCCCCGGGGTCGATTCCGGCCTCCCGGACCGCCTCGTCCAGCTGGGCCCGTGATCCGTGGAGCCTTCTGATCAGGGTGCTGCGGGAGATACCCGCGGCGGCCGCGATGGCGCTCAGCGGCAGGTCGGCCACGTCTTTGCCATGCTGCTCGGCGGCTGCCAGGGCGGCCTCCAGGAGGTTTCGGTCCACGAGGTGTCATGGTATCGCTTCCGACATGACCCTCATGTGTGTATCGTCTACATAAGAGTTTCACCTTCTGATGAATTAGGAGGCGTGCGGATGATCAGCGTGATCGGCGCGGGACTGCCGCGTACCGGGACCACATCGCTGAAGGCGGCGCTGGAGCTGCTCGGCTTCGGTCCCTGTCACCACATGCAGGAGATCGGCACCCATCCAGAGCAGGCGCCGCGGTGGCGGCAGGCCCTCGAGGAGCAGGTCGACTGGACGGGCCTGCTGCGGGGTTACCAGGCCGCGGTGGACTGGCCCAGCGCCCACTTCTGGCGCCCGCTCACGCACACCCACCCCGACGCCAAGGTCATCCTGACCGTGCGCGACCCCCACGCCTGGTACGTCAGCCTCCGCGACACCGTCTTCGCGCTGCTGCACGATCCCAGTGCGGTGCCCCGCGAACTCCAGCCTGTGATCACCGGCATGCGGCCGCTGCTGGATCGCATCTGGCGCGACACCTTCGGCACGACACTGGCCGACCCGATGCCTGATGAGAGCCATGCCGTGAAGGTGTTCCTGCGCCACACGGCGGAGGTGACCGGCACGCTCCGTGCGGATCGCGTCCTGGTCTACGAGAGCGGGCAGGGCTGGGAGCCGTTGTGCGACTTCCTCGGCGTGCCCATTCCGGACGAGCCCTACCCACGCCTCAACGACCGGCAGTCCGCCCTCACCCGCCTACGGGAGTCGAGGTGAACCTCCGCATCCTGCTCACCCTTCATGCCCTGGTCACCTTGGCGGCGGGTGTCATGCTCATCGCCGCGCCCGGCCTGATTCCCGGCGCCGTAGGCGTGCGCATCATGCCAGACGGCTACCTGGTGTGCTACCTGCTGGGGGCCGCCGAACTGGCCGTGGCGTTCCTGTCGTTCGCCGGTAGAACCCTCCGGCAACAGGATGCGGTGCGTGTCATCACGTGGACCATGATCGTGTTACATGGCTGCACCGCCGCGGTCGAGACGTACGCGTTCACCCGCGCCGCGGTGGACCCGTCGATCTGGGCCAACGTAGCCCTGCGCCTGATGGTCATCGCCTTGTTCATCCAGTACGGACTGCGCGGGAAGGGACGGTCATGACGATCACCGAAAGCACCGGTGTCCTGGTGTGCGGCGGCGGCCCGGCCGGCATGATGCTGGGCCTGCTGCTGGCCCGGGCCGGGATCGAGGTCACCGTGCTGGAGAAACACGGCGACTTCCTGCGCGACTTTCGCGGGGACACCGTGCATCCCGCCACCATCCGGCTCATGGACGAGCTCGGTCTCGGCGACGGCTTTCGCGCCCTGCCGCAAAGCCGCCTGGGCAACCTGTCGCTCCCCGCGCCCGACGGGAGCATGGTGACCTTGGGCGACTTCGAGGCGCTGCCAAAGCCGTACAACTACCTCGCGATGGTGCCGCAATGGGACTTACTGTCCTTCCTGGCCAAGGCGGCCGACGAGGAGCCCGGCTTCACCCTGCGCATGAACACCGAGGCGACCGCGCTGCTACGAGACGGCGAGAAGATCACCGGGGTCCGGTATCGCACGGCGGACGGCCGCGACGGGCAGATCCGCGCCGAGCTGACGGTCGCCTGCGATGGCAGGCACTCCACGCTGCGCCGCGACGCGGGCCTGGTGCCCAAGGAGTTTCGCGTGCCGTTCGACGTCTGGTGGTTTCGCTTGCCCCGGCCGGTCGGCGAGCGGGAGGTGCCCGCCGGCGTGACGCCGGTCGCCCGGGGTCCTGAGGCACTGATCTCCCTCGCCCGCGACGACTACTACCAGGTGGCGTACTTCACCGCCAAAGGCTCTGACGCGCGGCTGCGGGCCGAAGGAATAGCGCGCTTCCGAGAGCGCATCGCCCACCTGCGGCCGGACTTCGCCGACCGGGTCGGCGGGCTGGCGAGCATGGACGACGTGCATGTACTCGACGTGCGGCTGAACCGGCTCAAGCGCTGGTACCTCGACGGGCTGCTGCTCATCGGCGACGCCGCGCACGCCATGTCACCGGCTGGCGGAGTGGGCATCAACCTGGCCATCCAGGACGCGGTGGCGGCCGGCACCATCCTGGCCGACCCGTTGCGTCGGCACACCGTCACCCTCACAGATCTGGCAGCCGTGCAACGGCGCAGGTATCGCCCCACCGTGATCGTGCAGAATGGTCAGCGGCTGCTGCAGCGGGTGATGTTCGAGAAGCAGTTCGCGGGCAAACGTTCCGGCCCGCCGAAGTCCATGCTCTTCCTCACCCGCGTGTTCCCGGGGCTTCGCAAGATACCCGCCCGCTTCGTCGGCTTTGGGCCCCGCCCCGAACATGCTCCGGCCTTCGCCCGTCCAGACCGTCCGTAACGTCGCCGGGCCGGCTGCTTGGAGCAGGCTTGACCGTGGCGGCGACATCATCGAGACCGGCACCGACTCCTACCGCCTGGCCCAGACCCAAGCCGAGCACCAAGGCCCCGGCGAAGACCCCAGCCCCGACCACCAACTCGACGATCGAGCGCGAGGTCGTACAGCGCACCACGTCGAGCGAGCCAAGGCCGGATGCAAGGCGCTCACCCACAACGCTTGAGTGGCCTCGCCTGGAAGCCTCTCGGGGGCTGAGTTCGGACCTGATGTGATCAGTCCGTGAGGGGGCCCCGGTGAGGTCGGCCCGTGCGTTGTCGTCGACAGGCAGGACCGGGACGACGCCGGCGGCCCGGAGGGCCGGCCTCCAGCGCCTCCGATAGGTTGACGCCCGCGCTACCGTCTCCTGAGCTCGGATCACTGGGCGGGCGCCTCCGCGAGAGACAGGCTGTTGCCGTCCGGGTCGAGGACTTCCACGTGGCGCACACCGTTGCCGTACGTTTCCACGGGCTCGTGCTCGATGCCGTGCGCGGCCAGCCGGGCCAAGATCTCGTCGAGATCGGTCACGCCGAGCGTGATCATGGTGCCGCCCACCCGCGCGGCCCGCATGTGGCGGTCGTCGATGACGACCCACGCGTTCTCACCGACCTGCCACAGGTACTCCTCGCCGATGATCTCGTCCGCCGGCCGCCCGAAGAACGCCTCGAACCACTTCTGCGATGTCACCCGGTCACGCACGCACACGACGCTGTACAGGTCCACCGGAACCACTCCTTCCAGTCGATTCAAGAGTGAGACCACTGCCCACCGAGGAAGAACCAGCGAGAACACCTCAACCGGGCCGTCTGAGTCTCAACTCACGCCACGCGCGGCAACTCGTCCAGGGGCGCTGGCTGCATATCATGTAGCCGTATCAGCAACTCCCGGCCAAGCGCGTGAGACATGTCGTAGTCATCGAACGTGAGCACCACGTTGCGCTCGTACGGCACCAGCGGCGGCAGGTAGGGCAAGAACACATCAGCTCGCACCCCGAACGGCGAACAGGCGCCTACGGTGAATACTGCGGCGTTACGCCGCAGGTGGGGACACTGCGTGATCGCCTCCGGGATACACCTCCGACATGTCGGCGGCGCGTTGGTGTAGCCATCTCCGCCATCACCGGAGTCGGATGACAGCAACCACCAGATCCGACTGGTCTCGGCGTCTACCGCCGAACAAGCACACACCTGGCATAGCCGATTGTCCATACAACGCCACTGCCTCCGGGTGTTCACCGACGTGAAGTCGGGCCGTCCCGTCATCTTCTTGCCTTGCCGCAACAGCAAGACGCCGTTGTTGTAGTCGCCACGACTCGGAATGGCGTAGCTGAGTTGCAGACCGCCACGGCGCGGTATCCACTTCAACGGGTCACTCTGGATTTCCCCCGTCCACCCGATCACGAACGGATAGCGAAAGCCGGTCTCGCCCGCCTCCGTCACCAGACTCACGGCCCCTCCCGGTCATAGCCAGGAATGAGCGCTGCCACCAGTTCGGGAGCCTGGACAGAAATGAGGTAGGGGTGGCTCTGCTGCGAAGGGACGGTCACGCAGAAGTGGTTCAAATCCACGCTCATCGTGACGGCAGCCACGATCTTTCCCTGCCGGTCCCAGACTTCGATGGCGGGCGTGTGGTACTCGGGGAACGTCAGCGGCTGCCGTTCCCACAACTCCAGGCTGATCAGCGACACCCTCAGACACGGGATATGTCGCCGCTTCAACTCCTGCTGCACAGGCCCGAGCGCCTCGTCCAGCCGGCTGGCCATATCGGCGGTTACCCCGTTGTGCTGGCCCTGGCGGGGCTCGGCAGCGCGTCTCGGTGACATGCCATCGACGCTAGGACCTGCACTTTCGCAACCTCAACAAGTGTGTACGAGTTTGTACGACGAATTTCAGTTCAGTGCGCGGATAGCGGCATTGATCAACGTCTGCGCCTTCGAGCCGAAGACGGCATCAGCGGTCAGGTCATTGAACAGTTGGACGTAGAGGGCGATCTCGCGAGGCTGCGTGATGGTCACCGCCGCCGTCAGTAGTTCGATGAACACCTGTGCCTCGTCATAGAGGTGGAAGTTCTCGGCGGGCTTCTGGACCCGTCGCCCCTCGATAGGCACTATGCCCAGGGAAATGTTCGGGCGTCGCATCGCGACCAGGAGGTGGTTCAACTGATCCCGCATCACCTCGCCGGGGAAGGGCTGAGCGCGTAGCGCCGACTCCTCCACAAGGATTGCAGCTCGGCGGGTGCCATCATCCAGCAGCCGTTGACGATCCACCCGTACTCGGATCGCATCCTCGATGTCCGGGGGATTTGAACGATGCAGCTCCGCGCCGCGCAGCATGAGCGCCCGCATGTAGCCGGGGGCTTGCGCGGGCCAGGGGAATGTGGTGGAGCTGTAGAAACGGTAAAGCCGAGTCTCCTCGTACAGTTTCCGCCGCATCTCGTTGAGATGCTTCTGACTACGCTGATATTGGCGCCATTCCATGTAGGCGCTCTCGACGTTGCGAGAGGCCGCGATCAGGTCAGGAATCTCCTCTGGCACGCCGCAGAGGCGGCACCAAATCTCGATGTCCGTCTCCGTCGGCGGGGTACGGCCGGACAAAAGGCGGGAGCACCTGGATTCCTCCCAGCCGGCCTGCCTCGCCAGGGCACGCGAGGTCAGGCCGGACTGTCGAAGGATCACCCGTAGCCGGTTGCCGATGGCCTTACGGGCTTGCTGAGCGTTGCTGGACGATGACGCGGGCACGGTACGAGGCGCGGTGACTAGGCGGGGTTGTACTCAGCGTGGTCAATGCCGCGCTCCCAGACGGCCTCAAAGGCCGAGCTGCACAGGCTGACCACTGCCGGATCGTCGGTCATCTCGTACCCGACGAGTTCACCGTCACCCGATGAGAAGATCAGCCGCACCAGCCCATCGTCGAACTGCCAGAAGTCACAGCCAGGCAGCGCCAAGTCGTAAGCACGTTGCCGAGACAGCCAACGAACCAGCTCCCCGGCCGCAAGGTTCGCGGCGGGGGTGATGGCGTGCTCGTACCGGATGTAGTCGCTGAACGGTTCGGAGACGACTCTCGCGCGACGGAAGGTGACGCCTCGCGCCATGTGCCGGCGGATGAGGTTCACCCAGGAGGACAGGTAGTCGTACTTGGAGATTTCTTCGATACGGACGCCCTCGCGCCATGCCCGGTAGCCCTCACCGCTGAGCCCATAGGTGTCCCGCATCTCGAGGTGAGTAACCGAGCGCTGGGTTTTGTTCAGCAGCTCAGCCAAAGTTGGGATTGTCGCCACCCAAAGCCTCCCAAATCGCCTTACGCAGCTCCGGAGGAATCCGGAAGGCACGCTCGTCCGGTGCGATGTGACTGTACTGCTCGATCTCGGATATCACTTCGGGGTCCTCGATTGGCCAGCCGACGAACACGAGGCTGAGGTCAGTCTCATCGACGGAGACCGAAGGGCAGTTCTCGGTGTCGCTGCCGCCTTTGCCGTAGAACCGTAGCGCCATGGTCCCTCCCAGTCTTCGAGTGTGTACGGACTGTCACCTGCGCAGCCTGAACGCCGGCTCTCAGGCCGTCAAGAAAGGGGGTCCAAATGGTCCTGGCCTCGTGGCTAATGTCGTCTTCACCAGGCACGATCGGCGGAAGTCGCTAGAAGCGCCTGGCGACCTCTCGGGCTCGCTCGTCGGCCTGCTTCCGCTCGTCCTCGTACGACCCGGTCAACGTCGGATGGTGCCGAATCTCCTGAACGTCGTCGATCCCGGCCCAGCGCAGCCACCCGCCGAAGAACGTCGACTGGAAGTCACTCCCGAACTCCGCCCCGACCCCCGGCCCCCAGACCGCGCTGGTGTAGACGACCGCGGCCCGCTTCCCGCGTAGCAGATGTTGGTAGCCGGTCTCCGGATCCACCCCGAACACCATGCCCGGCTGGCTGACCACGTCGATGAGCTGCTTGAGCTTGTACGGAACGCCCGAGTTCCACATCGGCACGCTGAACAGATACCGGTCATAGGCGTCGAACCACTCGAACGTCCGCACGGCCGCCTCCCAGGCCACTGCCTCCTCTCCTTCGGGCACACCCCCTCCGAACACGGTCATCTTGGCCTTCGCCGCGGCGGGCCCGAACTCCGGCAGACTTCCATCCCACAGATCGAAGTGGTCGACCTGCGCCCCGGGATGCGTGGCGCGGTACTCCTCGACGAAGGTCGAGGCGATGGCCAGCGAGATCGACTCCGCTCCTCTGGGGGAGGCGGAAATGTGCAGGATCGGCTTCATGATTGTCCCCTTCCGGACTGCGGTCCGCTTGTGCCGAGAACAATACGGACCGTGGTCCGGTTGGTCAACTGCGCGCCTCGGACCCGGTCATGTCCCGTTCGTGATCCGCTGGCCCGCACCCCGCCCCCGAGACCGACCATGTCGTTCACCCTGGCTCTGGTCCCCCGGGGAACCTGGTCACCTCCGATGCCCCTACTCTTTCGGTTGGCGTGCGGTACTCGGCAAACGCCCCGGCGTTGATCGACTTGGTGGCGTGCGCGTGGCCTAACCGGCCACGATCCGAACGATCTCGCGAGGCCGTACCTCGCGCTCGTCATAGGCCAGATCGAGGTCCGCCTCCTGTACGGCGGCCAGCGACGCGGCGAACGCCTCGTCCGACTCCCACTGCACGATCGAGATCACCGCGTCGTCGGACAGCCAGCATTCGGCCGACAGGCATCCTGGTGTGCCCCGGAACACCTCGGCGACCTGGTGCACCCGGGCGATGAACTCCTCCCGGTGCAAGGCGTGCGGATAGTGACTCGCGATCATTCCGATCTTCATGCCGCCCCCCTCTGCCAGCCGCGGCCGATCAGCCGGATCAATGCCGGGTCCACGATCAGGTGGCGGAAGGGCCTGATCGCGGCCATGTAAGCCCTGCCGAACAGGCCGTTCGGCTTGACGAGGACGGCCAGCTGCCCGTGGTGGCCGCCGGAGGAATCCGGCACCCAGCCGATGTGCATGACGGTGTGCACGGTCTTGTTGGCCAGCTCCGCCGCCCACTCAGTGTCGGTCAGATAGACCGAGGTGAGGGGCACCGCGACGGGGTCCGGCGCGGGCGGGCCGTCGCGCAGGTCGGCGGGCAGCCGGTTGCGCAACGTCTCCACGCGTACGCCGACGCCGGTGTCCGGCCGGTCCCAGCCGAGCAGCTCGCCGATCTTCCAGCGCAGCGCGAACAGGGCTCGGGTGGCGCCGGAGAAACGGCCATCGCCGGTGACCATCTGCCGCACCAGGCGTTCCAGGTCGTCGGGGCCGCCGGGAGTGGGCAGCTCCCATACGTCCTCGAGCCGGAAGTCGGGTGTCAGGGTGTGGATCCGCCAGGGGCGTGAGGTGTGGGCGGTGGCCGGGAGTCTCATGAGTGGGTGGCCTCCGTTTCTGTGTCGGCCAACATAGAATATGATTCATAGCATAGAGGAGGTGGCGTGACAACGCGACGAGAGCAGACCAGTAACGAGAGCCGCGAGTTGATCCTCGCCGCGGCGGCGGAGCTGTTCGCCGAGAAGGGCTACCGGCAGACGACCTTCATCGACGTGGCCCAGCGCTCCGGGATCAGCAGGGGCTCCATCCCGTGGCACTTCGGTAGCAAGGAGGGCCTGCTGCTGGCGGTGCTCGAACGTTCGGTGGCGATGGTCCGCGACAGCCTCGCCGAGCTCCCAGAGTCGAAGCTCGAAGAGCTGCACCTGGCGGCCGGCGCGATGTTCGCGCTCCCGACCACCAAGCTCTTCGTCACGCTCCTGGTCGAGGCGCTGGAGCCGGATTCACCCATCCGCGGGCGCTACGTCGAGATCCACGACACTCTGCGCGAGCACTGCCGACGCTGGCTGGAACGGCTGCCGCTTCCTCCGGGGGTGTCGGCCGAGGCGCTGGCCGTCGCGATCATCGGCGCCGGCATCGGCATCCACCAGCAGTGGCTGCTGGCGCCCGAGCGGGTCGATGCTCAGCAGGCGCTGGCCGCCCTCAGCGCACTGGTGGCCGGGATCCTGCCGCCCACAGGCGATCTCCACCGCACGGGAGAGGGCGCCGCCCACAGCTAACCGCCCGCACAGCTAACCGCCCCGCACAGCTAATAGTCCCGAGCGCCGCCACCGTGACGTCGTTCGAGGAGAACAGAATCCGAATCGTCGGAGTCACCGAGTTCGATAAGCCAGGCTTGGAACTCGCGCCGCTCTGGTGCGGCGCTGGAACCCGAGAGCGGCGATCGTCAGGAGGGCCGCCCAGATGGCGCAGTACCCGCCGAAGACCGCGCCCCCGCGGTCGCTGAGTAGCGCCCCTCCGAGCATGCCAATCGCCCCCGATCGCCGCGTAACCGGCCCATCGAGAAGTCCAGTAAGTCATGCCACCAAGCGTGCCGACGGCGGTGACAGGTGGCCTCCCCACCGTGAGCCATCGCTTTCCCCCGCCCGGGGGAGGTGTCAGCGGCGGGGTGGGTCGATGCGGCCGCCATCGGGAGTGAAGATCATCAGGCGCGCCTGGTCGACGGCCACCTTGGCCGGTTCGCCGGCCCGCCAGGCCGGGCGCCCGCCCAGGCGGACGATGATGTCGGAGCGCCGGTGGGTGCCGCTGCCGACGTTCTGCCCCACCTGTTCCTGCTGCTCCCGTTCCTCCTCGCGCTGGGAGAACATCCGGCGGACCAGCCCGCCGAGCCCGCCGGACCCGTTCTTGTCACCATTGGTCTTCGCGCGCCGGTCCGGCGGCTCGGGCACCGGTACGGCGGGCATGCCGCACTCGACGTAGGCGAGCCACTCATGACCGTGGTACTCCAGTGCCCGCACGCGGCCGAAGAACGACGGCCCCTCATACGATTCGGGCACCGGCGCCAGGCCGTCGGGGCGCATGCCGACCAGCACCTGGCCACCCGTGTGCTGCGAGATGGCGTACGCCCGGGGGTCGCTCCACGGGATCGTCAGCCGGTGCGGGCCGAAGTCGAGCAGGACGTACTGGTTCTGCGGCGTGTGCACCGTCGCGGCCAGGAGGTTCAGCTGCTGCGAGTTGAGGAAGGCCGCCACGAACGCCGTCGCGGGGTCGTTGTAGATCTGCGACGGGGTGCCCACGTCCTGCAGGACGCCGCGGTTGAGGATGGCGATGCGGTCGGCCAGCGTGAGCGCCTCGACCTGGTCGTGCGTGACGTAGATGGTGGTGACGTTCAGCGATCTGACCAGGGCGGAGATCTCCATGCGCAGCTCGGTGCGCATGCCGGCGTCGAGGTTCGACAGGGGCTCGTCCATCAGGAACAACTTGGGCTGGCGGACGATCGCCCGCCCCATCGCGACGCGCTGGCGCTGGCCGCCGGACAACGTGCCCGGGCGGCGGTCCAGCGTGTCGTCGATGTGCAGCGCCTTGGACAGTTCGGTGACGCGCTCGCGCACCTGCGCCGGGTCGGACTTGGCGATCTCCAGGGGAAAGGCGATGTTGCCGCGTACGGTCCTGTGCGGGTAGAGGGCGCCGTTCTGGAACACCATGGCGACGTCGCGGTCACGCGGGGCCAGATGGTTGGCCAGCTGCCCGTCCAGCCAGAGGTCCCCTTCGGTGATCTCCTCGAGGCCGGCGATCATGCGGAGTAGTGTGGACTTGCCACAGCCCGAGGGTCCGAGCAGAACGAGGAACTCGCCATTTTCGGCCTTCAGGCTCAGTCGGTCTACTGCCAGGTAGTCACCCGGGTACACCTTGGTCACTTTGTCGAGAACGACCGAGCTCATGGGCCCAACACCTTGCGCACGTGTCACCTGTGACGGGGCTGATTGAAGGGGTAGTACATCGCGCCTTAACGCTGCATGTCCACCCTTGTCATAAAAGATCTCCGCCCAATCGGGTTTCGGTCAGGGGTTTGGGACATCCGCTGGTGAAAAAGTCCGGAAAAACGGGGCCCTGGAAGGGCTTGCGTAAACTTGCGGCAAGGGCTTTCATGGTCGAGACCGTCTAGGGTTACGGAGCATGATCAGGGGGTGGCGCGAGGCCGTGGCCGATCACGTGCGCAGGCGCGGCTCCGCCTGCGGTGACGTCCTGTACGCGCCACATCCGGCGGCCCGGTGGAAAGTAAAGTGGCGGCCATGACCGGTCACGCGCGCCTCGCCGACATCGCCGCCCAGGCCGGGGTGAGCGAGGCCACGGTCAGCCGGGTGCTCAACGGCAAGCCGGGCGTCTCCGCCGCCACCCGCCAGGCCGTGATGGCCGCGCTCGACCTCATGGGCTACGAACGGCCGCCCCGGCTGCGGCAGCGCAGCAACGGGCTCGTCGGCCTGGTCACGCCCGAGCTCGACAACCCGATCTTCCCGGCGTTCGCCCAGGCCATCGAGAAGGCGCTGACCCAGCACGGCTACACGCCCGTGCTCTGCACCCAGCTGCCGGGCGGCGCGCCCGAGGACGAGTTCACCGAACTCCTGGTGGACCGTGGGGTGAGCGGCATCGTGTTCGTGTCGGGGCTGCACGCCGACACCACCGCCCGGATGGACCGTTACACCAGGCTCACCGACCGGGGGCTGCCGATCGTGCTGGTCGACGGCTACAGCGAGCACATCGACGCGCCGTTCATCTCGCCCGACGACCGGCTCGCCGCGCGGCTGGCCGTACAGCATCTCGTGGACCTCGGACACGAGCGGATCGGGCTGGCGCTGGGGCCGCGCAGGTTCGTCCCCGTGATCAGGAAGATCGAGGGGTACCGGCAGGCCATGGCCCAGCTCCTCGGTACGAGCGCGGTCGACGAGTTGATCGCGCACTCGTTGTTCTCCGTCGAGGGTGGGCAGGCGGCGGCCATGCAGCTCCTGTCCCGCGGCTGCACCGGCATCGTGTGCGCGAGCGACCTGATGGCGCTGGGAGCGATCCGCGCCTGCCGCGAGAAGGGGCTGGCCGTGCCGGGCGAGGTGTCGGTGGTCGGCTTCGACGACTCGCCGCTGATCGCGTTCACGGATCCGCCGCTGACGACGGTGCGCAAGCCGATCGGCGCGATGGCCACGGCCGCGGTGCAGACCCTGCTCGAAGAGGTCAACGGCGCTCCCGCCAAACACGTCGAGCTCGTCTTCCAGCCCGAACTGGTCGTCCGCGGCTCCACCGGCTCCGGCCCGCTGGTGAACCGATGACGGTGAGCCGTTGATCCGCGACGTCCTGGTCCTCGGCGGTGCCGGGGTCGACACCACCGTGTACGTGCCCACGCTGCCCCTGCCGTACGAGGACACCTACGCCGTGCCGCCCGTGATCGACCGGATCGGCAACACCGGCGCCGGTGTCGCGCTCGGTTGCGCGGCGCTCGGGCTCGACGTCGCGTTCGCCGACATGATCGGCGACGACCCGCAGGGCGCGCTGATCCGCCACGCGCTGCGCGGCCTCAACTTCGCCTGGGCGCCGGCGGCGGCGGGCACCCGGCGCAGCGTCCTGCTGGTAGGTCCGGACGGCCGCCGCACCTCGCTGTTCGACCCCAGGAGCACGCCCGGCGAGCGGCTCCCGCGCCACCTCTACACGGGTGTCGAGGCGCGGCACGCGCACGTGTCGATCACCGACTTCTGCCGTCACGTGTACCCGGACCTCGACATGCCCGTCTCCACTGACCTCCACGACTGGAACGGCGTCGACGACTACCACCAGGACTTCGCCTACCGCTCCGACCTCGTCTTCCTCTCGGCCGCCGCGCTCGCCGACCCGGCCGCGACCATGGCCGGCATCATCGACCGCGGCCGCGCCCACACGGTCGTCTGCACCCGCGGCGCCGAGGGCTGCCTGGTCCTCACCCGCGACACACCGCTGCGCGCCTTCCCGGCCGCGCCGCTGCCCGGCCCGATCGCCGACAGCAACGGCGCGGGCGACGCGTTCGTCTCCGGCTTCCTGTACGGCAGGCTCCGCGGGCTTCCGCTGGAGCAGTGCGTACGGCTCGGCGCCACCGCCGGAGCCCACGCCTGCACCGTCCTCGGCACCCACGAGTCCCCGATCACCGAGGCGGTCCTGCTGAGCCGCGCGTAGGAGCCGAGGCCCCTGGTGGAGACCGTCGAAGTCACCCGCGACCTGAACTCCCTTGACCCCGTCTCAGCGATACTCCGTGATCGCGTTCTGGCCGATCGCCCACAAGGGCTTCCCTGAGGTCATCCCGGTCACCGGGGCGGAGGGGGTGACCCGTGACCAACGTCCGCCCGCCTCCGCCAGGAGCCGGTAGCTGTCGTTCCCCGGATCGGGGTTGAACCGATGGGAGGCCACCCACACCACGCCGCCGCTGTCGCGGGCGATCCCGGTCAACCGCCCGCCGTCCAGGGCGACCGCCCGCCAGGCGGTGCCGTTCCACCGGTACGACAGCGGGCCGAACGTACCGTCCGGCGTCTCGTAGCCGCCGACCGCCCACACGTCGTCGGCGGCCACGGCCAGGACGGCGTCGAGCCGAGACTCGAACGAGCCGGGCGGCGACGGCGCGGGCAGCGGCATCCGCTGCCAGGTCCGGCCGTCGAAGTGCGCGACGGCGGGCTCCGACTGCGCGGAAGCGTCGTCCGGCATCGGGTCCGACTCCCCGACCGCCCAGATGTCCTGGGGCGAGCGCGCGAAGGCGGCGTGCGTGACGATGGGGATCGCCTGGCTGGTCCAGCGTTGCCCGTCGAAGTGCCGTGTCCACCCGTCGCCGAACGTCCACGCCTGCCCACCACCCAGGGCGATCACCTCGGACGGACTCGCGGCCTCGTCAGAGGTGTCCACCGGATCGGGGACGAACGACCAGCGCCGGCCGTCGAAGTGCAGCAGCCCGGACTCGCCTCCCTCTTTGTCCTCGGCGATGACCCATACATTGCCGGGGTCTGAGGCGTCCACTTTGGTGAGCGTGACGTACCGGGCCTGCTTCGGCAGCTCCTTCGCCAGTCGTCGCCAGCGCTTGCCGTCCCAGCGGACCAGCAACGCCTCGTGGCCGTCGGTGCCGAAGGTCCGCTCGCCGACCGCCCACGCGTCGCTCTCGCTCGTGGCCGTGATGTCCAGGAAGTCGGCCCCGTGGTCCAGGCCTTTCTGCCGGTAGACCACCCGCCAGCGTCCCTGGGGGCGGGTGGCGGCCGGGGTGCCGCTCGCCTTCACCGAGCGGGTCTCATCAGGGACTGGTTGCGAGCCGGCCGTACATCCGGCCAATGTCAGTACCGCCGCCAAGGTGACGAGTACCAGTCGCGGGCCCATCCTGCCTCCTCAAGAGGTGGGCCGGAAGACGGAGCCGGACCTCTCCGCACCCGCCAGGGCACCGACACACCGGTAGACCCGCAGGCCCTGATCGAACTGCGCCGACGAAGGCGGCATCACATCCGCGAGCCACTTGTCGCCGGCGATGTTCTTGGCCGCGCCGTACCGCGTGGCCAGCAGGACGGTCGTGGAGCAGACCTTCTTCACCAGGGGATGTCTCGCCAGATCACGCTGGTCGTAGGTGAGGGAGTCCGCCGGAAGCGGGGCGATCGCGAACGTCTCCCAGGAATGGGTCTCCTCGCAACCAAGCCGCCTCGCCGTCGTGTCGCCCGCGGAGACGACCAGGCCGGCCCAGCACTCGGAGTCCTTGACGCACGACGCCTTCGCCCCGGGTACGGCGGACGCGGGGCATCCCTTGGTGTAGGTCTCCACGCCGGCGATCCGGGCGGCCGCCGGGGACTTCCGCGCGGCCGCCCCGGTCGCTTGCGGGGCTTGCCCCGTCTCCGGCCCGCGGGTGAAGTGCTCATAGATGACCACCCCCGCGCCTGTCGCCAAGACCAGCGCACAGGCCGACACGATCACCAGGAACACCCTGGAGACGCCCCGGGGAGCGACCGGCTCAACGGTGTCGTCCCGCCGGACATCCCGGCCGCCGCTGCCACTCCGCCGTCTATGCCCCACGGGCCGGCTGACGGACCGGCTGTCGAACTGGCCGGCATGACCGGGCCCAGGCGGGCTGACCGGCTGCGATGCGGCGTACTGGTACGGGTCGGCCGGCCTACCGGCACCTGGCGCTCCCGACGGGACGCTGTTCGGCGATCCGGCCCATACCGGATCAGCGCCCTGCGACCTCGGATCCGAGCCCGACCACATCGGGCCCGAGCCTGCCCCCACCGGCTCGGCGTCGAGGCGCAGGGCGGTCAGCGCGTCGCGGAAGGCGGCGGCGCTCGGTGTCCGCTGGTGCGGGTCGCTGACGAGCGCCTGACGCAGAACCGCCGTCAGCGCCGGCGGCACACCCGGAATGTCGGGAACCGGCAGGCGATGCATCGCCAGCACCATCGCCAGGTTCGGCACCCCGCTCTCCGGGAAACGGGGCGGACGCCCGGACAGCAGCGCGTACAGCGTGGCCGCGAGTGAATAGACGTCACCGGCAGCGCTCGGCTCGGCGAGCTCGAACGCCTCCGGAGGAGCGTAGGCGGGCGTCAGCGACTCCCGCGTCACCGACGCGTCGGGTCCCGAGTCGGGCATCGTGGCCAGGCCGAAGTCGGACAGCGCCACGTGCCCGTAGCGGTTGAGCAGCAGGTTGGCGGGCTTGACGTCGCGATGAAGCACGCCTTGGGCGTGCGCCGCGGCGAGCGCGTCGGCGATCCGCACCCCGACGTCCCGCACCGCGTCCGGCCGCAGGCGCTGACCGGAGAGCGACCCGCCGGGACAGAGTTCGAGCACCATGTACGGCCGGCCGTCCGGAAGCAGCCCGGCATCGTAGACGGGGACGACATGGGGATGCCCCGACAGCGCGCCGGCCGCGGTGACCTCGCGCAGGAAGCGGCGCCTGTCGCGGTCGGAGAGCAGCACCCGGTTGTCCACCTTGAGCGCCACCTCCCGACCGACGGCGGACTGGAGCGCGAGGTAGACGATCCCGAAGCCACCCTGCCCCAGCACGCCCCGGATCTCATAGCCGGGAACCGATATTTCGGACACGCGCGAGAGCGTAGCGTGTCCGTGTACGCGTCATGCGGTGCCGGCGGAGCCGCCGCGTCAGGCTCGTATTGACACCAGCGCTTCCACCGTGTTTCGATGATCAACCTCTTCGCCGCCCGGTTGGAGCAAGCGACGATGGTGGAGATTCATCCGGCCACGCCGGATCTCGTCAATACGTGGCGCCTGGACTGGGAAAAACGACTCCATGCCAGATATGAGGCTTGGGGATATGGCGCCGGCGATATCGCCGAGGCCGTCGAAATCTCCGCCGTCAGCTGGCGTGAAGCGGCTGACTCCGCCCTTTTCGCCGTCATGGCTAACGGGTGCGCAGTGGGTTTCGTCGCGGTGGCGGCGGCAGCCGGCGAAGGATTCGTGCATGACATCTGGATCGCCGCCACCGATCGTGGGCGGGGGTACGGCACGACTGCTTTGAAGCACGCGGAGAATTGGTGTGCCGGTCGTGGCGTCAAGGTGGTCAATGCCGGTCTCGACGGCTCGGACCCGGCGCACCTGGCATTGTTCCGGGATTATTCCGTGCAGGTGCAGACCATGGCCAAAACCATCGGTGCCTGCTCTCCTCCCACCGATGGCCCGCTTGACCGGAAACCGCGAGCGGATGAGTTCCGGGTATGGCTGGAGCGCGAGGCGACCGACTACGCCAAGAGCCTGGAGGCCGAAGGCCTGGCGCCCGAGGAGGCGTGGGACGCGGCCCGCCTCGCCCTCGACCAGGAGCTGCCCAAGGGTATGGACACGCCCGGCCACTCCTTCCACGTGATCGAATCCGCGGGCGAGGTCATCGCGTCCATCTGGATTCAACTTGATCGCTGGGCGGGCCGCGCCTTTGTTTTCTCGGTGTGGGTCGAGGAAAGCCGTCGCGGCCACGGGTACGGTCATGCGCTCATGCGAGTGGGGGAGCGGGTGGCGGCGCGGCACGGCAATCACCTGCTGGCGTTGAACGTTTTCCCCGCCAACGAGGAGGCCGTTCAGCTGTACGCCACTCTTGACTACCGGGTCGAAGAGCAGATTCGCGGCAAAGCGCTTTAGCTACGGGCTTGGCGGCTCCTGCGGTCTCGTCCGGGGCCTGTTGGGCAGGCCGCCGGCCGAGGCGCTCTAGGGTCGGACTCGTGAACCTCATCGGCTTGTGCGCGCGGGTGGTGGCGGGCACGCGGCGCGTCCCGCCCGCCTACTCGGCCGTGGGCGGGGGAGCGGTCTCCCTGGCGATCACCGCCTACTATCCGCTGACGGGCACCCTTGGCGGCGCCACGTTCTGGCTGCTGATCGAGGTTCCGGCGCTGCTCGCCCTGACCATGCTCGCGGCCCGCCGCGCGCCTGTCGCGGCCTTCGTACCTGGTCTCGCGGTTTCGGTCATCCTGCTGCGCATGGTCTGGCCCGGGCCGCTCTCGTTGGTTCTGGCCGGCTGTACGGGCTGGTCGCTGGGGGCGGTCGGGGCCGCCGCGGCCGGGCTCTACCTGCGTTCGCTCGACGGGAACCGGCGCCGGGCGGTGGTGCGGGCCGTACGGGATCAGCAGCTCGCTCTGGCCCGTGACCTGCACGATTTCGTGGCGCACGATGTCAGCGGCATGCTCGTACAGGCCCAGGCGGCCCGGCTCGCGCCAGGGCTGCCGCCGCAGATCGAGGATGCCCTGCGGCGCATCGAGGAGGGCGGCCAGCGGGCCCTGGCCTCGCTCGACCGTACGGTCCACATGCTCAACGAACCCGCCAGAGGTCCCGCACCCGGCATCGACGGGCTGCGGGACCTCGCCGACGGGTTCTCGCCGACCGTCCGGGTGAATCTCTTCGTCGAGGCGGAGCAGATCTCACGCGAGGCGTCGGCGACCGCCTACCGGGTGGTGACGGAGGCGCTGACCAACGTACGCAGGCACGCGCCGCGTGCGACCACCGTCGACATCGCGGTGACGAGAGACGGGGACATGCTCCGTGTCCGGGTGGACGACGATGGCAGCGGTGGCCGGCCGGAGGCCGACGAACGCGGGAGCCGCTTCGCCGAGCACGGTCGCGACGGCGGTTTCGGCCTGGCGGGCCTCGCCGAGGTGCTCGAGTCGGTCGGCGGCTCCCTTTCCGCGGGTCCCCACGGCACGGGCTGGCGCGTCACCGCGGTCGTCCCCGTCTGAGTCCGGAGCCGCGGGCCGGAGGTGGGATTGTGGGGTGACGTACGCGCGGCTGGAGGGGGAAGGACCGTGACGACACGGGTTCTCATCGCGGATGATCAGGATGATGTACGGATCGGGTTCCGGCTCATTCTCGACTCGCAGCCCGATATGACGGTCGTGGGGGAGGCGGCCGACGGCCGGGCGGCCGTGGAGCTGGCCCGGCATCTCAAGCCCGACGTCGTACTGGCCGACATCCGGATGCCCAAGCTCGACGGGCTTGAGGTCACCAGGGTGCTCGCGCAGGAGACGCGGGTGATCGTGGTGACCACGTTCGACCTCGATGACTATGTGCACACCGCACTGCGCAACGGTGCTTGCGGGTTCCTGCTGAAGCGGTCGGGGCCGACGCTGCTCATCGAGGCCATTCGCGCCGCCATGGCCGGGGACACGCTCATCAGCCCGCAGGTCACCGTGCGGTTGCTGCGCCACCTGCGCGGCTCCAAGGCGGTGCCGCCGAAGGATCCGCTCACCGAGCGGGAGGTGGAGATCGCGCGCTTGGTCGCGCACGGGCATACCAATGCCGAGATCGCGGCCGAGTTGTTCATCAGCGCCGGCACGGTGAAGACACATGTGGCCAATGTCCAGCGCAAGCTCGGAGCGGCGAATCGGGTGGGGATCGCGGCCTGGGCGTGGAACTCGGGGACCGCTTGACGGGGTAGGGCAGTAGCCTCGATTTGTGATCAATTTAAGGAATCGTCGGCTCTCGCGGTGGAGCGCGGCGGTTGTGGTCGCGATCGTCATCGTGGCGGCCGTCGCCTGGTGGTCCAGCCGGGAGTTACGGCCATGTGAGCGGCTCGACCGCTGGCTGGATCGCAGCGGGTGTGTGGCCGTACATCACGTGCCGGGGTTCGTGGGGAACGAGGCCTTGAGGAGCTTTCCCGCGATCGCCTTCGCACCCGATGGGAAGCACCTGAGCATGGTCGGCACCGAGGTGCAGCGGACCGACCAACCGGAGGAAGACAAGCAGCCGCCGCCTCAGCGGACGGCGCTCGTGACGATCGACGCGACCAGCGGGGCGGTCACCGGTCACACCGCTGACGGCCCCTATCTTCGAGGCGGCCTGGTCGGCACGCTCGGCGTCTCCTGGACGGGCCGGTACGCCGCGGGGGTGTTCTTCGAACCCGCCTGGCGAGGCACCGCGTCCGAGGATGGCGGCACCTTGCCCAAGGGACGCGTCCGCCTGTGGCGTCTGGACGGTAGTCCCGGAGGCTGGGAATCACCGGTGATGGAGCTGCCCAGGACCCAGGGGATGATCTTCTCTCTCGATGAGACCGCGGTCGAGGCGGCCGGCCTGTGGTGGGACGTGCGAACGGGCAAGCGGCTGGAATCGCGGGACCAGGACGCATGGGGGCGCCGGTGGGGAGCACGGGAGGTGGCCAGCGCGGACGGCACGGTGAAGGCGGCTTGGGACGGTAAGGCCGGGCAGGTGACACTGTCGGACGCGAGGTCGGGAAAGGTGCTGCGAGCGCTGCCCGGCGACCTGGGGCCGGAGGCGGATGTGATCGGCCCATGGTTCCACTTCAGCCCGTCCGGCAAGCGGCTGTCCATGATCGCCACAGTACGGGGACGCGACGACGCGGCCCTGCGCGTCTGGGACATCGGATCGGGCAGCCGGCTGTTGAACCTCGCCTCGCCCCTGCTGCGCACCCGCAGCGCCTGGTCTCCCGACGAACGGGTGCTCGCGGTCGAAGCGACAGGTGACAGCCGCGAGGAAGGGGGCGGCGTGGCCTTGTTCCGGCTCCCGTGATCCTCCACTGGTTCCTGCCCTCAACCCGTCCGTGGGTTGGTCCCGTCCCACTCCGTCAGCGGTGCGCAGTGCCATCGCCAGCCTGTCTGCCGCTCCTGGCCCCACAGGTCGGCTCGTCCGTTGGCCCACAGCAGGGTCTCCCAGGCCCCGGCCAGCCCAGGAGCCCAGGGGAACAGGCGGCCCAGGGTCGCCAGAGCGAGCTCTTCGGAAGGGACGAAGTCCGGTTCCAGACCGAGCGAGGCGTCGTAGGTGTGGATGAGCAACTCGTCGCAGGCCATGGCGGCGAAGCCGGACGCGTCCGCCAGCCCGTACGGATGCCAGCCCCGGGCGTCCGGTGGTGCGCCTTCCACGACCCTGGCCAGCACGGTGGCGAACGTTCCCAGCGTGGCGATGAGGTCCTGAGGAGCGGTTTCCGGCCGTACCGCGAGGTCCATGGTGCTCAGTTCCCGGCCTCCGGCGGCGAGGTCGGTGGCATACCACAGGAGGCCGTCGGCCGTGTGGGCCACGGCCTGCGCCACGGTCCACCGCAGGCCGGGGATCGGGCCGGACCAGTCCTGGTCGGCGGCCGATTCCAGGAACGCCTGACACTCGGCCGCTGCCTTCATGATCATGTTTGTGTCGGTCATCGCCGATCATGTTGGACCCGTTCGGGGGTATGCGCAATCCTCTAGCGGTTGAGTCCGAAGAGGTCTCTCGTGGCTTGGACGGCGTCAGGCCTTCCTTGAACGTGGAGACGGCCGGTGGAGACGGCGGCGAGTGACGCGGCGGGATCGCGCCCGATCTCGGTGAGGGTCGCGGCATCGGCGAAGGTCAGGACGGCGTCGGGATCGTCGGCGTGGCCGGGGCAGGTGCGCAGCGCGCCGTCGGCGACGCGGGCGTGCATGGCGTCGGCGCCCACTCTGAACTCGACGGTGAGCGACAGGGCCTGGGCCCGCTCCGGCTGGAACATCGCCCACAGCGACGGCGTGATCCAGTGAACCTGGAAGGCGTCGTCGTCCTGCTCTCCGAGCAGGCGCATGCCGAACCGGGCCAGCTCGGTCATCGCCGGTTGCAGATCCCGGCCGAGCGGCGTCAGCTCGTACACCTTCGATGCGGCGGGCGCGGGAAGCGTGCGCCGGCTGACGATTCCCGCTTCCTCCAGCGTCTTCAGCCGGGCGGCCAGCATGTCGGTGGAAATGCCCACGAGCCCGCCAAGGAGATCGACGTAGCGTTTCGGGCCGTCCAGCAGTTCGCGGACGACCAGCAGGGTCCACCGCTCGCCGACCAGGTCGAGCGTTTTGGCCACCGCGCAGTAGTGACCGTAGGAACGCGATGCCATGACGGCAGCGTACCGCACGTCGTGCCAAGTCCAAGCTCTTGATCTGAAATTCAGAGCTATCACTTGACTTTTCCAAGTGATCGTTTCAAGGTGGTGCCACGGCAGGACTACCGGCTCCCGGAGGACCACATGACCCTTCTCGACACAGACCCAGCCATCACCGAGGTTGCGGTCGAGCGCCTGTGCGACTTCGCCATCACGTTCCAGACCATGCAGACCTTGTCCACCCCGCTGGGCACGCGCATGATCGCGGTCGTCGAGCGCGGCACCGTCGAGGGGCCGCGGCTGCGCGGCGAGTTCCTGCCCGGTGGCGGTGACTGGATCATGGTCGGCTCCGATCGCGTCGCCCGCCTCGACGTCCGGGCGACGATCCGCACCCATGACGACGAGCTGGTGTTCGTCACCGTCACCGGTCGCGCCACGCTCTCGGACGAGGCGATCGGCCGGCTGTGGGCCGGTGAGACCATCGGCTGGGACGAGATGCACGCACGATCCGTGCCGCTGTTCGAGACCGGCGCGGAGCGCTACGCGTGGCTGAACTCCACCGTCGCCATCGCGGTCAACGAGCTGTCGCTCAACCACGTCAACTACCGCGTCTACCGCATCAAGTGATCCGCCCAGCCAGTGACAGGAGAATGAGCCATGCCCCCCACCGCATCGCCCGCACAGAACGTCTTCGACACCTACGTCACGACCTTCGCCACCCGCGACGTGGACGCGATAGTCGCGCTGCACTCGCCCGCGACCCAGTTCTGGCTGCACAATGGCGAGCAGCCGGTCCACGGCCGGTCCGCACTTCGCGACACTTTCGCCGCCATGTTCGCCCAGTGGCCGGAGATGGGATTCGACGTCCACCGGACGATCATCGGCGACCGCCACTGGGTGCTCGACTGGGCACTCACCGCTGTCCTCGCCGACCCCGACGGCAACCGACGTCCGATCCGCTTCGACTGCCTCGACGTGGTCACACTCGACGAGAACGGGCTGGTCGAACGGAAGGACACCTTCATCGACCTTCCCCAAGCCCAGGCCGCGCTCACCGCCGCATAGGCGGTCGGACGGCTGCCGGAAAGCCCGAGTTGCGGCGACGAGACCGTAACGCGGTTCCTCGCAGGCGGCTTCCGACACCAGAAAGACACCACTTGTCGCTAACGATCTGACAAATCCCGTGTTCGTGTCCCGTGAGCCGGGTAGGCATCGCGCAAGCCGGGTGGCGTGTGAGCCGGATCACACTGGGAGTCCCGGTCCGGGCTGAGGAGGCGCAGGTGACGCACGATCACGGGTTACCAGCGGCGGAGTATCAATCCCAGGTGAGGAAGGCAGCGACGGCGAGCGTCGTCGGTACTGCCATCGAGTGGTATGACTTCTTTCTCTATGGCACGGCCGCGGCGACCGTATTCGCCGACGTCTTCTTCCCCAAGTCCAGCCCGTACGCGGGCACCCTGTCGGCCTTCGCCACGTACGCGGTCGGCTTCGCAGCCCGGCCGGTAGGCGCGGCGATCTTCGGGCACTGGGGCGACCGCATCGGGCGTAAGGCCACGCTCATCATCACCCTCGTCATGATGGGCGTCTCAAGCGCGCTCATCGGCGTGCTGCCCAGCACCGACTCGATCGGCGTGGCCGCGCCGGTCCTGCTGGTCGTCCTGCGCATCCTGCAAGGGATCGCGGTCGGCGGCGAGTGGAGCGGCTCGGTGCTGCTGTCGATGGAGTGGGGCAACCAGCGCAGACGCGGCCTGATGGCGAGCTGGCCGCAGGTCGGCGTGCCCATCGGCCTCATACTCGGCACGGGCGCGATGTCGCTGGTGGCCCTGGCGGCGGGCGACGCGTTCAAGGACTGGGGCTGGCGGATTCCGTTCCTGGCCAGTCTCGTGCTGGTCGCCGTCGGTCTGTGGGTGCGGCTGCGGGTCATGGAGACGCCGCTGTTCGCGCGGCTCCTGGAGACCAGGCAGGTGGCCAAGCTGCCGGTCGTCGAGGTCCTCAAGAAGCATCCCAAGGAGGTCGTGCTCAGCGCGCTCCTGCGCGTTTCCGAGCAGATGCCGTTCTACCTCTACACGACATTCGTGATCACCTACATCACGGCCCCGCACATCGGGATGTCGCGCACGTTCGCGTTCGCCGCCGTCAGCGCCGCGGCGGCCGTCGAGCTCTTCGCGATCCCGTACTTCGGGCACCTCAGCGATCGAATAGGCCGCCGCAGGATCTACCTCATCGGGGCCGCGCTGCTGGCGGTGATCGCCTTCCCCTACTATGCCCTGCTCAACACCGGCATCGCCGTCGTCATCCTGCTCACCATGATGATCACGCAACTCCAGCACTCCATGGAGTACGGCCCGCAGGCGGCGCTCATCGCGGAGAGCTTCCCGACCGGTCTGCGGTACGGCGGAGCCGGGCTGGGATACCAGCTGGCCTCGGTCATCGCGGGCGGGCCGGCACCGCTGATCGCCACCTGGCTGCTGCACGACTACGGCTGGCAGGCCATCTCCGTATTCATGATCATCGGTGCGGCGATCGGCTTCGCCGCGACGCTCGCACTGCCCGACCGTTCGAGGATCGACATCTCCGACCCCGCCGCCTACGGCACTAGTCGAGCCTGACCCGCACCCCGGTGCTCAGGCCGGAGTCGTGCAGCTCCAGCCCCGCGGGCTGGGCCTCCTTCGGCAGCTCGAACAGCAGCGCGCCGCTGAAGGACTGGCCCGGCCCGATGCGGACCGGTGTGACCTCCGAGCCCGCCTTGTCGAGCAGCTTGATGCCGCCGTGTAAGGCATCGTCCTCGTCGAGCAGTTTCTGCTGGCCCGGGTAGAGGACCCGGGCCTCCTGGCCGATGTTGTCGACCTTGACGCTCACCTGGCAGGTGCGCTGCTTCGCGCTCCTCGCCGGTTTGGGGCACTTGGTGCCCGTCACCGCGAACTTCAGCTTCCCGTCCTGCACCGGGCTGTCCGCGCCGACCGCGTCGGGCGACCTGAGCGCCCACGTCAGTACGGCCAGCAGCAACACCAGCAGCACGATGGCCACCACGATGGCGGTCAGGCAACTGGCGAACACGCTCCTCTTCGGCTTCGGCTTGGCCGGGAACGCCGGACCCCTCGGTCCGGGCTGCAGCGGCACCTGCCCCGTCTGATGGGCGGAAAGCGGCACCTGGCCTGTCTGCTGAGGAGACAGGGGTGCCTGGCGGGGTGGTGGCGGCGCCTGGGCGGCCGGACGGGGCACCGGCCCGCGTCCCGGCAGCGGCCCCGGGCCGGTCCGCTGATGAGCCTGAGGCTGGTGGGCTTGCGGCTGGTGGGGCTGGGCCTGGTGGGCCTGGTGGGCCTGCGGCTGGTGCGTCTGCGACGGGTGGGGCTGAGGCGGGTGCACCTGTGGCTGACGGGCCTGCGGCGGCGGGGTCCAGCCCGGCGGCGCCGGGCGTACCTGCGGATTGTGCGGGAACTCGGCCAGCGGCGGGAACTCCGACGGATTCCACGAGCTGCTGAGGTGGCGCGTCGCGGCGAGCTGGGCGGCCGGCTCGTCGGCCGCGCCGACGAGTTCGAGCAGGAGCTGCTTGGCCGCGGGGCGGCGCGCGGGGTCGGGATGGATGGCCGCGGCCACCAGCCGGTCGAGCGGCGCGGGCAGGCCGCGCAGGTCGGGCGGGGCGGTGCGGGCACGAGCCGCCATGACGTAGGCGTCGCCCTCGCCGAACGGGTGGCCGCCGAGCCCGGCGTAGGCGATCAGCGACCCCCACGCGAACACGTCGCCCGCCGGGCTGGTGCGGCCCTCGAAGACCTGCTCGGGAGCGATCCAACCGGGCGTGCCCATCACCATGCCCGCGTTGGTGTGGCGGGAGGAGACGTGGGTCGAGCGGGCCAGCCCGAAGTCGATCACCCGGGGGCCGCCCAGCGTCAGCATCACGTTCGCCGGCTTGAGGTCGCGGTGCACCAGGCCGACGGCGTGGATCGCGGTCAGCGCCGCCGCCACGCCCACGGCCGCCGAGTGCAGCACGGACGGCGTCAGCGGGCCGTGCTCGATCAGGTGGTCCTCGAGGGAGATGCCCTCGATGTACTCGGTGACCAGGTAGAGGACCCCGTCGTGCTCGCCGTGGTCCAGGACCCGGGCCGTACAGAACGAGGCGACCTTGCGGGCGTTGGACACCTCTTCGTGGAAGCGCGCCCGGTAGACCGGGTCGGCGGTGTAGTCGCGGCGGATCGCCTTGAGCGCGACCTGTACGCCGTCGGCGGCCTTGGCCAGATAGACGGTGCCCATGCCGCCTGAGCCAAGGCGGCTGATCAGCTCATAGGGGCCGATCGCCGGCGGGTCGTCCGACGTCAGCGGAGTGCCTGCGGAGCGCCCCTGCTGCCCCAACGTCGCTGTCCTCTCGCCTTCGTTGCCGCGTTGCCTCAACCGATGCGATCCTCCGCCCGGCATGCCCGTTCCCCAAGACTCTAACGGAGGAACGGGCTGCCTGGTGGCGACTGAGTTTGGACGGGTTGTGGCACCTTTGTAGCGGAACGCGCGGTGCGGCGCGCGCAGGCCCTCTGGTGCCCACTCGATGCGCTCGGCCTCCCATGCCTCGGTGGGCGCGGTCGTGTCCGGCTCGATGTGCTTCATAAAACCCGCACTCGATAAAATGATTGGGAATTCTTCGCTGGTCCCGCCAAACTGATCACGAACCAGTGAGGAGATTTCTTTCATGCCGAACCAGCCCGCACCGAACCTGCTGTCGTGGGCCAGCGAGATCGACGAAGGCGCGATCGCGCAGGCCGCACGCACTGCCCGCCTGCCATTCGTTTCCGGTCACGTCGCTCTCATGCCCGACGCGCATATCGGCATCGGTGCCACAGTCGGTTCGGTGATTCCCACGGAAAACGCCATCATTCCCGCCGCCGTCGGTGTGGACATCGGCTGCGGCATGGTGGCCACGGAAACGACACTCACGGCCTCGGACCTGCCCGACACCCTGGCCGCCCTCATGCCGATGGTGGAGCACCGCATCCCCGCCGGCGTCGGCAAGGGCCACCAGGACCCGTCGACGGACCGCGCCCTCGGCGACCTCGGACTTCCCTACACCGACCTGAACCCCAGGCAGTCCAGGAAGGTGGCCGACCAGTTCGGCACCCTCGGTTCCGGCAACCACTTCGTCGAGGTCTGCCTTGACGAGCGTGACCAGGTGTGGACGGTCCTGCACTCGGGTTCGCGCGGCGTCGGCAACCAGCTCGCCACGATGCACATCGTCGGCGCCAAGAAGCTGATGAAGAAGCAGGCCACCAGCCTGGAGGACCCGGACCTCGCCTACCTCGTCCAGAGCACGCCGGAGTTCACCGCGTACATCGAGGACATGCTGTGGGCGCAGCGCTACGCCATGGCCTCGCGGGCCCGGATGGACAAGGTTCTGATCAACGCCCTGTTCCGGGTCGTGGGCAAGGGCGAGCGGGTCCGTACGATCAACTGCCACCACAACTTCACGCAGCAGGAGTCCCACTACGGCAAGTCCCTCTGGATCACCCGTAAGGGAGCCATCAAGGCCGACACGGGAGATGAAGGAGTGATCCCCGGCTCGATGGGCACGTGCTCGTACATCGTGCGCGGTCGCGGAAATCCCGAGTCGTACAACTCCTGCTCCCATGGCGCGGGCCGCCGCATGTCTCGGACAAAGGCGAAGCGGGAACTGTCGGCGACCTCTCTCACCGCGGCCATGAGCGGCCGGATCTGGAATGCGGACAGAGCCGCCGCACTGGTGGACGAGCATCCCGCGGCGTACAAATCCATCGACCAGGTAATGGCCGACCAAAAGGACCTGGTGGAAATTCAGCACACCCTCCACCAGATTTTCAATTACAAGGGTTGATGCCCTTTATCCGCGTGCCCTGACGACCAGCGAGGTCGTCAGGGCGGCGACCAGGGGAATGAGCGTGAGGCCGACCAGGTACAGCAGCCCGACCGGCCAGAGCCCCTGCCCGCCTTCCCGGAGCTCCTTGATCACGGCCGGGGCGAAGGAGACATAGAACGGAGCGGCGGCCACCAGCCCCCACAGCACGCCCACTTGAGGGACGAACCAACCGGCCAGACCGGCCAGGACCGCCAGGACGAGGAAGGCGGGCAGCAGGTAGGGCGAGTCGAAGAAGTCGCGGGGGGCGTCGGCGGAGGCCACGGGTGAGGTGGCGATACAGATGGCCACGGCGACGGATCCCGCGATGACGAGGATCAGGGCCCAGGCGATGACGGAACGGGACATGTGACTCCCAAAGAGGTGTGAAGTCCATCCTGATCACCGACGGACCTTCCCGGCATCGGCCCTCGTACTCATCCCGCCTGAGTAGATCCGGAGAGAGCGTCCGCCTCCTGACGGGCCGCGGCGGCTGCCGGGAGGTCACCGGCGGCGGTATAGGCGTCGGCGAGGCCGGCCAGCGCGCCGGCCAGGAACTCCTGCCACCCCCGTGTGCGCCAGAGCCGGACCGACTCCTCCAGATGGGTGACCGCCTCGTCGATCCTGCCCTCCGCCAGGTCCACCTCGCCGAGCACCCAGAGCGCGTCGGCCCGGTGGTGGGCCAGGCGATGGGAGCTGCTCAGCAGCTCGGCCGCCTCGGCCGCGGCCCGCGCCCTCGGGTCATGGTGCCCGGCATAGAGCTTGGCCAGCGCGACCAGGCCCATCGCCTCCAGCAGCGGATCGCGGATCTGCCGGTAGATGGCCAGGGCCCTGACCAGGTAGTCCAGCCCGGTCTCGAACTCCTTCGCATGGGCGTGCGCCAGGCCCAGGAACTGCAGGGTCGTGGCCTCGAAGCGCGGATTGCCGAGCTGCTCGGCCAGTTCCAGGCCGCGCAGCAGGTGCGGGATGGCCATCTTGATGTTCCGGGTCCCGTGCGCCACCGCCATGCACACGTGCGCCCTGGCCTGCCCGCCCCGGTGGCCGCTGCCCTCCGCCAGGCTCAGCGCGATCTGCCCCGAGCGCAGGCCCTCCGCCGTGTCGCCTCTGGCCGCCTCACCCCAGGCGCGCAGCACGTACGCGTCGGACAGCCCCCGCTCCTCGCCCAGCTCGGCGAACAGGGCGATCAGCTGCTCGGCCCCCTCGTACTGCGCGGCCATGGCCGCGCCACCAGTCTCCGTCCACGTGGTGGCGTGCATGAGCCCGCGCCGGATCATCGCCTCGCCGAGCCGGTCGCCCGTCGTGAGGCAGACCTCCAGGACCCGCTCGTGCAGCCCGCGCCAGTCGTCGAACAGGCCGCACACGTCGAAATAACGCTCCACGCAGCAGGCCGTGTCCCAGGCGACCTCGGACAGGCCCAGCGAGCACGCCTGGCGGATCGCCGCGACCAGCGCCGCCCGCTCGGTGTCGAACCAGGCCGTCGGGTCCTGTACGGCCGGCGGCTCCCACGGGGCGCCGTCGGGGGAGTTCCAGCGCGGGGCGGTGCCGTGGATGATGGCCGAGGTGGTGCCCGGCAGGCGTTCCGTGGCGCGTTCGGACAGCGCGAGCCAGGCCCCGAAGGCTCTGCTCAGGGCCGCGGCCACGGCCGCCGGCTCCTCTTCGAGCTCGCCGCGCTCGCGGGCGTACAGGCGGACGAGGTCGTGGAAGCGGTAGCGGGGCTGCCCGGCCGGATCCATCCCGCTGATCAGCACGAGCTGCGTGTCCACCAGCACCTCGACCAGCTCCTCACCGGCCGCCACGGGAAGGTCGAGCAGCGCCCCGGCCACCCAGCCCGCGAAGTCGGGCACCTCCAGCGACCCGAGCAGCCGGAACGCCCGGCGCGCGGCGGGGTCGAGCCCCACATAGCTGAGCGCCAGGCTGGCCCGGACGGCCAGGTCGCCGGTGGCGAACTGGTCGAGCCGCCGCCGCTCGTCGGTGAGCTGCCCGGCCAGGCGGGTCAGCGGCCAGCGCGGCCGGGCGACGAGCCGGGCGCCGGCCACCCGGACGGCCAGGGGGATGCCGTCCGACAGCCGGACGAGTTCGGCCGCCGCCTCCGGCTCCGCGGACACCCGGCCGGGCCCGACGATCCGGGAGAGCAACTGGACGCCCTGGTCGAAGTGGAGCACCGACAGCTCGACCACCGCCGAGCCGGACAGCCCGGTCAGCCGGGTCCTGCTGGTGATGATGACGGCGCAGCCGGACGTACCCGGGAACAGCGGGCGGACCTGCTGTTCGGAGGCGGCGTTGTCGAGCACGATGAGCATCCGGCGGTCCGCGAGGCGGCTCCGGAAGACCGCGGCCCGCTCCTCGACGGTCTCCGGCAGGGTGGGACGCGGCACGCCGAGCGCGGTGAGGAAGGCCGCCAGCACCTGGCCGGGGTCGGCGGGGGAGGACTCCGCGCCGTGCAGGTTCGTGTGGAGCTGGCCGTCGGGGTAGTGCCGGGCGATCAGATGGGCCGCGTGTACGGCCAGCGTCGTCTTGCCGACCCCGCCCATCCCCGCGATGACGCATACACGCACCGGGCCCGGCCCCGGCGGCGGCCCGTCGCCGAGGAGATCGGTCAGCTCGGCGAGCTGCTCGACCCTGCCGGTGAAGTCCGAGATGTCGGCCGGCAGTTGCGCAGGACACCGGTCACCCGATGGAGCGGGGGCGGAGTCGGCGGGCAGGGCGCCGGTGAGGATGGCCTGGTGCAGATGACGGAGTTCGGCGCCGGGATCGAGACCGAGTTCGGTGGCGAAGACCCTGCGGGCGTCGCGGTAGGTGGCCAGCGCCTCCGCCTGGCGGCCCGACCTGGCCAGGGCGAGCATGAGCTGCCTGCGCGGCCGTTCCCTCAGGGGGTGCTCGCCGACGAGCCCACTCAGCTCGGCGACGAGCGCGGCGTGCATGCCGCGGGCCAGGTCCGCCTCGATCCGGTTCTCCAGCGCGGTCAGCCGCTCCTCCTCCAGCCGGTGCGCGTGGTCGCTGAGTGCGGTGGTGAGGTTCAGCTCCGCGTACGCGGGACCGCGCCACAGGTCCAGCGCCCGCTTGAGCAGCTCGGCGGCCCGTTCGTGGTCTCCGGCGGACAGGGCGATCCTGCCCTGCTCGGCCAGGGACTCGAACCTGTCCGCGTCGAGCTCGCCCGGATGGAGGGCGAGCACATAGCCGGTGCCGGTGCGGGTGATCCGGTCGCGGCCCAGCGTCCTGCGGAGTTGGTGCACGTAGAGCCGGAGGTTGTCCGCCGCGGTCCGGGGCGGGCTCTGGCCCCAGAGCGCCTCGATGAGCGTGGCGGTGGAGACGGCGCGTCCCGGGTGACAGAGGAGTTCGGCGAGCAGAGCGCGCTGCTTGCCCGCGCCGAGTGGTAGCGGCTGGTCATCGGCCGAGATGTGAAGCGGCCCCAGAACGGCGAACTCCATCGCGCTCCCGGACAAGACTGAAGTGCACAAAGAAGATCAAAGTCGCTTAAATGTGCACGATGGTTCTTGGCCCGTCAACCCATGGAACGCCGACACCGGCGGGAGCCAGGCTCCCGCCGGTGCCGATCCTGGGCGTCAGCCGAAGGCGAGCACCGCGAGGAAGTAGTTGTACGCGATGGACCTACAGGTTCCCTTCCAGAAGTAATGGGAGCAGACGCCCCAGTAGAGGACGTAGTAGAAGATGTAGTCCACCTGGTACTTGCTGTGGACGTATCCCATGTTGCGCAGGGCGTAGCCGTAATCGTGCATCATGCACGCCTGCCGGAAGTCGTACCCGAGCGGCTTGTCGGGGGCCTTGGTGCAGTAGTCGTAGTACACGCCGCGGACCCACCAGCCCGCGGGGGTCTTCTTCCAGTGCACGTATCGCCAGCTGCCGTGGTAGTAGGCGTAGTTGACGCCGCAGTGGTTGAAGGCGAAGTGCCAGAAGTTCGTGCACCAGTACCACTTCTTGCCGTCCAGGTCGGCGTTCGACGTGGGTGACTGGGCGGCGTAGTCGTAGGCGTTCGCGCTGCCGCCGTCCACCGGATCGGTCTGCAGGAAGCGCCCCAGCTTGGGCTGGTAGAGCCGGACGCCCATGAGGATGGTGCCGTCAGGGGTGTCGGTGGCCCGCTCGGCCGCGCCGTGCCAACCGTACCTCGTCGAGGGCTGCCCCGCGCGCGGGTTGCCGAACTCGTCGAAGTCCAGTGCCATCGGGACGCCGCCGGCCACCGTGTACACCACGTTGATGTCGTCGTGCAGGTTGGTCAGTTGCAGCCGGACGTCGCCGGTCGCCGACGTGATCGCCGACAGGCCGCCCGAGATGGAGTGGACGTTCCGGGTGATGGCTCCGGAGGTGGTGTCCTCCACGATCCACGCCGGCGTGTCGTCGTCGGCGTCGAAGTGCTCGACCCGCTTGCCGGCGCTGCTCCAGACTCCGCCGGTCTGCTGCTCCAGCGTGGTGGTGTCGCGCCGGAGTTGCGGGTCGAGCGTGTACGACTGCCGCACCGAGCCCGAGGTCATCGACTTGACCAGGTCGGTGTTGTAGTAGTCCACCGTCAGCCCCGCGGGCGTCGCCGTGGTGCGGCCGTAGGCGTCGTAGGTGTAGCCCGGGTCGGCCAGCCGGTCCCCGCCGTCGTAGGCGTGGTTCTCGGTGACGGACCCGGAACCGTCACAGCCGCTGCTGGTCAGCGAGGTCCTGTTGGAGTTGGCGTCGTACCCGTACGCCCGCCGCGCGCAGACCCCGCTCACGGTGTCGTCCACCGAGCCGATCCGGCCCAGCTTGTCGTAGGCGATCTTCTGGGCCGACATCCCGTTGTGCGTGACCTGCTGGCCGTGGACCGACCAGGTCACCGAGTCGTCGATCAGCTTCACACCGGCGGCGTTCTGGTACACGCGCGAGGTCGGCGCGCCCGACGGGTCCCTGGTGAGGCTGTAGGAGACGCCTCCGGGCAGGCTCTCGCGGACGATGGAGCCGTCCACGTTGTAGGCGGCGGTGAACGTGCCCGCGACCGAGTCGGTCATCGAGGTGAGCACGCCCCTGGGGTCGGCGGTGGTGTCGTAGACGTAGGTCACCGTGGACGGCGCGGTGTCGGTCTTCTTGGTCACCCGGTCGAGCGCGTCGTACTCCACCCGGGTCACGCCGCCGTCGGCGTCGGTGTAGGACGTCTGGCGGCCCAGCGCGTCGTACTCGCGCTTGATCACGGTTCCGTTGGACGCGGTGGTCTGCACCGCGCGCCCGGCCGAGTCGTAGATCGCGGTCACCTCGGGCACGGCCGTGCCCACACCGCCGGTGACCGTGACCTTCGCGATCTCGCCCGCGACGTTGTACGTGGTGGTGGTCGTCCTGGTGATCCCGTTCGCGGTCTCGGTCACCCCGGTCACCCGGCCGCCGGGCTCGTAGGTGTAGACCTTCGTGACCAGCTCGGCGGGCCTGGAGCCGCTGTCGGAGACGGCCGTCTTCGACTTGGTGCGGCACAGCAGCCCGGCCCACTCGGCCTTGCCGCCGCAGGTGCCCGAGCCGTCGGCGGAGTAGTACTCGCTGGTGGTGGTGCCGGCGTCGTCGCCCGACGACTTCGGCATGGTGGCGGTGATCACCCTGCCTTCGGAGTCGTAGCCGGTCGTCTTGGTGATCGCCAGGCCGCCGGGGTCCTGGACGGTCTTGAGGCTCTTGCCGGTGGCCCAGTCGTAGGTGGTCTTGCTCACCCTCAGGTCGGTGTCGGCCGCGCTGCCGGGCACCGAGGCGCCGACGGTCACGGTGGTGGTGAGGTTCGCCACCTTGGCGTCCGAGGGCCGCCCCTCGTCGAAGGTGTTGACCGTGTGCTTCCTGGCGGCGACCTGAGCGCCGTTCAGCGTGATCAGGTGCAGCGGGCCCAGTTCGGACTCCATGCGCTGGCCGTCGGCGCTGTAGACGGACTGCTCGGCCAGCAGCCGGGCCCGCTCCGCCGTCGGCGTGTTGAGCAGGCCGAGCCGGCCCAGGTCGGTGCCCGCCGACGAGCCCTGGCCCATGGCCAGCGCCAGGTTGCCCGCCGAGAGCGAGAGCACGGTGTTGCCCTGCGCGTCGTACTGGCTCACGGACACGCCGCCGCCCGGCTCCACGCGGTCGACCGTCTGCCCCGAGGCATTGAGGTAGGTGATCGTGGCGCGGCCGTAGTCGGAGGCGGCCAGGCCGCCGCGGCCGGTGTGGTTGGCGGGCACCTGGTCGACCGGGAAGATCGCGGTCGCGTCGGTGGGCGCGTCGCTCTGGCCCCAGGCCGCGGTGGCGGCCTCGGTCAGCGTGTACGGCGCGCCGGCCCCGCCGGTCGGGACGTCGTAGACCACCGAGGTGGTCGCGGTGCCGTTCGTCTCGCTCGGTGTCCCCGGGCGCAGCGTCGGCCTGGAGGCGCTGAGCAGCATCCCGTCGGCGGCGGTGTCGGTGTTGCCGGCCTTGCCGTAGGTGAAGGTCCACGGCAGCTCGCCGGGCGGGGAGTACCGGTTCACCCGGCCGCCGAGGTCGTAGTCGTAGCGGGTCTTGATGTCGGGGGTGTTGGGGTTCCACTGCTCGCGCAGGCGGCCCAGGTCGTCGTAGCGGTACTCGGCCAGGCCCTGGGGCGCGCTCGCCCCGCCCTCCCAGAGGCTGATCTGCTTGACCTGGCCGGCCACGTCGCCGAGCTGGGCGCCCGCGGTCGTCGTGGTGGCGTACGTCAGCCTGATCAGCCGGCAGCCCTGGGGCAGCCCGGCGAGGGTGTCCACGTCGCAGTCGCCCTGCGAGGCGACCGACCAGGACGGAGCGATGATCTTGAGCGGTCTGGCCAGCGCCTTGCCGTCGGTGCCGGTCACCGACTCCCAGACGAAGGCCGTGCTGCTCTTGCCGCTCGCCGGATAGACGGCGCGGACCAGGTAGGCCGTCGCGTCGGTGGTCACCTTGGCGAAGACCGTCCGCTCCGCGGAGTTGGTGTCGGCCAGGGTGTAGCGGTCGGTCGTCGCGTCGTAGGTCAGTTTCAGGTTGGCGGCGTCGGGCTGCGCGGCGAAGGAGCCGTCGGTGTTCTTGGTGAAGGCCACCGACGAGCCCTCGCCGCTGAGCTCGACAGAGGTGGGGGAGGTGAGGCGGAGCTGGGCGAAGGTGCCCTGCCCCGACTGGGCGAGCCCGGTCGGCGTCCACTCGGTGCCGAAGATGGCCGCCACCCCCGGCAGCGAGGAGCCCTTGCGCGGGTCCCGCGAGGAGAAGGAGCGCATGAGCCCGACGCCGAACACGTTGGCGTCGGTGGCCGCCATCCTGAAGTCACCGGTGAGCACGTTGACCGAGCCAGGCCCGACGGGCTGGCTGGAGGCGCCCTCCGCGTCGCGGTCGACGATCAGCTCGACGGGCTGGGACGCGGCCGTTCCCGAGGAGGCGGTGAACTCGGCCCTGATCTGGATCACGCCGTCCTCGGTGAGCGTGTGGGTGGCGTCCCAGACCAGCTCGGGGGAGACGCCGGAGGCCATCGCCACCGGCCAGGTGATCGCCGAACCGTCGGCCTTCTTCCGCACGTCGGCGGCGGGAACCTGGTGCCAGTCGTCGGCCTCGCCGCGCCGGTAGGCGAACGTGACCGCGGTCAGCCCGCTGCTGCCCTCGGCGGTCAGCACCGTACGGCGGGCGGTCGAGCCGCCGTCCTTCGGGGAGGTGACGGCCGAGCGGCCGACGTTGAAGGCGTAGGTCGTGGCGTCGGACAGATTGCCCGCCTTGTCCTTCACCCAGGCCTGCAACGTGTGCGGACCGTCGGCGGCCGGGGTCCAGCTCACCGTGTACGGCGTGCCGGAGTTCGCGGCCGACTGCTGGGCGGCGCCGTCGAAGGACCAGACCACGGCCGACACATCGGTGCCGGTCGGCGTGATGGTGAACTGGCCCGCCTGGCCGGAGCCCTTCGCCCACGCGTCCTCGGGATAGTCGGCGGAGGAGACGTCAGGGGCGGGCGGCGGGGCCGCGTCCACGGTGAAGGTGAACCAGCTGGACCACGCGCTGTAGTCGGTGGCGTCGTAGGAGCGGACCCGCCAGTGGTAGGTGGTGTTGGCCAGGGCCGTACCCACCTTCCACGAACCGGTGGCGCCGGAGGCGACGCCCGAGACGGAGCCGCCGGTGACCTTGGTGACGTGGTCGGGCGTCCACACCTCGAAGTCGGCCCGCTGCGCCTGCGCGTCCGTGTCACTGACCTTGGCCGACAGCGTCGGCTGCGCGGACGACACCAGCGCGGGGCTGGCGCAGGTCGTGCAGGGCGCGATCGCCAGGCTCGACGGCGTGGCCGGGATCGTGTTGTAGGTGATGGAGACGTTCGGGTTGTTCGCGAACCGCTTCCAGTAGTAGTTGTCCGTCTCGCTGCCCGCCTTCACCATGAACGTGATGGACGTGCCGCCGGCGGTCACGATGCTCTGCAGGGCGCTGGTCACGTCCCAGCCGATCCAGGCCGCGGGGCAGGACGAAGCCCCGCCGGCGCCGCTGGACGACCAGCCGTAGGCGACGTTCTTCGCGCCGATGGACAGGTTGGAGGCCGGCTGGTTGTTCCACGTGGTGGACGAGGTCACCGCGGCGGTCCGGTGCAGCTCGACGTTCCTGGCCGAGCAGGACCAGGCCCAGGTCTCCTTGATGTTGAAGGTCGCGGAGATGATGTGCTTGCCCGTGCCCAGCCCCGACAGGCTCATGTTGAAGAACGAGCGCCGCTTGTAACCGCCGGAGTCGGCGGTGCCGGCCGTGGCGTCGTTGCTGGAGTTGTAGTAGGAGCTGGTCGGGTACGCCGAGTCGACGTACGTCCAGGCCGACTTGGCGGCGGTGAAACTCGGGTCGATCGTCACGGGGAAGACCGTGGCGGGATCGGCCAGCAGGGCGGCGTCCGGGACGACCTCGATGGCGCGGCCGGACAGCTTCACGTCCATCCTGGCGCGCTTGCCCGCCCGCGCGGCGATGGCCGGGGTGGCGGGGTTGCGCGTCATGGCGGTCTCGGTGGCGGCGTCCCACATCTCGGGTGCCGAGGAGGCGAACACCGGCTCGCCCTTGGCATCGACGATCATGACATTGCCGGATTTATCGGCTTTTGAGGTGCCATGCTTCAGGGCGGTGGCGAACTTCAGCGTCTTCAGCTTGGGATCGGCGGCGGCTTCGCGGCTCTTGACGACGAGCTTCTCGGCGAACCCGTCCACATCGGCGGTGAGCACCAGGTCGACGCCGGGCAGCACCTCGGGGTAGGTGGCGCTCGCGCCGTTCAGCACCGGCTTGGGCAGGGCGCCGAGGGGCGAGCCCAGGCTCAGCTCGGTGCCCTTCTCGGTGGCGGTGACCAGTGGGCCCGCGCCGCCGCCCGAGAAGCTGTAGGCGAGGGAGGCGGCCTTCGGCGTGACCGACCCGTCCGGGTTCGCGACCAGTGTCGAGTCGGCCGCCACCCACTGCTCGCCCCGCTTCACCCGGACCGGGCGGTAGCGGTGGTCCTGGGTGACGGTGCCGTTGGGATTGAGGAAGTACTCGTCGGTCTCGGACGTGAGCGACGTCGCCTTGATCCGCTTGCCGCAGACCTGGGCGGCCAGGCGGGCGGAGATCTCGGTCGGCATCTCGTCGGGACAGGCGGCGGCCGGAGCCGGCGCCTTGGCCGAGACGGGCTCCGCCCCGGCCGGGAGCGATATCACGGCACTGGATGTCAGTAGCAGGGCGACGAGGGGCGGTAACGCGATGAGCCCCCCAGGTTTGTTGAACACCGTCTACCTCCGCTGCAACGCGATGAGCCAGTCGGGCTCAGGCTGATCAGCGGTTGTATAGGTGCCGTATAGAACGCGTTGGGGGCATGGGGCGCGGCGGCCGCTCGCCATCGGCGGCCTCGGCAGGACGCCGCCATCGGTGGGCGGCGGCCTCGGTGGGGCGCCGCTAGCGGAGGGCGGCCGCCTCGGCGGCGAGCTTCTCCACGCGGCCCCAGTCGCCCGCCGCCAGGGCGTCGGCCGGGGTCAGCCAGGTGCCGCCGACGCAGCCGACGTTCGGCAGCGCGAGGTAGTCGGGCGCGGTGGCCGGCCTGATGCCGCCGGTCGGACAGAACCGCACGTCCGGCAGCGGTCCCGCCAGCGCCTTCAGGTACGGTACGCCGCCCGCGGGCCCGGCCGGGAAGAACTTCAGCTCCTTCAGACCCCGCTCGGCCAGCGCCATCACCTCGGTGGCGGTAGCCGCGCCCGGCAGGTACGGGAGCCCGCTCGCCGCCATCGCGTCGGCCAGCGCCAGCGTCGTCCCTGGCGATACCAGGAACTTCGCCCCAGCCGTCAAACACGCCGCAATATCATCAGAAGTCCGGATTGTCCCGGCGCCGACCACGGCCTCCGGCACCTCGGCGGCGATCCTGGCGATGGCCTCCAGCGCGTCAGCCGTACGCAAGGTCACCTCGATGACCGGCAGACCGCCCGCGACCAGCGCCCGCGCCAGCGGCACGGCCGTCTCCACGTCGTCGATCACCACGACCGGGATCACGGGGGCGAGATCGAGCAGGCTCATGAAAGTTCTCTCCTCATCTTTGGCCTATCGGGGGAAGCTCAATACGCTCGCGCGCGGACCCCAACTCCCTTGTCGCGCGCTGCGCCAGCCAGGCGGCGGCGCCCGTCAGCGCCGGTTGCGGGGCGACGATGAGCGTGGTCGCGATGGCCGACAGGTAGCCGGCCATGTCCGGGTTGTCGGCGAATCTGGCGCGGAAGTCGCTGGTACGCACACGCTCCACGATACGGGGCAGCACTCCGCCGCCGAGATAGACGCCACCCCTGGCACCGAGGGTCAGCGCCACGTTCCCGGCGAAGCTCCCCAGCATTCCGCAGAACACCTCGACCGTCTCCGCGCACAGCGAGTCGTCCATCCGCGCCACGATGTCGGAGACCGACAGGCTGGGCGGATTGACGCCGTTGACCTCGGCGAGCGCCCGGTGCAGCCGTACCAGGCCCGGTCCCGACAGGACGTGCTCGGCCACCACGTGGTCCAGGCCCCCGGCGTGGAGCGCGCGGACGATCTCCCGTTCCCGGTCGTCGAACACCGGCACCGTGACGTGCCCGCCCTCGCCGGGGACCGGCGTCCAGCCGCCGTCGGCGGGCACCAGCCCGGCGACACCGAGCCCGGTGCCGGGGCCGAGCACGGCCTTGACGCCGTGGGCGGGTTCCGGGCCGCCCAGGGACGCCAGGTCGCCGGGCTCCAGATGAGGCAGCGACACGGCCAGCGCCTCGAAGTCGTTCAGCAGCACCGCGTACGGCAGGCCGAGGTCGCTCGCCGAGCCGCTCCAGGCCGAGTTCGTCAGCGTGTAGCGGTCACCGTCGACGGGCCCCGCCACGGCCAGGCACGCCGCCCCCGGCCGCACTCCGCCCGCGTGTTCCGCGAGGTAGGCGGCTACGGCTTCCGGGAGGGTGTCGTAGTCGGCCCCCGCCAGGACCGCGACGTGCGACGGCCGCGCCCCCGGCGAGGTGACCAGCCCGAACCGGGCGTTGGTACCCCCGATGTCGGCGACCAGCCACGGCAGATCGAACGCGCTCACGGCGCACTGTCCGACGAGCGGAACGCGGCGTGTGGAACGTGTCGTGCGGTGTGCTCATACGGCGTCTGGAACGCGGTCATCCCGCGACGCCCGCGGGCTGGCCGAGCGGGGTGCCGGACTCCAGGTGGGAGGCGCCCGCCTCGGCGGGGAAGCCCAGGCCGGGGCCGTGGTCCGGGGACTCGGCGCCGCTGATGCCGAAGATCCCCGCGCCCTGCTCCGCGTGCCCCGCCATGCGGCGGAACGTCGCGAACAGCTCGCGCCCCGTCCCCACCCACTGCGCGTCGCTCAGCGGCCGGCCGCCGGGCGTGCGCCGGGCCAGCTCCTCGGCCGGGACCAGCACTTCCAGCGTCCCGGCCGCCGAGTCGAGCCTGATCACGTCGCCCTCGCGGACCAGCGCGATCGGCCCCCCGTCCGCCGCCTCGGGCGACAGGTGGATGGCCGCGGGCACCTTGCCGGACGCGCCGGACATGCGGCCGTCGGTCACGATCGCCACCCGCTGCCCCCGATCGAGCAGCACGGCCAGCGGCGGCGTGAGCTTGTGCAGCTCGGGCATGCCGTTGGCGCTCGGCCCCTGGTAGCGGATGACCGCCACGAAGTCCTGCCCGTCCAGCTCGCCCGCCTCGAACGCGCGCAGCAGGTCGAGCTGGTCGTCGAACACCTTGGCCGGAGCCTCGATCACCAGGTGCTCGGCCTTGACCGCCGACACCTTGCTGACGGCCCGGCCCAGGTTGCCCTCGAGCATGTGGATGCCGCCGTCGGCGGCGAACGGCGCGGCCACCGGCCGCAGCACGTCGAGGTCGGCGCTGCCGTCGGACAGCTCCGACCAGGTCAGCTTCCCGTCGGCCAGCGTCGGAGCCGAACGGTAGTGGTCGAGGCCGCGCCCCGCCACGGTCAGCACGTCGGCGTGCAGCAGACCCTCGTCCAGCAGGTCGCCGATGAGCACCTGCATGCCGCCGGCGTCGCGGAAGTGGTTCACGTCCGCCTGGCCGTTCGGGTAGATCTTGGTCAGCGACGGCACGGCCTTCGACAGGCAGGCCAGGTCGTCCCAGGTGAGCACGATGCCCGCGGCGGCGGCCATGGCGACCAGGTGCAGCGTGTGGTTGGTGGAGCCGCCGGTGGCCAGCAGCGCCACGCAGGCGTTCACGATCGACTTCTCGTCGACCAGTTCGCCGACCGGGGTGTACTCGGGGCCGTGCGCGGTGATCTCCACCGCGCGGCGCCCGGCCGCCTCGGTCAGCGCGTGCCGCAGCTCGGTGTGCGGGTTGACGAACGTCGAGCCGGGCAGATGCAGCCCCATGACCTCCATCAGCGCCTGGTTGGAGTTGGCGGTGCCGTAGAAGGTGCAGGTGCCGGGGGAGTGGTACGACTTGGCCTCGGCGTCGAGCAGCTCGTCGCGGCCCACCTTGCCCTCGGCGAAGAGCTGCCGTGTGCGTGCCTTGACCTTGTTCGGCAGTCCCGAGGTCATCGGGCCGGCGGGCACGAAGATCGCGGGCAGGTGCCCGAAGTGCAGCGCCCCGATCAGCAGGCCCGGCACGATCTTGTCGCAGACGCCCAGCAGCAGCGACGCGTCGAACATGTCATGCGACAGCGCGATCGCGGCCGCCATGGCGATCACGTCGCGGCTGTAGAGCGACAGCTCCATGCCGGCGCGGCCCTGCGTGATGCCGTCGCACATCGCGGGCACGCCGCCCGCCACCTGCGCGACGCCGCCGGCCGCGCGCACCGCCGCCTTCAGCTCGGCCGGGTAGGTCTCGTACGGCTGGTGGGCGGAGAGCATGTCGTTGTAGCTGGTCACGATCGCCACGCCGGGCTTGGCCGTACCCATCAGGAGGGGCTTGTCGGCGGCGGGCGCGGCGGCGAAGCCGTGGGCCAGGTTCGCGCAGCCGAGGTGCGCGCGCGCCGGGCCCTTGGCGCGGGCGGCCTCCCCGTCGCGCCGGATCCGCGCCAGGTAGACGGCGCGGCTGGCCTGGCTGCGTTCGGTGATCCTGTCGGTGATCTCCTGGATGACGGGGTTCACAGACCCTCCTTCGTCGGGTCCTCAAACCCAGAATCGCGGTGTTCGGTGGGGCGCTCGCTCACGCCTGGTCCTCTTCGTGCCACACGCGCCCGCTGCGGGCGAGCAGTTCGTGGGCGCCCGCGGGGCCGGTGGACCCGGCGGGGTAGGGCTCGGGCAGCTCGGCCGACGACTCCCAGGAGGCCAGGATCGGGTCGATCCACTGCCAGGCGGCGGCCACCTCGTCACGCCGCATGAACAGCGTCGGGTTGCCCGCCAGCACGTCCGTGAGCAGCCGTTCGTAGGCCTCGGGTACGCGTGTGGTGAACGTCTTGCCAAAGCTGAGGCTCAGCGGCACCGGCTTCAGCGCCACCTCGCCCGCTCCCGGCTCCTTGGCCATGATGTGCAGCTCGATGCCCTCTTCCGGCTGCAACCGCAGGACGAGGCGGTTCGGCGAGCCACCCGGGAAAATGGAGTGCGGCACGTCCTTGAACTGCACCACGATCTCCGACGCCCGGCGCGGCAGCCGCTTGCCGGTGCGCAGGTAGAACGGCACCCCGGCCCACCGCCAGTTCTTGACCTCGGCGCGGATCGCGGTGAACGTCTCCACCCGGCGCGAGGCCTCGGTGGGCGCGGTGGAGCCGGGCTCGTCCAGGTAACCGGGCATCCCGTCCGCCTCGGTGTACTGGCCGCGCACGGTGAAGCGGTCGACCTCGGTGCCGGTGATGGGCCGCAGCGCCTGGAGCACCTTCACCTTCTCGTCGCGGATCGCCTCGCGGTCGTTGCGGGCCGGCGGCTCCATCGCGGTCATGCAGAGGAGCTGGAGCAGGTGGTTCTGCACCATGTCGCGCAGCGCGCCGGCCTGGTCGTAGTAGCCGCGCCGGCCGGGGGTGCCGACGGTCTCGGCGGCGGTGATCTGCACGTGGTCGATCCAGAGGGAGTTCCAGATCGGCTCAAGGAAGGCATTGGCGAAGCGGAGCACGAGCAGGTTCTGCACGGTCTCCTTGCCCAGGTAATGGTCGATACGGAAGATCTGCGCCTCGTCGAAGATGGCGCCGACCTCCTCGTTGATCCGCTGCGCGCTGGCCAGGTCGCGGCCGAGCGGCTTCTCCAGCACCACCCGGGAACTCGGCGTCACCAGGCCGGCCTTGTCCAGCTCGCGGCAGAACGGGCCGAACGTCATCGGCGGGCTGGCCAGGTAGAACACCCGGTCGCGCTGCTCGTGCCCGCCCAGCAGCGCGGTCAGCGCGCTCCAGCCGGACCGGTTCTCGCCGCCCACGTCGACGGACACGTGGTGCAGGCGGCCGAGGAAGCGCTGCCACGCGCCCGGGTCGGCCGGGACCTGGTCGCGTACCTCGGCGTCCACCTTGCCGCGGAAGTCCTCGTCGGTCAGCCCGCCCCTGGACATGGCGATGATCCGCGTCTCGGGGGAGAGGCGGCCCTCCACGTCGCTGTGGTACAGCGCCGGGAGCAGTTTGCGCATGGACAGGTCGCCGGTTCCGCCGAAGACGACGAGGTCAGCGGTGTAAGCGGCGGTGGGAGCTGAGGTGGGGGACACGGCTGGGAACTCCGATGATCAACCAAGCGGGGACAGAACGGACACTAGCCAGAGTTGCGTACCTATGCAAGCGTAGTTTTGCTATTTGAGATGCAAAAGTCATGACTTTTCATTACCTAACCTCCTGTGATTCACTTGGCGGATGCCTCGACGTACCGCCGCGACCCTCGCCACGAGTGGCGAGGTGCTCCGCCTCATCCGCACCGGTGAGGCGGTGACACGGGCGGACCTCGGCCGGGTGACCGGCCTGTCCCGACCCGCGGTGCAACTGCGCGTCGGCGAGCTGCTCGACCGCGGCCTGGTCGTGGAGCGGGCCGACGCGCCGTCCACCGGTGGCCGGCCGCCGGTCCGGCTGGAGTTCAACGCCTCAGGCGGCGTGGTGCTCGTGGCCGCCCTGGGCGCCAGTCGTACGCGGGTGGCGGTCTGCGACCTCGCGGGCCGTGAGCTGGTGGGCCGCGACTTCGCCATCGACGTCGAGCAGGGCCCCGACGTGGTGCTGCCGCTCGTCATGGACACCTGGGACGAGCTGCTCGGCGACCGGCCGCGCTCGCTGCTGCGTGGTGTGGGCATGGGCGTGCCCGCCACGGTCGAGTTCGCGCAGGGACGCACGGAGAGCGCCAGGGTGATGGCCTCGTGGACGGGCGTGGTGATCCCGCCGCTGGTCCACGAGCGCTTCCCGGTGCCCGTACTGATCGACAACGACGTCAACCTGCTGGCCATCGGCGAGCACCGGGGCGCCTACCCCGAGCTCGGCGACCTGATGTTCGTCAAGGTGTCCACCCGGATCGGCGCGGGCGTCATCGCGGGCGGTGAGATCCTGCGGGGCGCGCTCGGCGCGGCGGGCGAGATCGGGCACATCCCGGTACGCGAGGGCGGCGGCGTGCTCTGCCGCTGCGGCAACACCGACTGCGTCGACTCCGTCGCCAGCGGCACCGCGCTGCTGCGCGACCTGCGGGCCGCGGGCAAGGACGTCAAGACCATCGCCGATGTGACCACCCTGGTGCGCGCCGGAGACGCCGAGACGATGGCGATCGTCCGCGAGGCGGGCCGCCGGATCGGCGAGGTCCTGGCCAGCGCCGTCAACATCCTCAACCCGGCGGTCCTGGTGCTCGGCGGCGACGTGGCCGAGGCGTTCGGGCCGCTGGTGTCGAGCATCCGCGAGGTCGTCTACCGCCGCTCCACCGCGCTGGCCACCCGCCGGCTTCGCATCGAGCCCAGCAGGCTGGGGGCCGGGGCGGGCATCAGCGGGTGCGCGGTCATGGTCCTCGACCACGTGCTCTCGCCCGACGCCGTCGACGACAGCATGACCACCCGCCTCAAGATCAGCTCCTGACGGTCAGCGCCGGACGAAACTGCCGCGGCTTGGACGACGAGGGCGTCAAGGGCGCTTGCCGGGCCAGGGTTTCCTCGTCTTGCGCGGCGGCGGGCTCTGGCTCTGGGGAGTGCCGCTCGGCGTCGGAGTGCGCCCCGTGGCCGCCTCGGACAGTACGGGTCCCGGGGTGGGCCTGGCGCCGCGATGGGGCGACGGAGCCGGTGACAGGCCGCTGCTGGGGCTCACGCGGGTGCCGGTGGGCCGGGAGGAGGTGGGGGTGGCCGTCGGCGTGGCCTTGACGGTCTTCCTGGCGCGGAGAGTCGGCGCGGGCTCCGCGGAGGGCTGCGTGGTGCGGACCGGACGCGTGACCGGGACGCGGTAGCGGGCCAGTTTCGACTCGATCACCCCCGGCTCGCGCCCGCGCGGGCCCGGGTGGCCGTGGTCGGGCAGGCCGGCCAGAGTGAGCTGCGTGCCGGTGAAGGCGCCGCCGACCAGGATCGCCGCGATGGCCAGCATCAGGCAGCCGGCCAGTAATCCGGCGACCATCAGAATCCGCCTGCGCCGCTCCGTATGATCCACAGGCGCCGATGATAGTGATCCGGCGCCCGGTCCCGGGTGACTCCCAGCGAATCGTGATCAAGTTCCCGTGGCGTCCGGATCCGTGACGATCAGCACGCGCACAGCAGGCCGCGCAGCGCGGTCTCCAGGCAGAGCGCGGTGTGCGCGGGCGTCGGCCAGGGGAAGCGCAGGAGCTGGTCGTCCACGCGGACCGTCGCGCCGTAGCGGTCCAGCTCCCACAGCCACACGTCACCGGCGTCCTCGCCCAGGGCCTTGGACACCCCGCCCGCGAGCTGGGCCCGGTGCGAGTCGTTGATGTGGGCCAGCACGCGCTCGGCGGTGGCGGCCAGCGGATCGGGGGCGGCTTCGAGGTAGTCGTCGGCGTCCAGCACCCCGGAGTCGCGCCCGGTCAGGTACACCACCTGGCCGATGTCGAGCCGCAGCAGCCGGGGCGCGTCCGGCCGGCCGTACCTCTCCAGCGCGTCGAACAGGGCCTCGTCGGCCGTGTGCGCCGCGACCGCGACGGCGGCCCCGCGCGCGTCGCTCTCGGGTACGGCCTGCGCCCACCCCTGCACCTCGATCAGCCCGCGGGGATGCTCCACCTTGCCGAGCATGCGCATGGCGGTCAGGTTCACTGCCACGACGGCGTCGTCGCGCAGCCCGTGCAGCGTCTCACCCGGCCGCACCAGCAGCACCGGGCGGCCACGCTCGTCGACCCCGCCGCGGGCGGGCGAGGGGGTGCCGTCGACGGACAGCCGGGCGACGCTCGCCGACGCGGCGAGGGTGCGGATCCGCTCGGGGATCGTGAGCATGGCGCCTCCTTGAGATCACAGCCAGCAGTAGGTTAGCCTTGCCTAAGTAAGGACTACCTAACCACATGAGGTGAACGTGCGCTACACCGGTCCGAAGGTGCGACTGTCACGTCGCGCGGGCGTCCCGCTGACCAAGAAGGCCGTCCGCTATTTCGAGCAGCGCCCCTACCCGCCGGGCGAGCACGGCCGCAAGACCAACCGCCGCACCACCGGCGACTACGGGCTGCGGCTGCTGGAGAAGCAGAAGCTGCGCTGGTACTACGACGTGTCGGAGCGCCAGCTCCGCCGCTACTGGGACCTCGCCCTGCGCAAGCCGGGCGCGTCGGGCGCCGAGCTGGTCACGCTGCTGGAGAGCCGCCTGGCCTCCCTGGTGCTGCGCGCCGGGCTGGCGCCGTCGATCTACGCGGCCAGGCAGTACGTCAACCACGGTCACATCGCCGTCGACGGCCGCAAGGTCGACATCCCGAGCTATCTGGTCAAGCCCGGCCAGGTCGTCAGCGTGCGGCAGCGCTCGCGCGGGATGCAGCCGTTCGTGGCCGCCAAGGAGGGCGTGCACGCCGACGAGCGGATCGCGCCCTATCTCTCCGTCGACCACTCTGATCTGCGGTTCACGCTGGTCAGCAGGCCCCTGCGCGAGCAGATCATCGTCCCGGTGGACGAGCAGCTGGTCGTGGAGTTCTATTCTCGTTAGCCGTGAGTGATGCGGGTGAGCGGCACGCCAGCTGGCTGGAATTGTTCTTCGACCTCGTCGTGGTGGTGGCGGTCGCGCAGCTGGCGCACCGCCTCCAGCATCCGACCTGGGGCGACGTGGCGTTATTCGCCATCCTCTACTACGCGGTGTGGAGCATCTGGACGTCCCTGACGCTCTACTCGAACGTCCGCGCCGAGAAGACGCACCTGCGCAGCATGCTGATCGGGATGTTCGGCATCGCGGTCATGGCGGCGGCGGCCCCCGACGTCGCGCACGCGATCCCCGGTGTCGGCACCCACGACCAGTGGTTCATCGCCGCCTACGTCACCTGCCGGATCAGCGCCTCCCGGTCGATCCAGGCGGCCGGCACGGTGATGACCTCCTGGCCCGCGGCCCAGCTCGGCGCGGGCCTCACGCCCTGGATCGCCTCGCTCGGGATGCAGGACGAGTGGCGCTACTACCTGTGGGGCATCGGCATCGCGCTCGACATCGTCTTCTCCATCGCGCAGAGCCGGCGGCCGGAACGCCTGGTCAACGAGCTCAAGGCGCAGGCGGAGCGGCTCAGGGCGCGCGAGCTGCGCCGGGCCGCCAGGGCCGGGCGCCTCCTGGAGGCGCGCTATCTGGAGGACCCGAAGGCCGCCGTGCTCGACCCCGGGCACCTGGGCGAGCGGCTCGGGCTGTTCGTCATCATCGTGCTGGGCGAGGCGGTCATGCAGGTCGTGATGGCCTCCTCGGGGCTCAGCTGGGACCGGTACCTCGGCCTGGCCGCCGTGGCCGGGTTCGGGCTGATCGTGTCGCTGTGGTGGCTCACCCTCCAGTACGGCCTGAGCGCCGTGCCCGAGATCCACGAGCGGGGGCTCAAGCCGTTCGTCGCGCTGCCCGCGCACTACGCCATGACGGCGGGCATCATCGCGACGGCGGCGGGGCTCGGCGCGGTGGCCGCCAAGCCCGCCGAGCACCTGCACGGCGGCGTCCAGTGGGTGCTGTGCGGCGGCCTGGCCGTCTACTTCGCCGCCTCCACCGTGCTCGGCCTGGCCAGCGGCGCCGGGCGCCGCTGGATCTGGGGCTGGGCCGTACCCTCGATCGTGCTGCCGCCGGCGATCGCCGGGCTCGCGGGGCTGGTGCCGGCGTGGAGCGTGGTGGCGCTGCTGCTGACCGTCACCCTCTGGCGGGTGGCCTACAAGCCCAAGGCGGCCGCCGGGCAGCCCGCCTAGTCGAGCACCCGCTGCTCGCGCAGCTCGGCGATCTCTTTGCGGAGCGCCGTCAGCTCGGCCAGGATCAGCTCGGTCGAGCCCGCGTTGTCGTCCTGCTGCTCCGCGCGCTCGGCGGCCGACTCCTCGTCCATCGCGCTCACCACGACGGCCATGAACAGGTTGAGCACGACGAACGTGCAGACCAGGATGAAGATCGTGAAGAAGACCCAGGCGCTGGGGTGGTTCCGCATCACCTCTCTCGCGATGTTGCCCCAGTCGTCGCCCGTCATCGTCTGGTAGAGGGTGAACAGCGAGGTGGGCAGGCTGCCGAAGCGGGTCGGCGCCGTGTCCCCGTACAACTTGGTGGCCATGACGGCGGCCACGTACAGCACCAGGGAGAGCAGCAGCACGATCGAGCTCATGCCGGGCATCGCGCGCAGCAGGGCCGAGACGACCCGGCGCAGGCTGGGCACCACCGACAGCAGGCGCAGCGCCCGCAGGATGCGCAGCGAGCGCAGGACCGACAGGCCGCCCGCGAAGGGGGCCAGGGCGACCCCCACGATGACGGTGTCGAAGATGTTCCACGGATCGCGCAGGAAGCGCGACCGCTCGACGTAGATCTTCGCGAGCAGTTCGGCCACGAAGACGTAGAGCGCCACATGATCGACCGCGGTCAGCAGGTGACCGTAGTGCTCGACCACGGCGGGCACGGTTTCGAGGCCGAGTGTGGCCGCGTTGAGCACGATGACGCCGACGATGAACTGCTGGAAGCGGGGGTGCTCAATGAAGGCTCGGGTGCGTTCACGCACGGGCAGGGGCTCCTCAAGATGGAAAAGTTGCCCCACCATGATGACGCAGGCTGATCAGCGCGCCGGCGTCAGGCGGAAGACCCGCAGCTCCCGTCCGGACTTCTCCGTGTAGCGGTCGAAGAGCGGCCACCGCTCGATCAGGGACGGCCACGCGGCCTCCCGCTCGGCGCCCGTCAGCAGTGCGGCGGTGACGGGGAACTCGTGGCCCCTGAAGCTCACCGTGGCCGTGGGCGTCTTGAGCAGGTTGCCGCTCCACGCCGGGTGGTGTGCCTGGCCGAAGTTGCTGCCCACCACCAGGAGGGTGCCGTCGGGCTCGGGCAGGCAGGCGAGCGGCGAGCTGCGCGGCAGGCCGGACTTGGCGCCCGTGGTGACCAGGACCAGCGTGGGGATGACCGGGTTGTTGCTGAGCAGTCGTCCCCGGGTGAGCCGGTGCACGGTCCGATCGAGCTGCGGCATGAACTTGGGGCCGGCTCTCATGAACCACTCGGCCGCCGCCAGCCGTTGTAGGAAGAGCCTCAGAACCCGGAGCATGCGGCGAGTGTAGCAAGCGTTTGGTCAACTGCGACCCAGGGCCGGCCTGTGGTATAAAAAGCGGCTGAAACGATAAGCGGGGGCGAGCACTGATGTCCTATCCCAACTACGGTCCCTCCTATTACGGGCCGCCACCTCAGACGCACCCCAACGGCACCTCGATCCTGGTGATGGGCATCCTCAGCCTGGTCATCTGCTCGATCCTCGGTCCGTTCGCCTGGTCGATGGGCAACAAGGCGCTGCGCGAGATCGACGCCAGCGGCTACGTCTACGAGAACCGCGGCATGGTGCAGGCCGGACGCGTCTGCGGCATCGTCAGCACCTGCCTGTTCCTAGGGACGCTCGGCTTCATCGTGCTCTTCGGCGGCTTCGCCCTCCTGAGCAGTCTCAGCCACTAGCGATCGGCGGCCGTAGCCGCCGATCCCCGACTCCAGCAGGTCGAACGCCCCCGCCGCCTGCGCGCGCACGTCCGTCCAGATCTCCGGCCACTGCTCGCCCGCCATCTTGCGCCGTATCGCGTGCCGGGCCAGCAGTCGCGTCGTGCTCAGGATCTGGTCCGCCACGAGCTGCGGAGTGAGGTCGTCGGGCCCGGCGCCGGTCTCCTCAGCGATGACGGCCGCCAGGTTGGCGCCGGACAGGTGCTCCACCTCGCGCATCCTGGCGATCAGCGCCGGGCTCTCCTCGACCACCCGGCCGAACACCTCGGCGCCCTCGCCCATCCCGTACCGCCAGTCTCCGGTCTCCAGCGCGTCGATGAAGTCGCGCCGGAAGGCGGCCACGATGCTCTCGCCGGGCCGCCGCTCGCGCACCACCCTGCTCGACAGGTCCACCACCTCGTTCTGCCGGTCGGCGAACAGGTCCTCCTTGGTGCCGAAGTAGTTGAACACCGTGTTGACCGACACGTCGGCGGCCCGCGCCACCTGCGCGACGGTGACGTTGTCGAACCCGTGGATCATGAACAGCCCCATCGCCACGTCGGCGATGCGCTGCCTGGTCTCACGCTTCTTCCGCTCGCGCAGCCCCTCTTCCATGCCTCTATGCTACCAATATTGCAGTCACACCAAAATTGTGGCTACTCTATTTTTGGAGGCGATGAAAATGATCAGAACCGCAGGTCTGAGCAAGACCTTCGAAGGCGGCGTCGAGGCCGTCAAAGGCGTGGACATCTCGGTGGGGCCAGGTGAGATCGTCGGGTTCCTCGGCCCGAACGGCGCCGGCAAGACCACGACCATGCGCATGCTGACCACACTGCTCCAGCCCACGTCGGGCACCGCCACGGTGGCGGGCCATGACCTGGCGGCCGACGCCCGCGAGGTGCGGCGCCGCATCGGCTACGTGTCGCAGGGCGGCGGGATCAACCCGGCCGCGCCGCTGGGCGAGGAACTCGAACTCCAGGCCATGCTGTACGGCCTGCCCCGCGCCGAGGCCAGAGCCCGGGTGATCGAGGTGCTGGCCCAGCTCGACCTGGAGGGCCTGGAGGCGCGGCCGGGGGCCGCCCTGTCAGGCGGTCAGCGCCGCCGCTTCGACATCGCGTTCGCCCTGCCGCACCGGCCTGCGCTGCTCTTCCTGGACGAGCCCACGACCGGGCTCGACCCGCAGAGCCGGGCCAACCTGTGGGACCACATCCGGGCGCTGCGCGCCGAGCACGGCGTGACGGTCTTCCTGACCACGCACTACCTCGACGAGGCCGACGCCCTGTGCGACCGGCTGCTGATCATCGACCACGGCCGCATCGTGGCCGAGGGCACCCCGGCCGAGCTCAAGACCGGCGGGCGCACGCTCGACGACGTGTTCCTGGACATCACCGGCAGGTCCCTGCGCGAGGAGGCGGGCGTCTGATGCTGCGCGACACCTGTCTGCTGTTCCACCACCATCTCCGCATCACGCTGCGGCAGAAGGTCAGCCTCATCTTCGGGGTCATCCAGCCGCTGCTCTTCCTCGTCCTGTTCGGGCCGATCTTCGCCACGATCGGCACCTGGGAGACGCTGGTGCCCGGCCTGATCGTCCAGCTCGGCCTGATGAGCACGGGCATGGCCGGGTTCGGGGTGGTCTTCGAGAAACGCTCGGGCGTGCTCGAGCGGATGCGCGTCACCCCGGCCAGCCGCCTGGCCCTGCTGCTCGGCCGGGTGCTCAACAACGCGGTCACGCTCATCCTTCAGACCGTGCTGCTGGTCGCGGTCGGCTACGCCTTCGGTCTGCGCGCCCCGGCCGCCGGGGTGCTGGCCGGACTCGTCCTGGTGATCGTGCTCGGGCTCAGCCTGGCGGCGTTGTCGTACGCGATCGCGCTGACGCTCGACGACCAGCTCTTCGCGCCGGTGATGAGCACCGTGGTGGTGCCGCTGGTCCTGCTGTCGGGCGCGTTCCTGCCGATGTCGATGGCGCCCGGCTGGCTGGACGCGCTCTCGCACCTCAGCCCGTTCCGCTACGTCCTGGAGGCGCTGCGCGAGCTGTTCGCCGGGCACTACGCCACCGGCACGGTCGGCCTCGGCGTCGCGGTGACCGTGGTCTTCGCCCTGGTCAGCATCACGGTCGGGACCCGGGTGTTCAACCGGGAGAACGCCTGAGGCGCCGGCGGCGGGCGCGGCCACGGCCGTGCTCGCCGCCACACGTGTCGATCCGCTAGGCGTCAGGACACGCCCGGGCCCGGCGCTGGAGCGCGGCGATGATCCCGGCGGTGTCGACGATCCCGTAGCCGTAGTCGTAGTCGAACCCCACCTCGCTGCGGTCCTCGCCCGTACGGCGGAGCAGGGCGCGCAGCTGCGCGGGCCGCAGTCGCGAGGCCGGCCAGAGCGTACGGATCGCCGCGACCAGCCCGGCGGCGACCGGGGTCGCGGCCGACGTGCCCGAGTCGGCCTCGGCATCGCCGAACGCCTTGGACCCGGAGAAGTGGGTGTAGGCGCAGATGTCGGGCTTGCGGGCGGTCAGCCGTCCCGGTCCCTGCGAGGAGTAGCCGACCCGTTTGCCGCTCACGTCGACGCCGCCGATCGACAGGACCCGGGGATGTGAGTTCGCGCCGGCGATCGGCCGGTTCGGGTAGGCGCACCGGCCGTCCCTGCACTCGCGCCCGCAGTTGCCCGCCGCGAACAGCACGTCGGCGCCCGCGTTGTCGAGGCTGGCGACCATCAGGTTGAACGGGTGCGCCGCGTTGTCCGAATAATTGCCCGGATGGCCGACAGGGAAGTCCCATTCAGGGGAGAACGACCCCCACGAGCTGTTGATCACCAGTGCTCTCGACGCCTCGGGCTGCATGGCGAGCACGATGCGCAGGTGCGCGAACGCGGCCACGGCGTCGGACAGCAGCCCGTCGAGCGCCGTGCCCCCCGGACGGGTGGAGCGCAGCACCGGGATGTCGATCAGCGACGCCTGCGGCGCGCCGATGAGGGTGTCGAAGGCGCACATCGTGCCGTGGTCGACCTCGAACTCGCCCGGCCGGCCGTCGACGCCCGAGGGGTTCCAGCTCCGCTGGGCGTCGAGCGTGACGCCCCGGCCGAGTTGACGGGCGACGTGGGCGGCGTTGATGCCGGTGTCGAGCACGGCCAGGGTCACCCCCGTGCCGTCGAGTCCCTCGGCGTGCAGCCCGGGGACGTTGAGCAGCCGTTCGACGTCATGCCAGTCGCCGAACGGCGCGTCGCCGCCGCAGGTGAGCGAGGACTCGACGACCGGATCGGAGTAGACGCCGACGACGTCGGGCCGGAGGGTGGGCAGGAGGGCCACGCGGGTCGTCAGCTCGTCGTCCGAGATCGTGCCGCGGACCAGCACCGAGGCGTCCTCGGCGGCCAGGGAGAAGTCCAGCGGCTGGTTGAGCGACAGCGGGTCGCCGCCGGCCGCGGGGACGGGCCGGGGCAGCGCCACGGGCGTGAAGGCGGTGTCGAGCTCGACTCCGGGCAGGCCGTCCGCGACGTCGGCAGTGGTGGCGGTCTGGCCGGGATCGGCGACGGCCGTGACCAGATCGGGGGAGGGGCGCAGCTGGATCAGAACGCGCATGGGGCACCACCGGGATGTTCGGAGGGAATTGAACCTCCCAAGATTCCTTCATCTGTCCGGGCGTGTCCAGCACATCTCATAGGCTTTGACCTGCTGAAATGCCGTAAAAAGGGCCAAGGGGACGATATTCATTCCCGTCGTCAGGCTTCCTTGATCCCCGTTCGTTCACTAGCGTGAGGCGGCATGACGCTCCAGGCACAGAAGACGGTCGCAGGCGAGGACGGCGGCCACTGGCTGGCGGTACGACCGAGGCTCATTCTCGCCAGCGCGTTCATGCTCTTCCTGGAGCTGGCGCTGATCCGGTGGACCGGATCGAACATCGTGCATCTCAGCTATTTCACGAATTTCGTGCTGCTCGGCTCGTTCCTCGGCATCGGCCTGGGGTTCCTGCGCGTGGGGCGGGCGCGGCGGCAGCCGTACTATTCGCCGGTCATCCTGTTCGGCCTGGTCTTCGTCGTGCTGACCTTCCCCGTGACCGTCGACCGCAACACCGAGGGCGTCCTGTACTGGACCAGCCTGTCGACCACGGGACCGCCCGCGTGGCTGATCCTGCCGGTGATCTTCGGCGCGGCCGCGCTCGTGCTCATGGGCCCGGCCGAGCTGGTCGGGCGCTGCTTTCCCGAGCTGCCCCGCCTGGAGGCCTACCGCTATGACCTGATCGGCAGCCTCTCGGGGATCGCGCTCTTCACCGCGCTGTCGTTCCTGAGCGCGCCGCCGGTGTTCTGGGGGCTGGTCGCGGCCATCGCCTACGGGGTGCTGCTGGTGCCCCGGCCGCGGGTCATCTACCTCGGGCTCGTCACCGTGCCGTCGCTGGCGGTCGTGGGGCTGCTGCTGGCCGAGACGCTGACCGCCGGGGCGTTCTGGTCGCCCTACTACAAGGTCACCTACAAGCAGTTCCTGCAGCTCGGCGTACCCGTCACCGACATCTCCGTGAACGGCATCCCGCACCAGCAGGCCGTGCCCGCCGCCGCCCGGCTGCAGTGGGAGCGCCAGTACGGCCTGCCGTACGAGCGGGCGAGCACGCCGCCCAAGAACGTGCTCATCGTCGGCGCGGGCAGCGGCACGGACGTGGCGATCGCCCTGTCCAAGGGCGCCGCCCACGTCGACGCCGTCGAGATCGACCCCAAGCTCCGCGAACTGGGCGGCTCCCTGCATCCCGACCGGCCCTACGACGACCCCCGGGTGACCACCCACGTCACCGACGGCCGCGCCTTCCTGGAACGCACCGGCGACAAGTACGACCTGATCCTGTTCGCCCTGCCCGACTCGCTCACGCTCGTGTCCGGGGCCAGCTCGCTGCGGCTGGAGAGCTACCTGTTCACCGAGGAGGCCATGCGGGCCGCCCGCGCGCACCTGAAGCCCACCGGGACCTTCTCGATGTACAACTACTACCGCGAGAGCTGGCTCGTCGACCGGCTCGCCTCGACCGTGCAGAGCGCCTTCGGGCACAAGCCGTGCGTCGACGTGGTCAGCACGGCGGGCCAGCAGGCCGTGATCACGGCGGGCGCGACGCCGTCCGCGCAGCGGTGCGCGGGGGAGTGGGCGGGCGCCGCGGCCGGCACCCCGCCGCCGACCGGCGACGACCGGCCGTTCCTCTACCTGAAGGACGGCGACATCCCGTCGCTCTACCTCATCACGCTCGGCCTGATCCTCGCGGTCAGCCTGATCGCCGTCCGCGTCGTCGCCGGCCCCTACCGGCGGATGCGCCCGTACGCCGACCTGTTCCTGCTCGGGGTGGCGTTCCTGCTGCTGGAGACCAAGAGCGTGACGGGCTTCGCGCTGCTGTTCGGCACGACGTGGGTGGTCAACGCGATCGTGTTCGCCGGGGTGCTGGTCGCCGTGCTGGCCGCGGTCGAGATCACCCGCCGCTTCCGCACCCCGCCGCTGCCGGTCATGTACGCGGTGCTGTTCGGCGGGCTGCTGCTGGCCTGGCTGGTGCCCAACACCTGGCTGCTGTCACTGCCGCTCCCGCTGCGGGCGGTGGCGGCGGTGACGGTGGCGTTCCTGCCGATCTTCGCGGCGAACGTGGTCTTCGCCAAACGGTTCTCGGACTCGGCGGACGCCACGACGTCCTTCGGCGCGAACCTGCTGGGGGCCATGGTGGGCGGCTGCCTGGAGTACCTGGCGCTGGTGATTGGCTACAAGGGCCTGCTCATCGTGGCCGCCGTGCTGTACCTGGGCGCCTTCCTGCTGCTGCCGCGCAAGGCGGCGGTGACGTAACGGCGGTCAGCCGGGTTCGTCGCCGGGGGCGGGCGGGGCGGGGCGCCGGTGCAGTAGACCGAACTTCGACCACATGCCCTCGGCCCGCTCGATGGACGCGCTCGTCCGGGCCGGATCCACGGTGGCGAGCTGCGTGACCAGCGCCTGCGCGACGGCCATGCCGGCGGTCAGTGACGGGAAGAACGCCACCCCCTCGGCCGGGACCATCACCACCACCTCGGCCGGGTTCGCCAGGGCGGGGACGGCCACGTCCGTCAAGGCGAAGACACGGGCGCCGCGGGCCCGGGCCTCGTTGGCCGCCAGCACGGTGCTCTCGTACAGGCGCCAGAAGCTGATGGCGATCAGCACGTCACCCGGGCCGATCGCCGCGACGGAGTTCGCGAGCTCGGCGTCGCCGCCGGTGATCGCCGCGACGGGGTAGCCGGCCAGGCGGGCGTTGTGCGCGAGCGCGATGCCGACCGCCGCGTAGCTGCCGTCCGCGACGATCATCGTGCGCCCCGCGGCGGCGACGGCCTCGGCGATGGTACGGAGCGCCTCCTCGTCCAGGCGCCTGCTGAGCTGCGCGAGGCTGTCCAGGTCGTGCCGGAGCGATCGGGAGCTGGGCGAGCCCTCGCCGCTGTGCTCGGCCGCGACCTGGGGCGCGCTCAGCGAGGACAGGTAGCGGGCGCGCAGCTCCTGCTGGAGCGCCGGCCACCCGGCGAAGCCCAGCGCCTGCGCGGTGCGGGTCACGGTCGCCACGTTCACGCCCGCGAGCTGGGCCAGCTCCGCGGCCGAGCCGAACGACGCCCGGCGCGGCTGCGACAGGAGCATCCTCAGCACCGCGGCCGCTTTGGGGCGCAGCCCGCGCTCGGGCGCCCGCTCGCGCAGCCAGTCCTGGAAGCCGTCGGCGGCCTGCTCTGTCACGTGTTCCTCTCCCATGGCTGGCAGACATGCTACGCGGGTGCGACCGGAAGAATGCGCAAAGAACATTGCAATTTTGGTGATTTGCACTATACGTTGCCAGGCAATCGTTCTGCAGGGCTGTGACCTTGGGAAGGTGCGTTGGCATGACCTTGTTGGCCCGTCTGGACAGGCTCCCCCTGAGCCGTCCGCACTATCTCCTGCTTCTCATCGGCGGACTCGGCTACACCTTCGACGGCATGGACTCCGCCGTGGTCGCCTTCCTGCTGCCCAGCGCCCGGACCGAGTGGGGCCTCGACCCCGGCCAGCTCGGGCTGATCGGGTCCGCGACCCCGTTCGGGTTCCTGTTCGGCGCGATCATCGCGGGCATGCTCGGCGACCGCATCGGCCGCAAGAAGGTCATGATGTACGCGCTGGCCTTCTACGCGGTCTTCTCCGTGGTCGCCGCGTTCGCGCCGAACTACGAGGCGTTCCTGGGCGCCAGGGTCCTGGCCGGGGCGGGGGCCGGTGCCGAGAGCGCGATCATCGCGCCGTTCCTGTCCGAGTTCGTCCCCGCCAAGCGGCGCGGCTGGTTCATCGGCGCGCTGGCCGGGTTCTTCTCCTTCGGCTTCGTCATGGCCGCGCTGATCGGCCGCTTCGTGGTGCCCACGATGGACGACGGCTGGCGGATCGCGCAGCTGATCACCGCGCTGCCGATCGTGATGCTGCTGTGGTGGCGGCGCTCGCTGCCCGAATCGCCGCGCTTCCTGCTCCAGCGGGGCCGCCACGCGGAGGCCGAGGCGGTGGTCGTCGATCTCGAACGCCGCGTCGAGCGGGCCACCGGCCAGGTCCTCCCGCCCGTGCCCGAAGGCACCGCGCAGCCCGCGACGGCCACGCCGAAGGTGAACCTGCTCAGCGCGCTGCGGTTCCTGTGGAGCCCGGTCATGGCCAAGCGGACCGCCGTCATCTGGCTGATCTGGTTCGTGATCACGTTCTCCTTCTACGGATTCTTCTCCTGGATCCCGACCCTGCTCGTGGATCGCGGCATCACGGTGACGAAGAGCTTCGAGTTCTCGATCATCATCTATCTGGCGCAGATCCCCGGCTACTTCTCCGCCGCCTGGCTGCTGGAGCGGCTGGACCGCAAGAACACCATCGCGCTCTACCTCACGGGCGCGGCGATCAGCGCGCTCTGGCTGTCCCAGGTGGACACGCCGGTCGCCATCACGACCGCGGGCGCGGTGCTGTCCTTCTTCCTCAACGGGACGTACGCGGGCGTCTACTCCTACACGCCGGAGATGTTCCCGACCTGGATCCGGGCCACCGGCACCGGCCTGTCCAGCGCGTTCGGCCGCGTCGGCAGCATCCTCGCGCCCACGATCATCGGCCTGACGGCCGCGAGCTGGGGATTCGCCGGGGTGTTCGGTCTCACCACGGCCGTGCTGGTGACCGGCGTGATCTGCGTGGTCGTCTTCGGCCTGGCCACGGCCGGGCGGTCGCTGGAGGACCTGACCGAGCGGGGCGATCCCGCCGACACCGCGGGGGAGATGGCGAAATGACCGGTCTGGCGGAGCTGGAGGAGAAGGTCCGGGAGTCGCTGGGCGTGCGGCTGTTCACGGTCCTGGCCTGGATCCCGGAGCGGCAGGCGCTGCGCCGCGTCCACAGCAGCGATCCCGCGCGCTATCCCGTGGGCGGGGAGAAGACCGTCGAGGTCGCCCGCGGCTGGCTGGCCCGCTGCATCGAGGCGGGGGAGCCGTTCTTCGGCCCGGACCGGGCCGCCGTGCGGGAGGTGTTCGCCGACCACGAGCTGATCGAGAGCCTCGGGTGCGGGGCCATCATCAACGTGCCCGTGGTGGAGGGGGAGAAGGTACTCGGGGTACTGAACATCCTGGACGCCGAGGGGCGCTACGACGAGGAGTCGGTCGTCGTCGCCCAGTCCCTGGCCCCGCTCGCGGTGCCGGCCCTGCGCGCCGCCGTCCATGAAGCCGAATGAAAGGAACCAAGTGAGTCTGCTGCTGCGTAACGCCCTGATCCTCGACGTGGTCACCGGCGAGTACGCCGAAGGTGACCTGCGCTGTGCAGAGGGCCGCGTCGTCGAGGCCGGGCCCGGGCTGACCGGGCCCGCGGACGGGCGGGTGATCGACGTGGGCGGCAATGTCGTCGTTCCTGGGCTGATCGACGCGCACGTGCACGTCACCGCCTCGACCGCCGACCTGGGCAGCCTGTCCACCATGTCGCCCTCGTACGTCGCCGCGCACAGCGCCCGCCTGATGGGGCAGATGCTGGACCGCGGCTTCACCACGGTCCGCGACGCCTCCGGAGCGGACTACGGGCTGTGCGACGCCCAGGAGGAGGGGCTGATCCGCGGGCCGCGGCTGCTGTTCTGCGGCAAGGCGCTGAGCCAGACCGGCGGCCACGGCGACCAGCGCGGACGCGGCCAGAACGGGCGCGACGACCACCCCTGCTGCGCCGGTGTCGGCCGGGTCGCCGACGGCGTGGACGCCGTGCGCGCCGCCGCGCGTGACGAGCTGCGCAAGGGCGCCCACCACATCAAGGTCATGGCCTCCGGCGGCGTCGCCTCGCCCACGGACCGCGTCGACTCCACCCAATACTCCATGGACGAGCTCCGCGCGATCGTCGAGGAGGCCGAGGCCGCCAACCGCTACGTCGCCGCGCACGCCTACACGGCCCGCGCGATCAACCGCGCCCTGGAGGCAGGGGTACGGTCGATCGAGCACGGCAACCTGCTCGACGACCGCAGCGTGGAGCTGTTCCTGCGGCACGACGCCTACCTGGTGCCCACGCTGGTGACGTACTGGGCGCTGAAGGAGGAGGGCCGGAGCTTCGGCCTGTCGGAGCCGAACTGGCGGAAGGTCGACGCGGTGCTCGGCGCCGGGCTCCAGGCGCTGGAGCGGGCCGCCCGAGCCGGCGTGCGGCTGGCCTACGGCAGCGACCTCCTGGGCGGCATGCAGCGGCACCAGAACCAGGAGTTCCGGCTGCGCGGCGAGGTGCAGCGGCCGATCGACGTGCTGCGCGCCGCCACGGTCAACGCGGCCGACCTGGTCGGGCTGGCCGGCGAGATCGGCACGCTCGCGGTGGGCGCGCGGGCGGACCTGCTCGTGCTCGACGGCGACCCCCTGCGGGACCTCGGGGTGCTCGCCGAGCCCAAGCACATCCGCCACGTCGTCCAGAGCGGCCAGGTCGTCTCCGGCTGAGTTCATTTCGCGAAGGCTCAGCCCTTCAGTCCGCTGGAGAAGCCCTTGATCACGTAGCGCTGCAGCAGCAGGAAGATCACCACGATCGGCAGCGCCCCGAGCACCAGCCCGGCGAAGACGAGACCGTGGTCGGAGACGTACTGGCCGACGAAGGCGAAGACGCTCACCGGCACGGTCTCGAACCCCGATCCGCCCAGGTAGAGCAGGGGGGTGAAGAAGTCGTTCCAGATGAAGACGGCGTTGAGGATCAGCACCGTGCCGGTGATCGGCCGCAGCAGCGGGAAGACGACCCGGGTGAACGCGGTCAGATGCGAGGCGCCGTCGATCTGGGCGGCGTGGGCGTAGTCCCGGGGCAGCGCGCGGATGAACCCGGTGTAGAGGAACACCGTGAACGGGAGCTGGATCCCCGTGTAGAACAGGATCATCCCCGCGTGCGTGCCGATCAGCCCCAGGTCGGTCACCATCTGGTAGAGCGGGATCATCCCGAGCTGGAAGGGCAGCACGATGCCGAGCAGGAACAGCACGTACATCCCGTAGCCGAGCCGGCTCTTGGCCCTGGCCAGGTAGTAGGCGGCGAAGGAGCCGAGGGCGATCAGCGCGACCAGGCTGACCGCGGTGATCACGGTGCTGTTCATCAGGGACGGGCCGAGCGCGGCGGCCGACCACGCCTTGGTGAAGTTGGCCGTCGTGGGCGGGGCGGGCAGCGCCAGCGGTGTCTGGGAGATCTGCGCCGGGTCCTTCAGCGACAGCGTGATCAGCGCGTACACCGGGAAGAGGAACGCCACCGCCACCAGGATCATGACGATTTCCAGCAGGAACGTCCGCCTCATTGGGCCACCTCCCGGCCGCGCAGGTAGTAGACCTGCACGAGCGACACCGCGGCCACGAACAGGGCGAGCACCAGGGCGATCGCCGTGCTGTAGCCGAACTTGCCGAACACGAACGCCTGCTTGTACAGCACGGTCGACAGCGTCTCGGTGGCGTAGCCGGGGCCGCCGTTGGTCGCCGCGAAGATCTGGTCGAACAGCTTGAGACCGCCGATCGTGGAGAGCATCAGGTTGATCGTCAGGGCCGGGGCGAGCAGCGGCCAGGTGACGTACCTGAAGCGTTGCAGCGTTCCCGCGCCGTCGATCATCGCCGCCTCGTGCAGCTCGCGCGGCACGCCCTCGAGCCCGGCCAGGAAGATGACCATCGAGTAGCCGGCGTACTGCCACACGACCGTGGCCGCGATCGACCACAGCGCGAGCGACGGGTCGCCCAGCCAGTCGACCTGCAGGCCGAGCAGCCCGTTGAGCCCGGCGGACGGGTCGGGGTTGTAGATGTACTTCCACAGGAAGGCCACCATGACCGGGCTGACGACGACCGGCGCGAAGAAGACCACCCGCAGCAGCGCCCTGCTCTTCAGCTTGGCGTGCACGCCGAGCGCGAGCAGCAGCCCCACGCCGTTCTGCACGACCACGATCGCCACGGTCAGCAGCAGCGTGTTGCCGATCGAGTCCATGGCCTGGTCGTCGTGCAGGAGCTTCTGGAAGTTCGCCAGCCCGACGAACGACTTGTCCGCGCCGATGCCGCTCCAGTCGGTGAAGGCGTAGAGCATGCCCGCCAGGCTCGGGTAGAGCACGACGGCGGCGTACACCACCAGGGCGGGCGCCGCGAACAGCCACGAGGGCGAGAGCGAGGCGAACCGCCGCCGCGACCTCCCGGCCGCGGCGGTGTGTCGTCCGACAGGCGTCGCTGTCGTGGTCATCTGCCGGGTCATTTGGCGTAGGCCTCGTCCATCTTCTGCAACGCCTCGTCGATCTTGATCTTGCCGGCGAGCAGGTCCTGGATGACCGCGAAGTGGACCGGCTGCACCTCGGCGTTCGGCCAGCGCTGGTCCATGAACGGCACCGCCTTGTCCTTGGTGAAGGGCAGGAACGACTGCACCGCGGGGTCGATGCTGGAGGAGGCGTCCTGGGTGAGCGGGATGGCCGCGATCGCCTTGGCCCAGCGGTTGATGTTCTCCTGCTTGCCGAGGAAGTCGATGAACGCCTTGGCCTCGGCCAGGTTCTTGCCCTTGGCGGCGGCGCCGAGGCCGACCACCACGCCGGCCGGGATCCACACCTGGGCCGCGTCGTCCGCGCCGGGGACCGGGAACATCGACAGGTCGTCGGGGCTGGCCGCCGCCTTGCGGAAGTCCGGCAGCACCGCGGACACTTGGATGGCCATGCCCGCCTTGCCGGTGGCCACCATCGAGATCTGCTGCTCGAAGGTGGTGCCGTTCGGCTTGTCGTTGAAGAAGCCGCGCTTCTGCAGCTCCAGGTACATCTCCATCGCGTCGCGCCAGCCGGACTTGGCGAAGCTGGTCTGGCCCGCGGCCTGCTTGTCGTCGAAGGTGGGGTCCTTGGCGTACACGGTCGAGGGGACGAGGGCGTACGTGATGAGCTGGGTGACCCACGGCGTCTGCGCGCCCAGCGCGATCGGCGCCTTGCCGGCCTTCTTCAGCTTGTCGCAGACCGCCAGGAACTCCGTCCAGGTGGTCGGCGGCGCGTCGACGCCCGCCTCCTGGAACACCTTCTTGTTGTAGATCGCGCCGATGACCGAGGAGCCGGCCGAGTAGATGTAGGTCTTGCCGTCCTTCTGGAAGGCGGGCTTGAAACCGGTCGGGATCGTCTGGGTCCACGCCTGGTCGGACAGGTCGGCCAGCAGCCCGGCCCCGGCGATCTGGTCCATCGACATCGCGCTGCCGCTGCCCGGGTAGACCACGTGCAGGTCGGGCGAGTTGCCCGCGCCGAGCTGGGTGCGCACCGAGGTCTGCACCTGGTCGGTAGGGGCGAACGAGGTGGCCAGCGTCACGCCGGGCTTGGCCTGCTTGTAGGCCGCCACCAGCTCGTCCATCGGCGCCTTCTGGTCGGCCACACCGACGAATCTCAGCTCGACGGCGGACGCCTGCCCTTGACCGGTGGAGGCGGTGGTCTGCGGCTTGGTCGAACACGCGGTCGCCGCGGCGGCGACCGCGAGACCACCCATCATGCGGAAGAACTGGACGCGGCTCATCCTGGCATCGCGCAGCTCGGTCATGCTCTGTCTCCTCGGTCTAACTCGAAATGGGGGGTCCCCCGAGGGCACCCGGCGGGGCAGATCTGATCGCCGGACTCGAATGCGAACGTTTTAATAACGGACGTCGTGAAGTACGTTATATCTAACGTTAAATCGTGTGAAGTTGTGAAGGTGCGAGGAGACTACGAGTCGTTCCGCAGGGGTGTCAAGAGTGTGGGCCGCGCTACGATGCGCTGGCGTCGACATGGGGAGAGCGCAGGTGAAGTCACGTCAGCACGCGGACAGGGGAGTCGCCAGGCGCCAGGCGATGGCCGAGCATCTCATGCGGCACGGCTCCGCCTCGGTGAGCGAGCTCGCGGAGGTCTTCCACGTGAGTGTGATGACCGTGCACCGCGATCTCGACGAGCTCGAACTCCAGGGCATGGTGCGCAAGTACCGCGGCGGCGCCAGCGCCCAGGCGTCGAGCGTCTTCGAGAGCAACATCGCCTACCGGCTGACGGCCCAGGTCACGGAGAAGGAGGCGATCGCCCGGCACGTGGTGGGGCTGATCGAGCCGGGTAGCTCGGTCATGATCGACGATTCCACGACCGCGCTGGCCGTCGCCCGGCATCTCGCCGAGGTGGCCCCGCTGACCGTGGTGACGAACTTCCTCGAGGCCATCAAGCTGCTGGCTCCCGTGCCCGGCATCCGGCTCATGGCGCTGGGCGGCGAATACCATCCGACGCACGACTCGTTCCTGGGCGTCGGCTGCGTCGACGCGGTCGAGGCGATGAACACCGACACGGTGATCGTCTCCACCTCGGCCATCTCCGACCGGCACGCCTTCCACCAGGAGCAGGAGATCGTGCTGGTGAAGCGGGCCATGGTGGCCGCGGGGACGCGGTGCGTCCTGGCGGTCGACCACACCAAGCTCGACCGGGTGGCCCTGCACCGGGTGGCGCCGCTGGAGAAGTTCGACGTCATCGTGGTCGACGCGCAGGCGCCGGCCGAGGCCGTCAAGCGGCTGCGCGAGCGGCGGTACAACGTCGAGGTGGCCGGCTAACGGGGTCCGCTGGTTCTTGGACACCCCGGGAGTCGCGGTGCCCGTCGGCCGGATCAAGGAACTGGCCGAGGCGGCGGTCCGCGCCTGATCAGCGGATGATGCGCGCCCGAGCCCGGAGCAGGGCGGCCACGATCGCCTCCTCGCGGTCGGGGTCGAGACGGACCATGGGGATGGAGCAGCTGAGGGCCTCGTTCGGGGGCGTGGCGAAGCCGAGGGCGACGGCGAAGCAGCGCAGGCCGATGGTCGACTCCTGGTCGTCGATGGCGTAGCCGCGCCCGCTGATCTCCTCGAGCTCGGCGCGCAGGGCCGCCCGGTCGGTGAAGGTGTGGACGGTGCGCGCCTCCAGAGTCTCCGGCAGGAGCGCGTCGACCTCGTCCCACGGGCGCCCGGCCAGGATCACCTTGCCGAGTCCGGTCGCCCATGACGGCAGGCGCCGACCGGGCCGGCTGACGACGGTGAGGGAGTGGCGGGAGATGTTGGTGGCCAGGTAGACGATCTCCGCGCCGTCGAGGCGGGCCAGGTGGATGGTCTCACCGAGCTGGTCGTTCAGCTCGTTCATCACCGGCTGCGCCTGCTGGACGACGTCGTCCCGCTCGACGTACGAGGCCCCGGCGCGGAGCGCGCGGATGCCGATGCGGTAGCTGCCGGCGCCGTCGGTCTCGACCCAGCGCGTGCTCACCAGCGTGGTGAGCAGCGCGTAACCGCTGGCCCGAGGCAGGCCCAGGGCGGTGGTCAGCTCGCGCAGTGAGCACGCCTGCGTGGCGGAGCTGAGGTATTCGAGCACCGCGATGGTCCGCTCGGCCGATTTGACGCTGCGGACGCCTCCGCCGGTCTCGGCGGACGGATGCGATGGCTCCAGAACGGGTTGCGTCATCGACCACCTCTTGACGTGTACGGAAACACAGACTTAATGTCTCGGCTACAAATATAGACGCCGTCTCCATATGTAGACAAGAGGTTTGCTGTAGATGTCCCCTGCTCCCACGCGAGTCGCCGCCTCCCTGTCCGGCTTGCTCGCCTTCCCCGTCACACCGTTCACGGAATCGGGGGACGTGGACCTGTCCCGCTTCAGGACGCACCTCACCGACGTGCTCGCCGCGAAGCCCGCCGCGATCTTCGTCGCCTGTGGGACCGGGGAGCTGGCGTCGCTGACGGGCACCGAGCACCAGGCGGTGGTCAGGGCCGCCGCCGAGCACGTGGCCGGCGCGGTGCCCGTGCTCGCCGGGATCGGCGGCGGCACGCGGACGGCCGTGGAGTTCGCTCGTGCGGCGCAGGACGCCGGGGCCGACGGGCTGCTGGCTCTGCCGCCGTATTTGCAGGTCGGGCCGCCGGCCGGGCTCGTGGCGCACTACCGCGAGGTGGCCGCCGCCACGGAGCTGGACGTGATCCTCTACCAGCGGGGCACGGCGGTCTTCACTCCCGCCGCGGTGGTCGAGCTCGCCGAGGTGGACACCATCGTCGCCCTGAAGGACGGGCACGGCGACATGGAGCTGCTCCAGCTCATCCAGACCGCGACCGGCGGCCGGCTCCCCCTGCTGAACGGCATGCCGACCGCCGAGGTCTTCGCCCGCTCCTACGCCGGTCTCGGGGCGCGCGCCTACTCCTCGGCGGTGCTGGCCTTCGTCCCGGAGGTCGCCGTCGCGTTCTTCGAGGCGTTCGAGAATGGCGACGACGCGACCCAGCAGCTCCTGCTGCGCGAGTTCTACGCCCCTCTCGCCGAACTGCGCCGGACGACTCCCGGTTACGCCGTCTCCCTCGTCAAGGCCGGTCTGGACATCCGCGGCCGCTCCGCCGGGCCCGTCCGCTCGCCACTGGCGCAGGTCACCCCGGAGCACCGCGAGCAGCTCGCCCGCATCATCGACCGCGGCCTGGCCGCTCTCAGCGCGACGCCTGTCGCCTAGCACCTCGCCTGCCCGGCACCCGGAGCAGGCGATCTCGGAGGAACCATGATCACCACCCCCCGCCGCCGTCAGGCGGCGTCCGCCCTCTTGGCTCTCGGCACGCTGCTGTCGGCCGGCGCCTGCTCGGTCGCGAACAGCGGCCCGGAGCCCAAGTCGTCCGGCGCGGCGGCGAACACCGTCCGCATCGTGTTGCCCGAAGAGCCCCCGACCCTGGAGCCGTGCGACGCCTCCCTCACCGCGACCGGGCGCGTCACCCGGGCGAACATCACCGAGGCGCTCACCGAGCGTGACCCGAGCTCCGGGCAGCTCCAGCCGGCGCTGGCCACGGAGTGGAAGCAGGACTCGCCGACCGAGTGGACCTTCGCCCTGCGCAAGGGCGTGAAGTTCCACGACGGCACCGCGTTCGACGCCAAGGCGGCCGCCTTCGCCATCGACCGCGCCGTCGGCTCCAAGATCGACTGCAACGTGAACGGGTACGTCTTCGGCGGCATCAAGCTCACGGTGACGGCCGTGGACGACGCGACCCTCAAGGTGAAGACGGCCAAGCCGGACCCGATCCTCCCGCTGCGGCTGTCCTTCGTCGAGATCGTGCCGGCCACCACGAGCGCGACCGGCAAGGTCCGCGAGCCCATCGGCACCGGGCCTTACAAGATCGCCAAGTGGGACGCCGGCCGCAGCCTGCGCCTGGAGAAGTTCTCCGGGTACTGGGGCAAGGCGCCGGAGTTCGCCGCCGCGGAGTACGTCTGGCGCGGCGAAGGCAGCATCCGCGCGGCGATGGTCAAGAGCGACGAGGCGGACCTCGCCGTCGGCCTCGCCCCCGAGGACGGCGCCGGTGATTCCGCCGTGCAGTTCCCCAACAACGAGACCTCCTACCTGCGCATCGACGCCGCCAAGCCGCCGCTCAACGACCTGCGCGTGCGCCAGGCGATCAACTACGCCATCGACAAGGACGGGCTCGTCGCCTCGGTCTTCGCCGGGCTCGGCAAGCCGGCCGGTCAGCTCGTTCCCGAAGGCGTGACTGGTCACAGCGCGGCCATCCAGCCCTGGCCGTTCGACATGGCGCAGGCCAAGAAGCTGATCGCGGAGGCCAAGGCGGCCGGCGTCCCCACGGACACCGCCATCACGATCATCGGCCGGAACGGGATCTACCCCAAGGCCGCCGAGGCGATGGAGGTCGTGCAGAACTCGCTGAACGAGGCCGGGCTCTCGGTGAAGATCCAGATGCTCGACGTGAACGCCTGGCTGGAGTACCTGCTGCGCCCGTTCCCCAAGGACGCCGGACCCACCCTGCTGCAGGCCCAGCACGGCAACCAGGCCGGTGACGCGGCCTTCACCATGGGCCAGATCTACGGCAGCAAGGGCGCGCAGAGCAGCTTCGGCACCCCCGAACTGGACGACCTCATCACCGCCGGCGAGCAGGCCTCGGGCGAGGCGCGCCAGACGGCGTTCGCCAAGGCGCTGGACTACCAGAACAAGGACGTCGTACGGGACGCGGTCATGGCGCACATGACGGGCATCCTCGCGCTGTCGAAGAAGGTCACCTACAAGCCCAACGCCGCCACGAACGACGAGATGCGCCTCGCCGACATGCACCCGGCTGGCTGAAAGGAACAGGTGTGCTGACCTTCCTGCGGCGTCGCATCACTTCCAGTGCGATCCCGCTGGTCGTCGTGATCCTCGGCGTGTTCTACCTGGCGCGCCTGACCGGCGACCCGTCGAATCTCTACCTGCCGCTCAGCGCCACTCCGGAGATGCGGGCGGAGTTCGCCGCCCGGCACGGGTTCGACCAGCCGCTGCTCGTCCAGTTCGGCGACTACCTGGCCCAGGTGTTCCGGCTGGACTTCGGCGAGTCCCTGCGGACCGCCGAACCCGCCGCCGACGCGGTGCTGCGGGCGTTCCCCGCGACGCTGCAGCTGGCGGGCGCCACGATGATTCTGGCGATCCTCGGCGCGATCGTCGTCGGGAGCTGGGCGGCCTACAGCCCGAACTCCCTGGCCGATCGGGTCGCCAGCTTCACCTCGACGACCGCGGCCAGCATGCCGGACTTCTGGTTCGCCATCATGGGCGTCCTGGTCTTCGCCGTGGCCCTCGGCTGGCTGCCCACCTCGGGCACGGAGGGCGCGGCGGCGTGGGTGCTGCCGGTGCTCACCCTGCTGATCCGGCCGTTCGGCGTGCTCGTGCAGGTGGTGCGCGGTGCGATGGTCACGGCGCTGTCCGCGCCGTACATCAAGGTCGCCCGGAGCAAGGGCGCGGGGGAGCTGCGGGTGGTCTTCGGCCACGCGTTGCGCAACGCCGCGCCGCCGGCGCTCACCGTGGCCGGCGACCTGACGGTCGGGCTGGTCAACGGGGCCGTGGTCGTCGAGACCATCTTCGGCTGGCCGGGCATCGGCAAGCTGATGATCACCTCTATCCTGCAGCGCGACTTCGCGGTGCTGCAGGCCGCGGTCCTGGTGACCGCGATCACCATCTTCGCGCTCAACATCGTCATCGACGCCTGTTACGCGCTTCTGGACTCTCGGGTCCGCCAGGGGGTGACGACATGACTCCCGTTGACGCTCCTGCCGCCTCGCGGGCTACTTGGTGGCGGCTGCTGCTGCGGGACCGGTTCGCCTGCGTGGCGGTGGTGATCCTGCTGCTCGTGGCCGTCTCCGCCCTCATCGGGCCGCTCCTGCTCGGCGATCTGGCCGTGAAGCAGAACCTGCGGGCGGTCAACCGGCCGCCGTTCAGCCTCGACGACGGCTGGGCGTTCCTGCTCGGCAGCGACTCGCTCGGCCGCAGCCTGCTCGCCAGGCTCATCGTGGCGAGCCGCACGACACTCTCCGTCGCCGTCCCGGCGGTCGTGGTCTCCCTCGTCGTCGGGTCGATCTGGGGGATGTGGGCGGGCTATCACCGAGGCTGGCGGGAGAACGTCTCCATGCGCGTCGCCGACGTCATCCTCAGCTTCCCCTCGCTGCTGCTGGCCGTGGTCGTGCTGTACGTCTTCTCCCCCAGCGCCGGGAACATCGTCCTGGTCCTGGCGATCGCGCGGATCCCGATCTACCTGCGCGCCGCCCGGGCGGAGTCGGCCGAGCTGCAGAGCCGGCTGTTCGTCGACGCGGCGCGCACCTTCGGCGCCAAGAGCTGGGCGATCATCGCCCGGCATGTGGCACCGACCGTGCTGCCCACCCTGTTCACCGTCGCGACCCTGGACTTCTGTTTCGTGATGCTGACCGAATCGTCGCTGAGCTTCCTGGGCATCGGCATCCAGCCGCCGGACATGAGCTGGGGCCTGATGGTCGCCCAGGGCCGGCAGGTACTGCAGAGCGCCTGGTGGATCGCCGTCTTCCCGGGACTCGCCATCGTGGTGACCACCGTCTCGGCGACCGTCCTCGCGTCCTGGGCGCGCCTGGCCATGGACCCCGGCCAGCGGTGGCGGCTCACCCTGCGCCGCCCGCGCCGGGAGAACCGCCGCGAGAACAAGGAGGTGCGGGCGTGAGCGAGTCGAACGGGTCCCCGGTGCTGGAGGTGGATCGGCTGTCGGTCGACATCCGAACCCCCGCGGGGACGGTACGCGCCGTGCGCGAGGTCAGCTTCTCCGTCCGCTCCGGTGAGACGCTGGCGCTCCTGGGCGAGTCGGGCTGTGGCAAGAGCATGACGGCGCAGGCCATCGTCGGCCTCCTCGACCCGGTGGCCCATGTGGCCGGTGGCGCCGTACGCCTGGACGGGACCGACGTCCTCACCCTGTCACCGGCGCAGCGCAGACGGCTGGCCGGTCCCGGCCTGTCCATCGTCTTCCAGGACGCGCTCACCGCGCTGAACCCCGTCCAGACGGTCGGCGCCCAGCTCGCCGAGCCGTTCAGGATCCACGAGCGACTTTCGCGCCGCGCGGCGCGAAAGCGGGCCGTCGAGCTGATGGAACGGGTCGGCATCCCCGAGCCCGCCGCCCGCGTCGGCGCCTATCCGCACCAGTTCTCCGGCGGCATGCGCCAGCGGCTGCTCATCGCGCTGGCGATGGCCCTGCACCCCAAGGTGCTGCTCGCCGACGAGCCCACCACCGCCCTCGACGTCACCGTGCAGGCCCAGATCATGGAGCTGCTGCGCGAGCTGCGCACCGAGCAGCAGACCGCGCTGATCCTGATCACCCATGACCTCGCGGTCGTGGCCGAGCAGGCCGACCACGTGGCCGTCATGTACGCGGGCAACATCGTCGAGACCGGCCGGGTGGCGGACGTGTTCGCCCGGCCCCGCCACCCGTACACCCAAGGGCTGCTCGACTCGGTGCCGGCCGAGGTGGCGCGTGGAACCACCCTGAAGTCCATCCCGGGCAGCCCGCCCGACCTGCACTCGATCCCCTCGGGCTGTGCCTTCCGCGCGCGCTGCCCGATGGCCCGCGACGTGTGCGCGGAGCAGCGCCCCGTCCTCGTAGAGTCCGGACCCGGGCGCATGTCCGCCTGCCACCATTGGAGGGAGCTGAGCGATGACTGAGCCCGCCACGCCGACCCTCGCCACGAAGGAGACGGCCGTTCCCCTGCTGGACGTGGCAGGGCTGAGCAAGACCTTCCACGTGGCCCGCAGCCCGTCCGGTCGCAACCGCCTGCGCGCGCTCGACGGAGTCGACCTGCGGTTGGCGCGCGGCGAGACGCTGGGCCTGGTCGGGGAGTCCGGTTGCGGCAAGTCGACCCTCGCCCGGGTGCTCCTCATGCTGGAGCGCCCGGACCAGGGCCACGTCAGGTTCGAGGGCACGGACCCGTTCGCGCTGCGCGGCAAGGAACTGCTCAAGTGGCGCCGCCGGGTCCAGATGGTCTTCCAGGACCCGTTCGCATCGCTGAACGCCCGCCTGTGCGCCGAGGACATCATCTCCGAGCCCTGGCGTACGCACCGTGACCTGGTGCCGGCGAAGGAGCGCGGCCGGCGGGTGGCCGAACTGCTGGAGATGGTCGGGCTGCGGGCGAACGACGTCCGCCGTTACCCGCAGGAGTTCTCCGGCGGCCAGCGTCAGCGCCTGGGCATCGCCCGCGCGCTCGCCCTCGAACCGGACGTCATCGTCTGCGACGAGCCGGTGTCGGCGCTCGACCTGTCGGTCCAGGCGCAGGTGCTCAACCTCCTCACCGACCTGCAGGCCAGGCTGGGCGTGTCGTACGTGTTCATCTCCCATGATCTGTCCGTCGTCCGCCACGTCGCCGACCGGGTCTCGGTCATGTACCTCGGCAAGATCGTCGAAACGGGCCCGACGAAGCGGGTGTTCGATCAGCCGCGGCACCCCTACACCGCCGCGCTGATGTCGGCGGCGCCGGTGCTCGACGTCACCTCCGGGGCGCGGCCCGACCGGATCCTGCTCAAGGGCGAGGTGCCCTCCCCGCTCGACCCGCCGTCGGGGTGCCGGTTCCGTACCCGCTGCTGGAAGGCGCAGGACATCTGCGCCCAGGAGCCGCCGCCCCTGGAGCCGTCCGGCGAAGAGCCGCGGCACGCGGCCGCCTGCCACTTCCCCCTCCAGGAGCCGGCTGTCCGGTGAAGCGTCCAGGATGCGCCGCCGAGCGTCGGCGCATCCTGGGCTACAGGTGTTTGGTCGGTATAGTTATATAGCCGATGAAATTGACGCCGCATCGCGTCAACTGATCGAGGTCGAGCCCGCTGTCGCTCTTGTTCGCGTCGGACAACCTCTCCAGGCAGGGCAGGTCCGAGTCCGAGATCAGGCCGTAGTAATGGCGGAAGGTCAGTCCCTGGGCGCCCGAGTATCCGAGTTTTCTGCGCAACTGAGACCAGCATCCATTGTCATCGGGGAAAATCTGATTGCTCTGCCCCCAGTAATATAGGCCGTTGCCCGTATGGTGCTGCGACGTGCTGTCTGTGGTGGCCGGATCAGACCAGCCGAACGGATACAGGTGCTGGCGCGGAGGGATACGGCCAGATATCTGACCGGAAACCTCGATGTGCGCGAAAGGGCCCTCGCTGCCACGGCTGTAGGTGACGCTGTAGTTGATGAAATTGATGCCCACGCCGGGGTAGGAGATTTTGACGTACTTGTCGCTGGTCACCGGCTCGGGCAACTGTCGGCATGGCGCTCCGGACGGGCTGGTGTGGGGAGTGGCTCCCGAGGTGGCGGAGCGGGTTTGGGAGGGAGGAGTGGTTGGTTTGTCGTCCGTTTTGCTGACCAGGCTATTGACCACTCCGAAGATCCCGGCGATCACCGCCGCCAATACGGCTCCGACCACGGTGATCAGCGCCACCGTTACCTGAACGTTCCGCTCCTTGGGAGGGTCCGCATCTTGCTGTGCCGGGCCTTTCGGTTTTCGGCTCACCATCGCCTCCCACGCATCAGATGCCCACTGAACTGACGGTCCGCATGTTCTTGAGGTTTGCGCGGTACGGCCACAAATGGGTCACGGAAGCTGCCAGGAAAGCCGCGTCAGCGATGATCGATAGGTGATTTATAGATATTGTCCAGATATTCCCAGTTAAGAACCGCACGCCGAGCCCGTAGCCCGTCGCCCGGGAGTGCCCGTTCTGGGCGCATCACCCGACTGTTACGATTCAGCCCGGAGCCGTACGGGACGCCTGGGGGGTTGATGGCAGCCAGGCCGCGCCGCATCACCTCGATCGATGTGGCCCGGGAGGCCGGGGTCTCGCAGACCACGGTCAGCTACGTGCTCAACAACGTGCCGCACCAGAAGATCTCCGAGGCGACGCGGCGCCGGATCTTCGCGGCGGTCGACAAGCTGAATTACGCGCCCTCCGCCGCCGCGCGCACCCTGCGCCGGGGCCGCAGCGACCTCGTGCTGGTCGTCCTGTCCGACGTGCCGCTCGGCGCCGCGCTGGCCCAGATCGTCGAGCACCTCACTGACGACCTCGAACGCCACGGCCTGACCGCGATCACCCGCCGCGAACGCCGGCTGCCCGTGACGGCGCTGGCCCGCGAGCTCGAACCGGTGGCCATCGTCTCGTTCACCCCCATCTCCGCGGAAGACCAGGCGAGCTTGCGGGCGGCCGGTATCCGGGTCGTCAGTACCCGGCTGGACGGTGGCGGGGAGAACATCCTGACCGTTCCTCAGAACGAGATCGGCCGGCTGCAGGCCGGGCACCTGGCCGCCACCGGTCGCCGTCGCATCGGCTACGCGGCGCCGGACGACCCGCGCGTACGCGAGTTCTACGACCTGCGGCTCGCCGGCGTCCGCCAAGCCTGCGCCGAACTGGGGCTGGAGCCGCCGGACGTACAGGATGTGCCGCTCGACACGGCCACGGCCGCCGAGGTGGCGAGGGCCTGGCACGCCGCGGGCGTCGACGGGGTCTGCGCCTACAACGACGAGACCGCGTTCGCGCTGCTGGCCGGGATGCGGACCGCCGGCCTGACCGCTCCCGGCGACCTCGCGGTGATCGGCGTGGACGACATCCCGCTGGCACCCTTCGCGGTGCCGCCCCTGACCACGGTCAACCAGCACACCCAGACCTTGGCCGGGCACCTGACGGAGATGATCCTGCGGGCGGATGACGCGCGGTCGCCGCAGTCTCCGCGGACCGAGACCGCGAGCCTGGTGATCCGCGAGTCCGCCTGACCCGGGCGCGATGATCGGCGAGTCCGGTCTGGTCGCTTCGCGCACCGCCGGCTTCGACCCGGCATCCAGGACGGCAGGTCGCCGGGCCGGCGAGCTCAGGCTGCCGCGGCTTGGAGCGCGGCCAGGAGTCTGGCGAGCGGGAGGTGGGCCGCCGACGTCTCCCGAATCGCCGCCTGAATCGTCCGTACGGGCTGCGGCCCGCGTACCCGGCGAACCACGACGCCGGAATGGCGGTTGGCCAGTCCCATCCTCGGGATCAGGCAGACCCCCAGGCCGGCGGCGACGAACCCCTGTGCCGTGGGGTAATCGTCGCTTTCGACGACGACCCGCGGGGCGAAGCCGGCCGCCGCGCAGCCGGCCAGCAGGACGTCCAGGCAGGGCCCGGGCGACTCGCTGCCCACCCACGACTCGTCCGCCAACTCGCCCAGCTCTATGATCTGTCTGCCCGCCAGCCGGTGCCCCCTGGGCAGGACGGCGCGGTACGGGTCGTCGAGCAGGGGGACCAGGCGGATGCCCGCGTGGACGCGGTCGCGGGGAGCGACCACGATGGCCAGGTCGGCCTCGCCCCCCGCCACCTCCGGCAGCGGGTCGGCGGGGTCGGTCACCCGCAGATCGACCTGTACGCCAGGGTGTTCCCGGCGGAAGCGGGCCAGAGCGGGCGCCATCAAGGTCGCGCCCGCGGTGGCGAAGTAGCGGATCGCCAGCCGTCCGGTCCGCCCGGCGCGCAGGTCGGCCAGCGCCGTCTCGGCCTCCGCCAGCTGCCGGCCGATGACGGCCGCGTGCTCGCTGAGCAGCCGCCCGGCCGCGGTGGGCCGGATGCCGCGCCCGGCCCGCTCCAGCAGCACCGTTCCCGCCTCCTTCTCCAGCGCGGCCATCTGCTGACTGACCGCGGAGGGGGTGTAGCCCAGGTTGGCGGCCGCCGCGGTGACCGATCCGCTGGTGACGACCTCGCGCAGGAGTTGCATCCGTCGAACGTCGAGCATGTAGTCCACCTTAAAGGTTGGCCACAAATCTTCACTTGTCCTATGAGGTGGCCTTCAGGCAGCCTTCCTCGTGGAAAGGGGGGACTACAGTGACCAGAGGATCGTCGGCGCGGATGGCCGTACTCGCGCTGCTGTGGGGTTCGGCCTTCCTGTGGATCAAGCTCGCGCTGGACAACGGGCTGACCCCGGCGCAGATCACCGTCATCCGCGCCGCGCTCGGCGCGGTCGTCCTGCTCGGCCTGGCCCGCCTGGCCCGGCAGCGCCTGCCACGGGACCGCACGACCTGGGGACGCCTCGTCGTGGCCGCCTTCTTCTGCAACGCGCTGCCGTTCTTCCTGTACGCCGTCGGAGAGCAGAGCGTCGACTCGGGAGTGGCCGGGGTGCTGAACGCGACCACCCCGTTGTGGTCCCTGCTGATCGGCCTGATCATCGGCACCGAGCGCGGGCTCCACCGGCTGCGGCTGGCCGGGCTGCTGATCGGGTTCGCCGGCACGTTGCTGATCTTCGCGCCCTGGCACGAGAGCGGCCTGCTGAGCTGGGGAGCGCTCGCCCTGCTCGGGGCGTCGGCCAGTTATGCCGTCGCGTTCGCGTACATGGGCCGCAAACTGACCGGACAGGGCACCGAACCGCTCGCCCTGTCCGCGGCCCAGCTCATCACCGCGACCGGGCTGAGCGTCCCGGCTCTGCCCGTGACCGGCACAGCTGCGACGAGTCCCAACTCGACCGCTGTGCTCGCCGTCGTCGTGCTCGGCATCTTCAGCACCGGGATCACCTTCTACCTCAGCTACCGGCTCGTCGCCGACGAAGGCGCCACCAGCGCGGCCACGGTCGGCTACCTCCTGCCGATCGTCTCCGTCGCGCTGGGGACGATCGTCCTGGACGAACGACTCGACCTGCGCGTCCTGACCGGAATGCTGGTCGTCCTGGCCGGTGTAGGCCTGGTCCAGCGACACAGACGCCCCATCGTCGCAGAGGACGTACCAGTCAAGTGATCACGAGTTCCCCCTGGCGGATGCCCGACTTCCGTATCCTGTTCACCGCGACGGCGCTCAGCCAGCTCGCCACCAACATCGGCTACGTCGCCATCCCGCTCATCGCCGTGACCGCCCTCCACGCGGGACCCGGCCAGGCGGGGGCGCTGGCCGCGTTGAGTACCGCCGCCTTCCTCCTCATCGGCCTACCGGCGGGGGCGTGGGTGGACAGGATGCGCCACCGCCGCGTGCTGATCCTGGCCGACCTGGCCCGGGCCTTGCTGCTCGCCTCCATTCCCCTCGCCTGGTGGCTGGACGCCCTCACCTTCGGGCAGCTCTACGCTGTCGTCCTGCTGACCGGCTGCGCCACCGTCTTCTTCGACGTCGGCTCCCAGAGCGTGCTGCCGCAACTGGTCGGCCGCGACGGCCTCGTGCAGGCCAATGCCGCTGTCATGACCCTGATCGCGGCCGGCAACGTGGCCGGGCGGGGAGCGGGCGGCGGGCTCGTCCAACTGCTCACCGCGCCCGTGGCAGTGGCGTGCGCGGCGGCCGGCTACCTGGCCTCGGCCCTGCGGCTGTCCGCCATACGCGGCACCGCGGGCGCGCCCGCCGCCGAACGGCCCACCCGGCTGGGCGCCCAGATCGCGGAAGGGCTGCGGCACGTCCTCGGCAACGCCGAACTACGCGCCCTGGCTCTCACCGGGACCCTGACCAACCTCGGCTCGCAGATCGTCAACACAGTGCTGCCGATCCTGTTCGTCAGCGAGCTGGGGCTTCCGCCGGGTGCGCTCGGGCTGTTCTGGGCGGCGGGTGGAGCCGGTCTGCTGCTCGGCGCCCGGTGCGCGCGCCCGATCGGCGCGCGTCTCGGCCACGGCCGCACGCTCGGCCTGGCCGGCCCGCTGCTGGCGCCGGCGGGGCTGCTGGTGCCGCTCATCGACCGCGGCCCAGGGCTGTGGCTGGCCGGGGCCGGTTGGCTGCTGGCCATGACCAAGACGGGCATGGACAACGTCCTCGGTGTCAGCCTGCGCCAGCGGATGACGCCCGACGGCCTGCTCGGCCGCATGAATGCCACCTTCCGCTTCCTGCTCACCGGCGCGCTGGCGGTCGGCGCCGCGGTGGCGGGCCTGATCGGCGAACTGACCACCGTGCGCGTCACCCTCTGGGTGGGTGCGGTGTTACTGGCGATCGCCTTCCTGCCCGTTTTCCTGTCCCCACTCCGCGCCCGCCGCGAACTGCCGGCCGGGATCCCGGCCGCGAGCGGCTGATCGCGAAGGGCCGCGTGTAAATCGTTTCAATGGCCTCTTGTGCTCGCCTCAGGGCTGCGACTACGTTTGCGGACACGTCTTACTTCTACGTATAAGTGATGGAAATCAAGGACGTCCGCACCGAGCTCAGGGACCCCCTCATGAACCTGGAAAGCCTTGTCGCCGCGCTCTCCCTGGAGCAGAAGGTGAGGCTGCTCACCGGCGCCGACTTCTGGTCGCTCCACCCCGAACCGGCCGTGGGCCTGCGCCGGTTGGTCGTCTCGGACGGGCCGGCCGGCGTCCGTGGCGAGATCTGGGACGAGCGCGACACCTCCGTCAACGTGCCCTCGCCCACCGCGCTCGCCGCCACCTGGGACGAGGCCCGCGTCGAGGCGATCGGCCGCCTGCTGGCGGCCGAGGCTCGGCGCAAGGGCGTGGACGTCCTGCTCGCCCCCACGGTCAACCTGCACAGGTCCCCGTACGGCGGGCGCCACTTCGAGTGCTTCAGCGAGGACCCGCTGCTGACCGCCAGGATCGGTGTCGCGTACGTGCGGGGCGTGCAGAACGGGGGAGTGGGCGCGACGGTCAAGCACTTCGTCGCCAACGACTCCGAGACCCAGCGGATGACTCTCGACGCCCGGGTGGACGAACGGACGCTCCGCGAGCTCTATCTGGCGCCCTTCGAGGCGATCGTCGGGGAGGGCGAGGTATGGGCGGTGATGGCCGCCTACAACGGGGTGAACGGCGCGACCATGACCGAGAACCCGCTGCTGCGTGACGTCCTGCGGGACGAGTGGGGATTCGACGGGGTCGTGATGTCCGACTGGTTCGCCACCAGTTCCACGGAGGCGGCCGCCAACGCCGCGCTCGACCTGGTGATGCCCGGGCCGTCGGGTCCATGGGGTGCGGCGCTGGTGGCGTCGGTGCGGGCGGGCGCGGTGCCGGAGGCGGAGGTTGACGAGAAGGTGCGGCGAATCCTCCGCCTGGCCGCCCGCGTCGGCGCCCTGGACACCGCCCCCGACACCGGTGACAGTCCCGCTGCCTCGGCCGTCGCTCTCGATTCCGCTCAGGTCGCCGGCTTCGCGGGGGCTCCCAGGGGCGGGGAAGCGTACACGGAAGAGCGAGTCGCGGCGGAGGTGCGTGCGGCTGCGGCGGCCGGGTTCGTGCTGGTCCGCAACGAGGGCGGGGTGCTGCCGATCGACCCCGCCGGGTTGCGGCGGGTCGCCGTTCTGGGGCCCAACGCGGAGGTCGCCAGGACCCTGGGGGGTGGGAGCGCCACCGTGTTCCCGCCGTACACGGTCTCGCCGCTGGACGGTCTGCGGGCCGCGGTCGGTGACGGCGTCGAGGTGACGCACGCCATCGGCGTCGTCGCGCACACCCGCACGCCGATCGCGCGGGCCCCCTGGCTCGCCCTGCCTGACGGATCGGGCGTCGGCACCCACGGGTCGGGTCACGGCGCCGAGGTGCGCTACCTCGACGGCGACGGGTCCGTGCTCGCCGTGGAGCCGCGCGACGGGGGCGCGTTCAACTGGGTGATGGGCTCCTTCCCCGAGGCCGTCCCGCGCGAGCGGCTCGCCACGATCGAGGTCCGCGCCCTGATCAGGGCCACGGAGGCGGGTACGTACCTGATCGGCTCCTCGGGGCTCGGCCGTCACCGGCTCATCGTCGCGGGGCAGGAGGTCTACGACGTCGTGCTCACGCTGCCGCCGGGCGCCGACATCGTCGAGGGCATGCTGACGCCGCCGCAGCGGACCCACCCCGTACGGCTCGCGGCGGGTGAGAGCGTCGAGGTCACGCTGGTACATGATCTCGGCCGGGCGGAGGGCATGCTGCCCGGCCCCACGCTTCAGCTCAACCTGGAGCCGCCGCACGGCACGGACGAGGAGGAGATCGAGCGGGCCGTCGCGCTGGCCCGCGATGCCGACGTCGCCGTGGTGGTCGTGGGCACCAACGAGGAGGTCGAGAGCGAGGGGTTCGACCGGACGAGCCTGGCTCTGCCGGGACGCCAGGACGAGCTCGTCCGCCGCGTCGCCGCCGCGAACCCGCGCACCATCGTCGTGGTCAACTCCGGCGCCCCCGTCCTGCTGCCCTGGCACGACGAGGTCGCCGCGGTCCTGCTCACCTGGTTCCCGGGGCAGGAGTACGGCAACGCGCTGGCCGACGTGCTGCTCGGGCGGGTGGAGCCCGGCGGGCGGCTGCCCACCTCGTGGCCGCTCCGGGAGGGGGACCACGCCGCCACCCAGCCGGTCGACGGCGTGCTCACCTACGACGAGGGGCCGGCGATCGGCTACCGCGGCGAGGTCGAGGCCCTCTACCCCTTCGGTCATGGCCTCGGCTACACGACCTGGGAGTACGGTCCCGCGAAGGTTCGCCAAGACGATGCGACGGCCGAGGTCACCGTCCTGGTGCGGAACACCGGTGACCGGCCCGGACGCGAGGTCGTGCAGGTGTACGCGAGCCGCCCCGACAGCGCCGTCGAGCGTTCCCCGCGCTGGCTGGCCGGGTTCGCCACGGTCGACGCCGCGCCCGGCGAGGAGGTGGCGGTGACGGTGACCGTCCGGCGGCGGGCCGTCGAGCACTGGGACGTCGCGGCGGGCCGCTGGGCCGTCGAGCCGGGCACCTTCCGGCTGGAGGTCGGCTCCTCCTCGGACGCGAAGACCCTCTCCGAGGCGCCGGGCCTCATTTTCGATCCTCGGCGATCGTGATCAGGAAGAGGTCAGGCCGACCAGCTCGGCGCTCACCTGCCAGAGCCGCGCCGCGGCCGCCTCGTCGTAGCTGAGCTGGGAGGACCTCTTGGGTTTGCCGTTGGCGAAGTAGCGGCCCGTCACGTGTTCGAGCTCGGGAGCCTGGCCCCGACAGCCCATGAACCGGGCGCCGTGACTTCGGTCGTCTGCGGTGATGACTTTGGTTGCTTACGCACGGGTCGGTGGCGGGCTAGCATCTGCGGTCATGTTCGTGGCCAGCGTGGAGGACGTTCGGCCCGGTTGGCTGCGGTCGCGGCGTGACTGGGCGGTCGGGGCGGGCGGTTTCGTGCTCGCGCTCGCCGGGGCGGTCGCGGTCGTCTGGGGGGATCTGACGGGTGGCACGCCGGGCTGGTACCTGGTGGCCGACGTGGCGGGGGGTGCGCTGGCCTGCGCGGGGTTGTGGTTGTGCCGCAGGTGGCCGGTGCCCGTGGGGCTGGCGATCATCGCGCTGTCGGTGCCCGCGGCGGCCGCCTCGGTGGCGGCCGGGATCGCCGCGCTGATCGCGGCCCTGTATCGGCGGCCGCCCGCCGCGATCGCCGTGGGGGTCGCGGGGGTGGTGGCGACGCTGGTCAGGTTCGCCTGGCGGCCGCCGGGGGTGGCGCCCTATCCGGTGTGGGCGCTGGTGGGCCTGCTGTTCGGTGGGGCACTGACCGGCTGGGGCATGCTGGCGCGTACCCGGCGGGAGCTGGTGCTGTCGCTGGCAGAACGGGCCCGGCGGGCCGAGGCCGACCAGCGGCTCCGTGCCGAAGAGGCGCGCCGGGCGGAGCGGGTCGGCATCGCGCGGGAGATGCACGATGTGCTCGCGCACCGGCTGTCGCTGCTGGCGGTGCATGCCGGGGCGCTGGAGTTCAACGCGGGTGCGACGCCGGGCGAGGTCGCGGAGGCCGCGGGGGTGATCCGGTCGAGCGCGCACCTGGCGCTGGAGGAGCTGCGCGCGGTCATCTCGGTGCTCCGCGACGCGCCGCCGTCTGATGACGGCTCGTTGACGCGTGACCGGCCGGATCTCGTGCCGCTCGTGGCGGAGTCCCGGCGGGCGGGGATGCGGGTCGAGCTGTACGACCAGGGGCTGCGGTTGGCGGACCTGCCGGACGCCACCGGCCGTGCCGCCTACCGCATCGTCCAGGAAGGGCTCACCAACGCCCGTAAGCACGCGCCCGGCCAGCCGGTCACGGTCCTCCTGTCCGGTACGGCGGGCGCCGAGCTGCGGGTCGAGGTACGCAACCCGTCGCCTGGCGAGACGGGCACCGAGCCAGGCGGTGGAGTGGGGCGGTTCGGGGAGGATGCCGGGCTTGCCGGTGAGACCGGAGGACTCGCGTCCGGGGCCGATCTCGGGCTGACGGGTGCGGGGGCGGGGTTGGCAGGGTTGGCGGAGCGGGCGGTGCTGGCGGGTGGGCGGTTGGCGTGCGGGCCCGTGGTGGGCGGCGGGTTCCGGCTGGTGGCGTGGCTACCATGGCCGGTGTGAGTGACTCGCCACCGATCCGGGTGCTGATCGTCGATGATGACGCGCTCGTCCGTGCCGGTCTGACGCTGATGCTCAAAGGCGCGGCCGACCTCCTCGTAGTGGGCGCGGTGGCCGATGGTGGTGAGGTGCAGGCCGCGGTCGACCAGTACGCGCCCGATGTGGTGCTGATGGACATCCGGATGTCCGGGCTCGACGGCATCGAGGCGACTCGGCGACTGCGCGGCCGCCCCGAGGCGCCCGAGGTGGTCGTGCTCACCACGTTCGACGCCGACGAGCACGTCTTCCGGGCGTTGCGGTCGGGGGCCAGCGGGTTCCTGCTCAAGGACACCCCGCCGGAGGGGATCGTCGATGCCATCCGCCGGGTCGTGGGCGGCGAGCCGATCCTGTCGCCGAGCGTCACCCGGCGGTTGATCGCGCACCTGGTGCCCGAGGAGGAGAACCGCCGTCGCGCCGACGCCCGGACGGTGCTGGCGCGGCTCAGCGAGCGGGAGCGTGAGGTGGCGCTGGCGGTAGGCCAGGGCAAGCCGAACGCGGTCATCGCCGCCGAGCTGCACATGAGCGTCGGCACCGTGAAGGGCTACATCTCCCGCATCCTCACCAAGGCGGCCCTGGACAACCGGGTCCAGCTCGCCCTGGTCGTCCATGACGCCGAGAGTCCGTCATGAGGTGGAGGCTCGCAAGGTGAGCTCGATGGGGTGGATGCGTTCCGTCCCCGCCGGGCTCGTACCCCTCAGCAGGTCGAACAGCAGCTCCGCACACCGTACCCCGGCCTCCCTGGGCCGCAGGTCGATGGCGGTGATGGGCGGGTCGGCCTGCTGCATCGCGGGGCTGTCGACGCAGGAGGCGAGCAGCAGGTCGCGGCCCTCCTCGCGGAGGAGCGGCAGCAGGTCCGTGGCCGACCCGGCGGGACCGCAGACCAGTGCGTCGACGCGCGGCTCCAGCGCGAGCAGGTCGCGGGCGGCCTGGTGGACCTCGCCCGCCGAGCAGTCGAAGGGGACCGTGCGGACCAGCGGATCCACGCCGTGGCGCGTGCACCAGTCGCGGAAGCCCCGGTGTACGGAGGCGGCCCAGTCGCTCATGTCGCCGGCCACGATGAGCGCGGGGCGGGTCGCGCCGGAGGCCCGCAGATGGTCCATGAGCCGGCCCAGCATCTCGGCGTGCTCGGAGCGCACCACGCCGTCGGCCCGCCCGGTGCCGGTGAAGCGTTCGCAGGTGACCGTGGGCAGGCCGGTGTCCATGAGCTTGGCCACGATCGGGTCGTCCCCGAGCGGGTCGCCGAGGACGAGGCCGTCGACGCGCGGGGTGCGGCGGCCCGAGGTGATCAGCGTGACGTCGTAGTCGTTGTCGGCCGCCCCCTGCACGACCCCGAACACGAATGACATGTAGTAGGACGAGCGGGTGAGCACCTCGGGCACGTGCAGGCCGATGGTGCCGGTGCTCGCGCGGCGCAGGTGCCTGGCCGAGCCGTTGGGCACGTAGCCGAGCGCGTCGGCCGCCTCCATCACCCGGGCCCTGGTCTCTTCCGACACCCTGCCGGAGCCCCTGAGCGCGTCGGACGCGGTCGTCTTGGAAACCCCTGCCGTCTTGGCGACCGTGAGGATAGTGGCCGGCTCGTCTGCGCGCACGCCCCGATGTTAGCGCCACCGTTGTTCTGTTTCCGCCATGTATCGACCTGCCCAAAGGTCTTGTCCTCGCCCTGACACGGAAGTATGTTGACCCGCATGCCGGAACGTTCCGGCAGTGTAATGAGAGGGGCGAAAGCCGGATGGCAGCTGGACGGCGGGTTCTCGGCGTCGGGGAGCGGTCTCATCCGCTCGACCCGCTCAGCGCGCAGGAGATCGAGGACGTCAAGCGGATCATGGCGGACGACGGCGTGCTGGCCGTCACCGGCCGGGTGGCCTACCTCGGGATCGAGGAGCCCCCGAAGGAAGCCGTGCTCGGAGAAGGCCCCACGGACCGGCGGGCCCGCGCCCTCGTACTCGATCTGGCGACCGAGCAGGCCCAGGACGTCGTCGTCTCGATCACCGAAGGACGGGTGGCGGAACGCCGGCCGATCGACCCGGTCACCGACGGCCAGGTTCCGATGCTGGACGAGGAGCACGAGCTGGTCAGGCGGGTGCTCGGCGCCGACGCCGGGTGGGCCGAGGCGCTGGCCAGGCGCGGCCTGGACGACACGGCTCTGGTGTGGCTCGCGGCGCTGTCGGCGGGCAGCTACGGCCTGCCGGGCGAGGAGGGCAGGCGGATCGCCCGCGTCCTGGCCCACCTGCGGCCCACCGAGGAGAGCCTGCCCTGGGCGCACCCCATCGACGGCCTGGTGGCCTTCGTCGACCTGCTCAAGGGCGTGGTGATCGAGATCGTCGACACCGGCGCGCAGCCCATCCCCGCGGAAGCGGGCGACTATCATCTGGAGCGCGAGCACCGCACCACCCAGCGGCCCATCCACATCACCCAGCCGGACGGCCCCAGCTTCGGCATCGACGGCAACCTCGTCACCTGGGAGAAGTGGAACGTCCGCCTCGGCTACGACATGCGCGAGGGCCTGGTCCTGCACCAGATCGGCTTCGACGGCCGGCCGATCGTCTACCGGGCGTCGGTGGCCGAGATGCTGGTGCCCTACGGGGACCCGAGTCCGATCCGGTTCTGGCAGAACTACTTCGACACCGGCGAATACCAGCTCGGCAAGCTGGCCAACTCGCTGGAGCTGGGCTGCGACTGCCTGGGCGAGATCACCTACTTCGACGTCACCGTCACCGGCGGCGACGGCTCGCCCCAGGTGCTGCAGAACGCGATCTGCATGCACGAGGAGGACTTCGGCGTGCTGTGGAAGCACACCGACCCGGCCAACGGCTCCCGCGAGACCCGCAGGCAGCGGCGGCTGGTCATCTCCTTCTTCGTCACCGTCGGCAACTACGACTACGGCTTCTACTGGTACCTCTACCTGGACGGCACCATCGAGCTGGAGGTCAAGGCCACCGGCATCGTGTTCACCGGCGCCTACGACGAGCGGGCCGCGCCGTACGGCTCGCAGGTGGCTCCGGGGCTGGCCGCACCGTATCACCAGCACCTGTTCTCCGCGCGGCTGGACATGATGGTCGACGGCCCGGCCAACGCGGTGGACGAGGTGGAGGTCGTACGCCTGCCCATGGACGAGGGCAACCCGTACGGCAACGCCTTCGGCCGCAAGGTCACCAGGCTGCGCACCGAGTCGGAGGGCCGGCGCGACGCCGACCTCGCCACGGGCCGGACCTGGCACGTGGTCAACCCGGCGGTGACCAACCGTCTGGGCGAGCCCGTCGGCTACGCGCTGTACCCCGAGGGGCTGCCCACCCTGCTCGCCCACGAGGACTCCTCGATCCGCGCCAGGGCGGAGTTCGCCACCAGCCATCTCTGGGTCACCAGGTACCACCCCCGGGAGCGGTATCCGGCCGGTGACCTGGTCAACCAGCATCCAGGTGGCGCCGGTCTGCCCGCGTACACGGCGGCGGACCGCGACATCGACGGCCAGGACATCGTGCTGTGGCACACGTTCGGGCTGACCCATTTCCCCCGTACCGAGGACTGGCCGATCATGCCCGTCGACACGTGCGGATTCACCCTGAAGCCCGCCGGGTTCTTCGACCGCAACCCCACGCTCGACGTCCCGCCGAGCAGCCAGGGCTCCTGTCACTAGAGATGAGGCGTCATGCGATACAGACTGGCCGGTAGCGTCGCGGCACTCGCGTTGGCCACCACCACCGCCGCCTGCGGCGGCGGGACGGCGGCGGCCCCGCCGGGCACCGCCGCGACCGGCTCGACGGCCGCCCCCGGCTTCCTGGCCGTGGCCGACGACAAGCTGCCCGCGGGCGGCGCGCTCAACGTCGCGGTGCACATCGACAGCGGCGCGGCGACCGGGCTCGACCCGCAGCTCGCCGACGTGGCCACCTCCTGGCAGCTCATGTCGCTGGTCTACGAGACGTTGGTCACCGTGGGGCCCGACTTCAGCCCGCAGCCGCGGCTGGCCGAGAGCTGGGACAACCCGAACCCGACCACGTACGTGTTCCACCTGCGCAAGGGCGTCGCCTTCTCCAACGGCAGGGAGATGACCGCCGACGACGTGGTGGGCAGCCTGAAGCGGCTGCTGGCCGCCAAGTCGGTATGGCGGGGGCAGCTCGGCCCGGTCGAGAAGGTGGCCAAGGTCGACGCGGCCACGGTCAAGATCACGTTGGCCAAGCCGTACACGCCGTTCCTCGCGGCGCTGGCCAACGTGCCCGCCGCGATCCTGCCGATGAAGGAGATCGAGGCCAAGACGCTCGACCCGGCCAAGGAGATGCTCGGCACCGGGCCGTTCAAGGTGCAGGCGCACCGCCAGGACGTGTCCTGGAATTTCGCCCGCAACGAGCATTACTGGGACAAGGGGAAGCCGGCCGCCGACAGCCTGACCGTCACGATCGCGCCCGAGGAGGCCGCCCGCGTGGCCGCCGTGCAGAACGGCAGCTCCGCCCTGGCCGCGCTGGGCAACGTCGACTCCGCCGCGATGCTGGCCGGCGCCGCGAACGTCAAGGTCGCCACCCAGGCCACCACCGACTTCTACTACCTGATGCTCAACTCCAAGAACCCCAAGTTCGCCGACCCCCGGGTCCGGCAGGCCCTGAACATGGCCCTGGACCGCAAGCAGATGGCCGAGGTGGCGCTCGGCGGCCAGGGCAAGCCCACCGGCGTCACGCCCGCCGGCCTGCCCGGCGCCTGTGACCCGGCCGCGCTGCCCTCGGCCACCGGAGGCGGCGCCGCGAAGGCCAAGGAGCTGCTGGCCCAGGCGGGCGTCGCGAACCTGTCGTTCACGCTCAGCATCTACTCCACCGAGCCGGCCCCCGCCGTCGCCCAGGTGATCCAGCAGAACCTCCAGCAGGCCGGCGTCACCGTCAAGATCGAGCAGATGGACGAGGCGAGCTGGGCGGGCAAGGTGTACGGCAAGGTGCCCGCGACGTTCGACGCCGCGCTGTCGTGGTTCGCCGGGTACGCCGACCCCGGCATGGTCACCACCTGGTGGAACCCCGACGTCGCCGGCTTCAACGTGGGCTTCATGCAGGCCGACAAGGACCTCAACAAGCTGATCGCCGCCGCGGCCGAGACCCCGTCGGGCGCGGAGCGCGACAAGGCGCTGGCCGCGGTGTGCGCCAAGGCGGACACCGACGCGCAGATGATCCCGCTGGTCACCCGCCCGGCCACGGTCGCCTACCGCGCCGACGCGGTCAGCCCGAGCCTGTACGCCACCGAGGGCTACGGCAACCTGCTGCGGCTGGTCGCCGACGCCCGGGCCAAGAAGGGCTGACGATGCGGCTCCTGCTGTGGTGGGCGGGCCGGGCGCTGAGCTCGGCCGTCACCCTCCTCGGCATCTCCGTCCTGATCTTCGCGGCGCTCCGGCTGATGCCGGGCGGGTTCGCCGAGACGATCCTGGGCCCGTTCGCCACGCCCGAGCAGAAGGCCGAGCTGGCTGCCAGGTACGGGCTCGACCAGTCGGTGTTCGCGCAGTACGGGCACTGGATGGCGGCGGTCGGCACCGGGGACTTCGGCACCTCGATGATCAGCAGGCAGCCGGTCGCGGCCGAGCTGTGGGCCCGGCTTCCGGTGACCGCCCAGCTCACCCTGCTCGCGGTCGGCGCCGCCCTGCTGGCGGGGGTGCCGCTCGGCGTGCTGACCGCGCTGCGCGCCCGCCCGGGAGGCGGCGGCGCCGCCGGGCGGCTGCTGAGCGGGCTGGGCGTGAGCGTCCCCGAGTTCGCGCTGGGCAGCCTGGTGGTGTTCGTGGTCTCCCGGTACGGCCTGCAGACCAGCGGCTACCTGCTGCCCGCCGCGGTGCTGTCGATCTTCGCCATCTCGGCTACGGCCAGGACGACCCGTGACGCCGTGCTGAACGTGCTGGTCGAGCCGCACGTCACCGCCGCCGTCGCCCGGGGCGAGACGCCGTGGTTCATCGTCAGGCACCACATCCTGCGCAACGCCGCGGGGCCCGTGCTGACGCTCACCGCGACGATCACCGCCTACCTCCTGGGTGGGGCGCTGATCGTGGAGTACCTGTTCAACCTGCCGGGCATCGGCTCGTACGTCGTCCAGGCGGTCGGACGCAGGGACTACGCGGTCGTACAGGCGGGCGTGCTGCTGGCGGCCACCGTGTTCATCGTCATGAACGTCCTGATCGACCTGCTCGTCGGGCTGGTCGACCCGAGGCTCGGGAGGCGCGCGTGAACAGACCCGGACAGACGCGGGTCGAAGTGCGGCGGGCACGGCGGCTCGATCCGCTGTCGATGACCGGCCTGGGCTGCCTGCTGCTGCTCGTCCTGGTCGCGCTCGGCTCGCTGGTGCACGCCGGCGGGGACCCCGACGCGATCGTCGGCCCGCGGTTGCGGCCGCCGGGGCCGGGCTGGTGGCTGGGCACCGACAACCTGGGCCGCTCGATGCTGCCGCGCGTCATGGAGGGCGTCGGCACCACGCTGCTGCTCTCCTCGGCCGCCGTTCTGGTGACCGCCGCGCTCAGCGCGGGCTTCGGCATCCTGGCCGGATACCGCGGCGGCTACCTGAACGAGCTGGTCATGCGGGTCGTGGAGCTGCTCTACTCCTTCCCCGCCATCGTCCTGGCGATCCTGGTGGCGGCCGTCGCCGGGCCCGGCCAGCTCGCGGCGGTGGCCAGCATCGTGCTGGTCACGATCCCGCTGATGATCCGGCTGGTACGAGCCGCCGCCGTCGCCGTGGCCGAACGCGACTACGTGACCGCGGCGGCCATCAGCGGTGCCGGACTGCCCCGGATCCTCGGCCGCCACATCCTGCCGAACGTGGCCGGCACCATCGCCGTGCAGGGCACCTACGCGTTGTCGGTCGGCATCTCGGTCGAGGGCGGGCTGAGCTTCCTCGGCTTCGGCGTGCAGCCGCCGCAGGCGTCGCTCGGGGTGCTGATCCGCCAGGGCGGCACCTACATGATGGCGGCTCCCTGGCTGATCATCGGGCCCGGCGTCGTGCTGGTGCTCGCCATCCTGTCCATCAACGTGCTGGGCGACGGGCTGCGCGACCGGTTCGAGCCGAGGGAGACGAGGGCACTGATATGAGCGCGCTGCTCGAAGTGGACGGCCTGGAGGTCGACTACGGAACGGCCCGCGCCCTCGACGGCGCCGACCTGCGGGTGGCGGCGGGCGAGGCCGTCGGGGTCGTGGGCGAGAGCGGGTCCGGCAAGTCCACGCTCGGCGCGGCGATCGGCCGCCTGCTGCCCCGCCAGGCGGTGGTCAGCGCGGGCACGGTGCGCGTGGCCGGCGAGCCGGTGCTGGACCTGCCGCCCGCCGCGCTGCGGCGGCTGCGCCGGCACCGGCTCGGCTTCGTCTTCCAGGACCCGATCGCCTCCCTCGACCCGACCATGCGGGTCGGCAATCAGCTCCGGCTCGTCTTGCGACAACAAGGCGGCAATGGTCGCGACGGCCGTGACAGCGGTCGGGACGGCGGCCACGGTGGTCGGGACGGTGGTCGCGGTGGTCGTGGCGGCGGGATTGACGCGGACGTGGCCTTCCACCTGAAGCGGGTCAAGCTCGACGACCCGCGCGTGGCGGCCGCCTACCCGCACCAGTTGTCCGGCGGCATGGCCCAGCGGGTGGCGATCGCGCTGGCCATGGCCGCCTCGCCCGAGCTGCTGGTCGCCGACGAGCCGACCGCCTCGCTCGACAGCCAGGTGCGCGAGGAGGTGCTGAACGTGGTGTTCTCGCTGGCCCGCGAGGAGGGCACGAGCATCGTCTGGCTCAGCCACGACCTGCCCGCCGTCGCCCGCAGATGCGACCGCGTGGCGGTCATGTACGCCGGGCGCGTGGTGGAGAGCGGTCCCGCCGCCGAAGTGCTCGGCAATCCCGTCCACCCCTACACCGCCGCCCTGGCCAGATCGGCCCCCGCCGCGGCCACCCCCGGGGTGCGGCTGGAGCCGGTGCCGGGCCGCCCTCCGGTCCTGACCGGCCCCTCGGCCGGCTGCGCGTTCGCGCCCCGCTGCCCCTTCGCCGAGGACCGCTGCACCACCGAGCGCCCCGGACCGGTCCGCGTCGGCGCCCAGGACGTGCTCTGCCACCGGGCCGCCGAGCTGGAGGTGATCGCGTGATCCTCGATCTCACCGACGTCACGGTGTCCTTCATCACGGGCCCGCCGCTGCGCCGTACCCGGCTGGACGCCATGCGCGGGGTCTCGCTCTCCGTCGCCGAAGGAGAGACGCTCGGCCTGGTGGGTGAGTCGGGCTCGGGCAAGACGACCACCAGCCGGGTGGCGCTCGGGTTGCAAAGGCCCACCTCCGGCACCGTCAGGTTCGACGGCCGCCCGTTCCCCCGGCGGCGCAAGGACCTGGCCGGGCGGATGCAGGCCGTGCTCCAGCACCCGCACTGGTCGCTGAACCCGAGGATGCGCATCGGCCAGAGCGTCGCCGAGCCGCTGGCCGTACTCGGAAAAGCCGCCGGAGAGCGGGTCCCCGAGGCGCTCGAACAGGTCGGCCTGGAGGCCGGCTTCGTCGACCGCTACCCCCACGAACTGTCCGGCGGCCAGCGGCAGCGGGTGTCCATCGCCCGCGCGCTGATCACCCGGCCGAGCTTCATCGTCTTCGACGAGGCCGTCAGCGCCCTGGACGTCTCCGTCCAGGTGCAGATCCTCAACCTGCTCAAGGACCTGCAGGCGGAGTACGGTTTCGCCGCGCTGTTCATCTCCCACGACCTCGGCGCCGTCCGCTACGTGGCCGACCGGATCGCCGTCATGCGCGGCGGCGAGGTCGTCGAGACCGCCGACGCGGTCACCTTCTACACCGCACCCGAACATCCGTACTCGCGACAACTCCTGGAGTCCCTGTGACCCTCGCTCCCGTGTCGGCCTTCACCGCCGGCGTGCCCGGTAACTCCGACCTCACGCTGACCCCGCAGCCCAGCCCGGGACGCGGCTCGGTCGCCTTCGACCTGCCCGGCGTGTACGTCGGCACCGCGGAGTACGGCGAGGGCCCCACCGGCTGCACCGTCGTGCACGTCCCCGCGGGCGCGCGGACCGCCGTGGACGCCCGCGGCGGAGCGGTCGGCCTGAGCGGCGGCTACGACTACAACCACGCCATCTGCCTGACGGGCGGCTCGGTGTACGGGATGTCGGCGATCGCCGGGGTAAGCGAGGAACTGCTGGCCCGCCGGAGCAACCGGACCAAGTGGGATGAACTCCAACTCGTCTCGGGCGCGGTGATCTACGACTTCTCCACCCGGGACAACGCCGTCCACCCCGACGGGCAGCTCGGCCGCGCCGCGCTGCGCGCCGCCGTCGAGGGCGAGTTCCCCGTGGGCAGGTGCGGCGCCGGCCGCAGCGCCAGCGCGGGCAAGGTCGAGTTCGCCAGGGCCGAGTTCGCCGGGCAGGGTGCCGCCTTCGGCACCTTCGGGGCGGTCAAGGTCCTGGTGGCGACGGTGGTCAACTCCGTCGGCGTGGTCGTGGGCCGCGACGGGACGATCCTGCGCGGCAACTACCACGCCGACGAGGACACCAGGCGCCACCCGAGTGTGGACTACGCGATCACGTCGGACGCCCCCGCCGTCATGGGCAACACCACGCTGACGGTGCTGATCACGAACGTACGGCTGGCCGACGTCGAGCTCACCCAGCTCAGCCGCCAGGTGCACGGCTCCATGCACCGGGGGATCCAGCCCTTCCACACTCAGAACGACGGCGACGTGCTGTTCGCGCTGACCACCGACGAGGTGGACCTGGGCGGGCTCAAGCCGGCCGGACTGGGCGCGCTGGCGTCGGAGATCGCCTGGGACGCCATCTTGAGCAGTGTGGAGTAAGTGAAATGTATAGCTTCCCCCGTTTTGCGGCGCCGGATTGCACGCACGTGGCGCGGCTGGTGCGGGAGAACCCGTTCGCGCTGGTGATCACCGCGACCGGCGGCGCGCCCGTGGCCACCCACGTGCCCGTCATCGTCGAGAGCGGCGGCGAGTCCACGTTCGTGGGGGCGACGCTGCTCGGCCACATGGCCAGAGTCAACCCGCACTGGCGGGCCTGGGACCCGGCTGCCACCGCTGACGGGTCCGCGCCCAAAGCGCCCGAGTCAACGGCGCCCGAGGTGCTCGTGGTCTTCTCCAGTGCGCACGGCTACGTCTCGCCGACGAGCTACGCCGTCGACCCCGCGGTGCCGACCTGGGACTACGCGGCCGTCCACCTGACCGGACTGATCGAGCCGCACCCCGACCCCCTGGACGTCGTGCGGCGCACCGTGGAGGCGATGGAGTCGCCGCGGACGCCGAGCTGGCGGCCCAGCCCGGCCTCCGAGGAGGTCTTCGCCAGGATCGTGTCCGGCGTGGCGGCCTTCCGCGTGCGGGTCACGGCCGAGCAGAGCGTGTTCAAGCTGAGCCAGGACAAGGACGACGAGCAGCGCCACCGGGTCCACCGCGACGCGGGCGCCGCCGTCGCGGCACTGATGGACGAGGTGGACCCCAGATGACCTTTCCCTCCTATACCTCCACCTGCCTTGACGCGGCCGGACGCGGCAGGCAGTTCGGCGCCCGCTGGCGCGAGGCCGTACACGCCAATCTCGACGGCTACCTGCGGCTGTTCGAGGTGAGCGGCGCGCACGCCGGACGGGTCAGGGAGCTGGGCGAGCGGGCGCTCGACAGCACGGCCGCGTGGGCGCCGGAGCTCGCCGAGGAGATCGGCGGCATCGCGACGGGGTGCGGCCTGGAGCCCTGGCAGGTCGCCGTCGTCAACGCGCGCACCGAGATCCTGGCCGCGCTGCGCCACGATGGGGAGGGCGAGTGCTCCACCGCCGTGGTGCTCGGCGGCGGGCTGCCGCCGCGCACGACGCAGACCTGGGACTGGCACGACCACCTGCGCGACGCGCCGCTGCTGTGGGCGTACGAGCTGCGCGAGGGACACAAGGTACGGACCTTCACCGAGTTCGGGGTGCTGGCCAAGATCGGCGTGAACAGCGCGGGACTGGGCGCGCACTTCAACATCCTGCGCCACGAGTCGGATAACGCGAACGCCGGCGTGCCCGTGCACGTGGTCGCCCGCCGGATCCTGGACGAGGCCGCCACCCTGGAGCAGGCCACCGAGATCGCCAGGTCGGCCAGGACGTCGGCGTCCACCGTGATCACCGTGGTCACCGTGGAAGGGGCCAGGTCGCTGGAGATCTGCCCGGACGGCGTCGCGGTCGTCGAGGCGGACACCGCCGGCGTCCTGCTGCACGCCAACCACTTCCTGGACGGCGCGCTGAGCGCGGGGGAGCGGCTGGGCACCGAGCGGCCGGGCACCTACGCCAGGCTCGAACACCTGGAGGAGCGGACCGGCGAGCTGGGCGACCCGGACGCCACGGCCAGGGCGCGGGCGATGACCAGCCACGGGCCGGTGGCGCCGGTCTGCGCGCACGCCGACCCCGCGCTGCCGCTCGACCAGCGCTGGGAGACGCTCGCGGTGATCAGCCTGGACGTGGCCGCGGCCGAGATGCGGGTGCACAAGGGCAGGCTCTGCCAGGTCACCGATGCGACCTGGCAGACCTTCTGAGCCCGTCAGTGGAACGCGGGCACCCCGGTCAGCGCCTTGCCCACCACCAGCGTGTGGATCTCCGAGGTGCCCTCGTAGGTCAGCACGGACTCCAGGTTGACCGCGTGCCTGATCACCGGGTACTCCAGGGTGATGCCGCTCGCGCCGAGCAGCGTGCGGCACGTCCTGGCGATGTCGATCGCCTCGCGCACGTTGTTCAGCTTGCCGACGCTCACCTGCTCGGGGGTGAGCTCGCCCCGCTCCTTCAGTCGCCCGAGATGCACCGCCAGCAGCAGCCCCTTGCCCAGCTCCAGCGTCATGTCGGCGAGCTTCTCCTGGGTGAGCTGGAAGGAGGCGAGCGGCCGGGCGAAGATCTCCCGCTCGGCCGCGTAGGCGAGCGCCGTCTCCAGGCAGTCGAGCGCCGCGCCCATCGCGCCGAACACGATGCCGAACCGGGCCTCGTTCAGGCAGCCGAGCGGCCCGGACAGGCCGCGGGCGCCGGGCAGCATCGCCTCTTCAGGAAGCCGCACCCCGTCCAGCACCAGCTCGCTCGTCACGCTCGCGCGCAGGGAGACCTTCCGCTTGAGATCGTGTACGGCGAAGCCGGGCGTCCCCGCGGGCACCAGGAAGCCGCGGATGCCCTCCTCGGTCCGCGCCCAGACCACGGCCACGTCGGACACCGAGCCGTTGGTGATCCACATCTTGGTGCCGTTCAGCACCCAGTCGGAGCCGTCGCGCTTGGCCGTCGTCCGCATGCCCGCCGGGTCGGAGCCGAAGTCGGGCTCGGTCAGGCCGAAGCAGCCGATGCGCTCACCGGCCGCCATCGCGGGCAGCCACTCGTGCTTCTGCTCCTCGCTGCCGTACTTCCAGATCGCGTACATGGCCAGCGAACCCTGCACCGAGACCAGGCTGCGCAGGCCGGAGTCGGCCGCCTCCAGCTCCAGGCAGGCCAGGCCGTAGGCGACGGCGCCGAGGCCCGCGCACCCGTACCCGTCGAGGTGCATGCCGAGGACGCCGACGGAGCCGAGCGACCGGGCCAGCTCGCGGGCGGGCAGCGCGCCCGCCTCGAACCAGTCCGCGACGTACGGCCGGATCTCCCGGTCGCACACCTGGCGGACGGTCTGGCGGATGTCGTGCTCCTCGTCGGTGAGCAGACCGTCGATGGCGAAGAGGGCGGAGGGGTGCATGTCCACGCTCCCTGTATTTTGGATCCAATATTGATTATCCAATATGACACAGTTAAGGTGCGTTGACCATGGACATCCTGAACCTCGTAGACGGCCGCTGGATCGAGGGATCCGGCGCGGAGTTCACCGACACCAACCCCGCCAGGCCGGATGAGGTCGTCGCCCGCGGCCACGCCGCCTCATCCGAGCAGGTGGAGCTGGCGATCCGGGCGGCCCGCGCCGCCGCCCCCGGCTGGCGGGCCACCCCGCACCACGAACGCGCGGCCGTGCTCTCCGGGGCCGCCGCCCTGATCGACGCCGCCGCCGAGGAGTGGGGCCGCGAGCTGAGCCGCGAAGAGGGCAAGACCCTGCCCGAGGGTGTGGCGGAAGTACGCGGCGCGGCCAGGATCCTGCGTTACTACGCCGCCGAGGCCGACCGGGAGAGCGGCGAGATCTACGCCTCCCCCCGCCGCGGCGAGAACCTCCTCGTCATGCGCAAGCCGGTCGGCGTGGCCGGGGTGATCACCCCGTTCAACTTCCCGATCGCGATCCCCGCCTGGAAGCTGGCGCCCGCCCTCACCTACGGCAACACGGTCGTGTGGAAGCCGTCCTCGCTCGTCCCGCTGCTCGCCGCCCGCCTGGCCGGCGCGCTCGTCGACGCCGGCCTGCCCGCCGGCGTGCTCAACCTCGTGTACGGCGAGGCCGACGCGGGCGCGGCGATCATCGGCCACCCCGGCGTGGACGTGGTCTCCTTCACCGGGTCCACCGAAGTGGGCCGGGCCGTCATCGCGCGCTGCGGCGAGCTGGCCAAGCCGGTGCAGACCGAGATGGGCGGCAAGAACGCCGCCGTCGTCCTGGCCGACGCCGACCTCGACCACGCGGCCGAGCAGGTGTGCGCGGGCGCCTTCCGGTCCACCGGGCAGAAGTGCACAGCCACCTCCCGGCTGGTCGTCGAAGAGTCCGTCGCCGACGAACTGCTGCGCAAGGTGGCCGCCAGGGCGGCGGAACTCGTCGTCGGCGACCCACTCGGCGCCGGGGTGGACATGGGCCCGCTGGTCAGCGCCGCGGCCAGGGACCGGGTGTGGGCGGGTGTGCGCGACGCGCTCGGGCAGGGCGCCACCGTGCTGGCGGGCGCGCGGCCGTACACCGAGGGTGACCTCGCGGCCGGCTGGTTCACGCCGCCGACCGTGCTCGCGCTGCCGGGCACCGATGTGGACGTGTGGAGCAGGGAGCTGTTCGGCCCCGTCGTGGGCGCCGTGCGAGCCTCAGGTCCCGAGGAGGCGCTGCGGCTGGCCAACCACAGTGAGCACGGCCTGTCGGCGGCGATCTTCACCAGGGACCTCGGCGCCGCCCTCCAAGCCGTCGAACACCTGGAGGTCGGCGTGCTGCACGTCAACTCCGAGTCGGCGGGCACCTTCCCGTGGGTGCCGTTCGGCGGGACCAAGCTCAGTGGCTTCGGGCCCAGGGAGCAGGGGCGGGCGGCCCGCGAGTTCTTCACCCAGACCGTGACCGTCTACCTGGGGGCGCCGGCGTGAGCGAGCGCAGTGAGCGAACCGGCGAGCACAGCGGCGGCGCCTTGTCCGGGCTGCTGGTCGCCGACTTCAGCCGGGTGCTGGCCGGCCCGTACGCGACCATGCTGCTGGCCGACCTCGGCGCCGACGTCGTCAAGGTGGAACGCCCCGGCGCCGGCGACGACACGCGCTCGTGGGGGCCGCCGCACGCCGGGGGAGTGGCCACCTACTTCCTGGCCGTCAACCGCAACAAGCGCTCGATCGCCCTCGACCTGCGCGACCCGGCCGACCTGGAGGTGGCCCGCGCGCTGGCCGCCCGCGCCGACGTGCTCGTCGAGAACTTCAAGCCCGGCACCATGGACCGGCTGGGCCTCGGCTACGCCGAATTGAGCGCCGCCAACCCCAGGCTGGTCTACTGCTCGATCACCGGGTTCGGCGCGGGCAAGGGCGCGGAACTGCCCGGGTACGACCTGATCGCGCAGGCCGTCGGCGGGCTGATGAGCGTGACGGGTGAGCCGGACGGTCCCGGCACGAAGGCGGGCGTTGCCCTCGTCGACGTGATCACCGGGCTGCACGCGGGGCTCGGCGTCCTGGCCGCGCTGCGCCATCGCGACGCCACCGGGCAGGGACAGCGGGTGTCGGTGTCGCTGCTGTCGTCGCTGCTGTCGGCCCTGACCAACCACGCCTCCGGGTACGCCGCCGCCGGGGTGGTGCCGAAGGCCATGGGGAACCGGCATCCGAGCATCGTGCCGTACGAGGTGTTCCAGGCCGCCGACCGGCCGATCGTCATCGCGGCCGGGAACGACCGGCAGTTCCGCGCCCTGTGCGAGGTGCTGGGCCGGGCCGACCTGGCCGAAGATCCCCGGTTCGCCGCCAACAGCGGCCGGGTCGCCTGCCGGGAGGAGCTCGTGGGCGAGCTCGACCGGGCGCTGGCGGCGCGCACGGCCGACGAGTGGTTCGCCGCGCTCACCCCGGCCGGGGTGCCGTGCGGGCCGATCAACACCCTGGACGCGGCGTTCGCCTTCGCCACGGAACTGGGGCTGGAGCCACTGGCCGGCGATCAGGTGGCCAACCCCATCGGCCTCGGCGCGACACCGCCCGCGTACCGCCTCCCGCCCCCCTCGCTCGGGCAGGACGCGGACTGGGTCCGTGAGATATTGGGGCAATGACCTCGGTAGAAGGGCACCGCAGGCCGCCCACGGCCCAGCAGTTCGTCCTGGAGGAGCTCAGGCGGGCGATCACCACGGGCCGCCTGCGCCCGGGCGACCCGATCAGGCAGGAGGCGCTGGCCGAGGAGTTCGACGTCAGCCGGGTCCCGTTGCGCGAGGCGCTGAAGACGCTGGAGGGCGAGGGGCTGGTCACGTACAAGGCGCACCGCGGCTACTGCGTGCAGCGGCTGTCGCTCGACGACCTGCGCGAGGTCTACCTGATCCGCGAGCTGCTCGAGGCCGAGGCGGTCCGCCGCGCGGTCGAGCGCCTCACCGACGCCGGCCTGGAGGCGGCCGAACGCGCGCAGGCCGAGGTCGAGCGGGCCGCGGCGGCCGGCGACGTGCTGGAGATGGCCGAGGCCAACCGCCGCTTCCACATGACGATCTTCGAGTGGTCGGCGCTGCCGCGGCTGGTCCGGCTGATCAGGACACTGTGGGACTCCACCGACGCCTACCGCTCCCTGTACTACGGCGAAGAGCCCAACAGGCAGCGGGTCATCGAGGAACACCGCGCCACACTCGACCTCCTGCGCCGCCGCGACGCGGAGGCCGTGGTGCGCGTGCTGGCCGCGCATCGTGCCCACGCGGTGACCGCCATAGAGGCGCAACTGGCTCCCGGTACGGTCGGCTGACCGGCGGGTTCGGCGCGGCGGACTTCTCATCCGACGGTCGCAGACATCCGATCTGCCTAAGGTGTCAAGCCGTTGCCCTCGAACGCGGCGGGAATGGCACATGTTCGTTGTAGGTCACGCCGTTGTGCAAGCAGCCGAGCATCCGGTTGAAGGTGTTGCGTAGCGCGCTGGAGTGTCGATCGCCTTCGGCGCGTCGCCGGTCATAGTGGGCGCGTAACCGCCCTGGCGGATGCGCTGCCGCCGCCCGTCCAGGCTGCGTAGCCGCACCGCGTAATACCAGCTGCTGTGCTCGTCATCCACCGACAGGCGCGGACCCTACGTCCCTCGCTGACGTCCGGTCTCGGGATCGACACAACCGCATCTCCTGCTGACCCACACACGAGCCATTGCCAGCTGCGCCACCTCCACATCCCACCGTCAACGACGGCAGGAGCAGCCGCTATCGGTCTCGCGCCCCGAGGCTGGCCTGATCGGCGGCGGTACGGCCGGCCGCCCAGCCCTCCCGGTCCCAGGACGTGCGGACCGCGTGCGAGACCAGGTTCGGGAACATGCGCTCGACCGCCTGCTCCACCTCCTGTTCGCGGGCCGCCAGCACCGGCACCAGGTCGGTGCCCCGGCTGGCGCTCTCCTGCGAGACCGCACCCGCCGTGGCCTCGGCGAGCCGCTCCCCGATCCTGGAGGCGAACGCCGACAGGAACGACTGGCGGAACGTCTTGTTCCTCGACCGGCCGGTGCCGTGCTTCTTGGTGCCCGAGTTCACCAGCGCGGTCTGCGCCTGCACCAGCAGCGAGGTGAACAGCACCTCCACCCAGGACAGGTCCGCCCAGAACCCCAGCACGGTGGCGAACCCCAGCTCCTTCGACCAGATCACCCGGCACCTGTTGGCCTCGGCGATGAGGTCGAGCAGCACGGCCTTGGGCTGCTCGTACGGCGCGTCGATGCCGATCCGGATGCCCGCCGGGGCCTCACCTCCGCCTGGCTGCGCGTCCAGCATCGCCGCGTCGATGCTGTACTTCGCCATCAAGCTCTGCGCCGCCGACGTGAACGTCTCCGCCTCCGCCGGGTACGTCGTCGACTCCGCCTTGGCAAGCAGCGCCCGCACCCGCGCGAACGTCTTCTCGCTGACCGCGTGTGAGCGTGCCTGGACCGTACGGCGAGCGGCCCCGGGCCGCGGGCTCAACGACTCCAGCCGCGGCAGCCCGGTCAGCAGCCCCAGCAGCTCCAGCCCACCGGAGACGGTCACCAGCCGGCTGGCCCCGTCGCGTGCCTGCCGCGCCGCCAGGTAGCCGCCCTTCCACCACACCGCGGCCTCCAGGCCGGCGAGTTGGTCGCGCCAGCGCTCATCCACCGTGGCCGGCGCGTAGTCCCGCATCTCCCAGGCGATGAGGTCAGCCGCCGCCCGCCCGTGCCAGTCGGTCAGCCGCCTGGCCGCGATCCTGACCACGTCGGCGGGCTGCCAGCCGTTCCGCCACAACCCCGAGATCGTACGGGTCACAACCTCCACCAGCACGCGATCGGCGTCGTCCCGGTCGGCCAGGAAGGCGGCGGCGGAGTCGAAGGCTGCCTCATCCTCGCGGGCAAGGGCCTCCATCGCCGCGCCGATCAGCTCATCAGCCTTACTCACACGTGCCGTCCACCTTGAAGAAAGTCCGCCAGAACCCTACCGCGACGGAACCTCGTCGCCGGCGCGGTGGAAGGCGGCGAGGTCCTGACCGACCCCGGCTGACCCTGTATCCCGTCAAAACGCAACCACGACGGCTCGCAGCTCAGCCTTCCGCCGCGACCTGTTCGATCATGGGAGCTTGTACGGCGGCCAGCACGGCGGCGGCGAAGGGCAGGGAGTGATGCGTGGCTCCCCAGCCAATGCCGAACACGACGGAGGCGGGATCGTTGTTGGGGTTGGAGAGGGCCTGGTGCCCACGGATGCGCAGCCGCAACGACCCGCGAGCGTCCTCCAGTGCATTCCACTCGACGCCCTCGATCTCGGTGATCGGGTAACGCCGGTCACCTGCCGTGTACTTGGCCGGGGAAGCTCCGGACGAGAACCAGGTGAAGGTGACAGCCTGCCCGTCGAAGGCGGCCTCACCGTCCCATGCCTTGAAACTACGCGGCACCGAAGGGCCGGCGATCAGGAACCGCTCAGCCGGACCGCGCTCGGACAGGGCTGCGCGCATCTCGTCGGCATACTGATCGGCCAGCGTCTTCGTGGCGGCGGGCAGCACCAGCCGGTACGGATCGAGCGACTCCTGGAGCTGCCCCGTTGCCGCGGACATGACCGGATCGGCTCCCTCCCGGGGAACCACCCGCAACACCACCCTGCCGCGTGCACCAGGCTCCAGCATGACATCGGCCAGCGCGACGTACGGCACGAACCGCTCACCGAGCTCCATGCTCAGTTTCGACGCCTTACCCGGCTCAGGCGTAATGCGCAGCCCTCCGTCCTCGAACTCCCACGCGCAACCTCGCCCCTTCAGTACGTCACCCATGCGAGCAAGGATAGGTGCCCGAACACTGGCGGCTGCGCAGACGGGCGGCCACCGCCGGGATCTTGGCCTGCGTTGGAGCCCTCCCGCCGGCGCACGCTGGCGCCGGCCGGACGAAGTAGTGGGGCGGACAGACCGCCGGCGATGCCGAGGGCCGTGTATGCGCTGAACAAGATCAAGCCAACTGTTGGTGCGACCGCACGTGTCGCGTGCCGCCGCGTGCCCTCGTCGGGCGAGGCTGCCGTCCGGCGCCGGTGCCGGTTTTCCCGGCCCGGTGGCTGAAGGCAGTTCTCCGCGACGAGAGGAACATCATGATGAGGCACATCCGAGGGATGTGTTACCCGGTCGCCGCCCTCGCGGCGGTGGCCCTTCCGCTGACGCTGTTCGGCGCGGTCCCGGCCGAGGCCGCACCTGCCGTCACCGCCCCGGCGGTTCCGCGGGTCGCGCCGGATCCCGCCTCATGCCCCGACCAGGTGTCGCTGGTCAACGGCGGTTTCGAGCAGCCGGTCGTCAGCCGCGGGACGTGGGCCTCGTTCCCCGACGCCTCGCAGACCGGCGCGCCGAACCACGTGCCCGGCTGGCTCACCACCGCCACCGACCACATGATCGAGCTGTGGGCCAGCCCGCCGAACCCGGCCAACACCCCGCCCAAGGAGGGCAGGCAACTCGCCGAGCTGAACGCCAACCAGGTCTCGACCCTGTACCAGGACCACGCGACCACCCCGGGGACGAAGCTGTACTGGCGGCTGTCCCACCGCGGTCGGCTGGGGGTCGACACGATGGCCTTGGACATCGGCGCTGTGCAACAGCGGGTCATGTCGGACGGCACCGGGAGCTGGGGCACCTACTCCGGCACCTACATCGTGCCCGCGGGACAGACGACCACCAGGTTCGCCTTCCGTTCCGTCTCGGCGGCCGGAGGGAACCCCACCTTCGGCAACCTGCTCGATGACATCTCCTTCGCGACCGCACCGTGCGTTGTCCTCACCAAGACCGCGAGCCCGCAGGGACCGGTCGACGTCGGCGACGTGATCACCTACCGGGTCACCGCGGTCAACAAGGGCGGCGCCCCGGCGGAGAACGTGCGCCTCACCGACACCGTCCCGGCCGGGACCACCTACGTGCCCGGCTCGCTCCGGGTGGCCGACGGCCCGGGCAGCGGGACCAAGACCGATCAGATGGGCGACGACCAGGGCGAGTTCGACGCCGGCAAGGTCTCCTTCACCCTGGGGAACGGCGCCACCCCCACGGCTGGGGGCTCGCTGCCCAACGCCGCGAGCCTGCCCGGCGGCACCACCGTGGAGTTCAAGGTCAAGGTCGGTCGGGACGCCGCGGGCGGCAAGGTGACCAACCAGGCGACGGCCGACTACGAGAACCGGCTCGGCCCGGAGCCGGAGCAGCTGACCTCTACCAGCGGCGACGCCGTTACCGAGGTCAATCCGGCCGTGGACCTGAGCGTGGTCAAGTCCGCCGATTCGACCAAGGTGACCGTGGGCCAGACCGTCACCTACCGCGTCACCGTACGCAACGCCGGCCCGAACGGCGCGACGGGGGTCATGGTCAAGGACATGCTGCCGTCCAACCTCACCTTCATGTCCGCCATGGCCTCCACCGGGACCTACGCGCCGGCGAGCGGGATGTGGATGGTCGGCGCGCTGGCCAGTGGCGCCTCGGCCACGTTGACCGTCCATGCCAAGGCCACAGCGGTCGGCGAGACGACCAACACGGCCACCGCCGACGGCAAGGAGCTGGATCTCGATCCCGCCAACGACTCCGACACCGTCAAGATCTGCGTCGACCCTGAACCCTTCTGCCCGTACTGCATCAAGGAAGCGAAGAGCTAACAACAGGCCGCCGGTCGACGCATTCGACCGGAAAGCGTCCCTGCCACCGTTTGCCCCGTGGCAGGGACGCGGCCGTCCAGGCCGGGCGACACGTCTTCGGCCTTGGTGACGATCCAGGTGATGCACAGGATCGCGTTCGCGCAGGTCAGTGCCGAGCGCCTCGTCCAGGAAGCGACTCGGTGATCATGTCGTCGTGGTTGACGTTCAAGTCTGATGTGTCACGCGGCGGCCGACCGTCGGCGCGGGCCGATGGTGGCCTCGGGTGCGTCGAGCCAGAGCTGTTGGCCGTCGGGGGTGACGGTCATGCCGAACCGATCGAGGCCCGGCTCACCCCTGCTCACCCACTCGAAGTAGGCGTTGGTGGCCTCTTCCCAGAGGTGACGGTCGCCGAGCTCATACACCCACGGTTCGCCGTCGGGCTCATGGATGGCGGCGCCCCACCGGCCAGGGTCGCCAGGGTCGACGAGGAACACCCTCTTCTCATCGTCGAGCCGCATACGCAAACCGGTCAGGGCTGACATGACCAGGCCGGCGCCGGCCGGCGCGTACGTGATCGTGCGGGGATCCACGGCGGTGGTGAACCGTCGGCCGCTACCGTCGTCCGGATCTCCCGGCGTAGCGGCCTGGGAGCGCATCATCATGTACGAGGCGTAGCCCGGGAACCTCCCGACGGCGCTGCCATCCGGCAGGACGACGAGCCGTAGCGAATGGTCGGTGTCGAACCCGGGCGAGTACGGCGTGACGATGACCGCGCCGGGACGGCATTGCTCGATCCAGGTGTACGGAACGGTATGGACGGCGCACGTGACGTGCACGCGGTCGTACCGGGCTCCCTCTGGCCAGCCGGCCGCCCCATCGCCAACGATCAGGTGCGGGTGCACGCCGGCTGCGGCCAGAGCCTTTCCCGCCTGCTCGCCGACTGCCGGATCGATCTCCATCGATGTCACACGAGCGGCGTCGCCGACCAGGTGGGACAACAGCGCGGCCGTCCACCCGGTACCGGTGCCGACCTCGAGTATGCGGTGCCCGGGATCGGGATCGAGCAGCGTGAGCAGGTCGACCACTGTGCCCGGGGCCGAGTTGGAAGAGGTGTAGCGCCCTTCCACGTCGCGGATGTCCGTTGCACCCTTGTCCAGTTGCGTCACGATGGCGGATGGTCCGTACACAGCCGCCCACCATGCCTCTGGGTCGCGGCGCCGGTCGATCAGCTCGGGGCCTGCGTGGGTCAGAGCCACTCCCAACGAGGGCACGAACAGGTGCCTTGGCACCGCATGTAGCGCGTTGGCGATCGTGCCGCGGATCGGGGCCCGAGTCCCGCTGATCGCAGCGATCATGCCGTCGATGCTTGCCTCGAGGTCGGGCATCACCTTTGTTTTCCGTCCCCCTCATGCTTGCCACCACTGCCGTCCCCATCGCCCGTGTTCTTGTCATGCTTCGGGAGCTCGAGCGGTTTCGACTTGGGCTTTTCGCCTTCGTGCTTGCCCACGCGGAGAGCCTTTCCTCGCCTAGAAAAGAACCGTCTCCGCGACCATATGACTACCGTCCGTTATCGACAAGAGGTCATCCAGTTAGATGAGGTAGACCCTCGAGCTCAGTGTGACGGTGCCCGGTACCGGGCACCTGTCGGCTCCCACCTACCACTGAGAGGACCATGATGACGCTGGTGCCGTTGGCGTCGCTCTCGATGGTCAGGCGGTCGACCCATTGCCGGGCCAGCCACAGCCCCCGGCCGCTGCTGCTGCCGGGTGGCACGGGAGGCAGGCCGTGCTTGTACGGCCGCGGCAGGCCGGGTCCGCTGTCGGTGACCCGGCAGTAGAGCCGGCCGTCGGCCTGCCACGATCTCCGCTCGGTAGGCAATGGGAAAGATCCAAATGTCCTGATCAAGCCATGAAATCGCACACTCCGTCAAGATCGGCAGTCGGTGGTCGTCCCGGCTGAGGCGATCAGGTCTCCCGGGTCAGGAACCGGTGGAGGCTCCGGCAGGCCCGGGTCAGCGAGGACGAACCGCGCTTCTTCGCGTGGGCGGCCACCTCGTGGATCTCGCCCCGCGCGCCGGCCCACGTGGCGATGTCGGTGGCCAGTACGACGGCGTCGGTGTGCGGACGCTGGGCCCGCTCGCCCTCTCTCGGGAGGAAGACGGCCAGGAAGTGGCGCATGATCGTCCATACCTCGGCGTGCGCGCCCTGCTTGGCGGCCAGCTCCAGTGAGGGCAACGCGGGGCCGGCCTCGTAGCGGGTGCGCCGGCCGAGCAGGCCCAGCAGGCGGCCCGTCTCGGCGGCGGGGAGCGCGCCCCTGGCCGCCAGCTGAAGCAGTGGGGGCACCGCTTCGTCGCTCTCCATGGTGAGGAAGTAGGCCAGGACCAGGGCTGTCGCCGGGCCGGACGCGCCTTCGGCCAGGGTCAGGTCGCGGAGGTCGTCGATCGCGATGTCGGGCGGGTCGAAACGGTCGATCAGGCCGATGGCCAGATGAGTCGCCGCGAGCTCCCGGTGGTGGGGCATCATGCCAGGCCAGAAGGGACGTGACATACGCCGGAACGGGCGCATCTCGGGCGCGGTCAGCAGGGCGTCGAGGTGGGTGAGACCGGTGGGCTCCACGGGTTGCCAGCTCACGTTGGCGATGCCGCGCTGGTCGAGGACCTGGTCGTCGTAGGGCACGACGCGGGAGCCGAGGTCGAGGGTCCAGGTCAGCTCCACCTCCGGAGGTGGGGGCGCGCCGTGCTCGAACCAGCGGGCCACCATCGCGGCGGCCGCCGAGCCGATGCTCTTCGCGCGTTCGGCCAGGTCGGGGGCGGGATGGGGCGGGAGGCGTAACAGGGCCTGTTCCACGTCCAGCGGGAGCGGTTCGCAGCCGGAGTCCGCGCACACGGCCAGGCGGTTGAGCAAGGTCTCGGGGTCGAGGTGGCCGTCGGCGCGGGTGGGGGTGGCCAGCAGGATCGGGGGCAGGGCTCCGGCCTTCGCCGCGCGCAGGAGTTCGTCGAGGCGGGACAGGAGGAAGGCGTGGGGGCGGGCGCACTCCCGCAAGTGGGGGAGGCGGTTCCAGGGGGCGGGCGCCGGTCGCGCCTTCGGGTCGTAGAGGTCGGTCTGGACGTCGGTCGTCCGCAGAATGTCCTCCTGTACGTAGTCGGGCATCTCGTGGAGCGGGACGATCGTGCGGAGGCCGGGGAACAGCTCGAAGGCCGTGGCCGCGAGGTTCACCATGCCGTCGTACAGGGCCTGCCCGAGATCGCCGGACAGGCCGGGGACGGCCCGCTGCTCCTCGGAGATCATCCTCCGGTACGACGGGCGCTGCCTCGGCGGACGGGACGCGGGCGGCCCCGGATCTTCGCCGGGGTTGACGAGTTCCCTGGCCAGCGCGGTGCACCAGTCACGCGGGGACTGCCACGTCGGCGCGTCGTAGAGCACCGGCCGCAGGTGTTCGCCGAAGCGCCGGGCCAGCGTTTCCTTCAGGGATTCCGGGTTCGCATGTGCCTCCCGCGTGACCGCCGCCAGCCACGCCTCGACGTCGATCCAGCCGATCTCCTCCGGCGGGCCGCTCTCCAGGCCGGAGGTGGGGAACGGTCCGGGGACGGTGGCCTCGGGCCGGCGGCCGGGGGCGAAGTCGCTGGTCCAGCCTTCGATGAAGCGCTCGAAGAGCTGCCGGGCCGAGGCTGGGGGCAGTAGTTCGGCCGCCTCCAGGATCGGGGCGGGGTCGGTGAGGTGGCCGGCGTGCTTGAGGGTGAGGGTGACGGCGCGGTCGCGCACCTCGTGAGAGGCGTGCGCGTACGCGTTGGTCAGCGCGGTGACGTGGTCGGCCACACGTTCCGGGTGGTGGCCTAGGTCGCGGTCGAGCCAGGTCAGGCCCTTCACGGCGAGCTTGGCCTCTTGGCGGAAGGTCATCGCCTCGATGGCCTCGGCGACGTCCGCCGGGTCGAGCCGCGCCTGGCGCACCTGCTGCCAGGCCAGCTCGGCTACCGGGCCCGGCGCGGTGGGCAGCAGACGCAGGTAGTCGCGCAGCCGTCCGGCCGACTCCTCTGGTGTGGGTGCCACGAGCGTGTGCAGCCGGACGAAGAAACGCAGGTCCCGCGCGTCGCCGCCGAGCAGGAAACGGCGTACGCAGCCGGTGATGATCTGCTCGCGCGGCAGCGTGCGGGCGGTCAGGGCCAGCCAGCGGGACGGCTTCGGGGTGAGCGTCTCGTTGACCAGCGCCCGGCCCGCGCCGGGCGCCTCGAAGATCTTCGGAAGCAGGTGGGGCGTCAGCGGGTCCTTGGCCACGCCCACCGCCGAGAGCCAGGCCGTCACCAGCGGCTCGTGGTCGGGTGGGGTGGCCTCGCCGTCGCGCAGCAGTGCCAAGGCCAGCGGTACGATCCGGTCGTCGGGACGGCGGATGCGGCGCGCGAGCCGTACCGCCAGATCGGCACGCCAGGCCACCGGGCGGCCGGAGACCGCCTTCACCAGCCGGTGCGGGCTCGGCGCGCCGGACCAGCGGGGATTGAGGTCGCGCTTCATCAGCCAGGTGGCCACCCCGGCCGGGCCGGGAATGGTCGCCGCGCCGACCATCATCAGCACCTCGGACGAGCCGGTGACCTGGTCGCCGGCGGTCCAGTCGAAGGCGTCCCAGCCGACGGTGGCGGCCAGTAGCGGGTTCGCGCGGAGCTCGGCGAGCAGGCTCGGCAACTCGGCGGCGACGGCGCCCCGCTCGGCGTCGGTGAGCTTCGGCAACCGCGACGCCAGACCCTCGGCGTCGTGGTTGAGCACGAGATTCCTGATCTCGGTACGGATGTCGTCAGAGGTCATGACGTGGCTCCGGTGAGCTGGGCGTGCAGGCGCTTGCACTCGTGGACGAAGCGGATCGTCCGGCGGCTCCGCGCGAACTCGCCGACGATCGGGATCTCCCCGCGCGCGCCGGTCCAGCGGGCCACGTCGGCGGCGAAGGCGACGAGTTCGGCGTGGGTGACGGTGATGCGCTGCCCCTCTTGCGGCAGCATCCCGGGCAGCAGGGCGCGCAGGATGCGCCACACCTCCTGGTGGCCGCCGGCGTCGGCCAGCTCGGTCAGGGCCGCGATGGCGGGGCGGGTCTCCTGCCAGGTGCGGCGCAGTATCAGCGCGAGCTGGCGGCCGATCGCCTCGGCGGGCAGCTCGCCCCTGGCGGCCATGCTCAGGACCAGCGGGATCACGCTGGGCATGCTGTCGGCCAGGAGGAAGGCGAGGATCACCGCCGTGGACTCGCCCATCGGGCCCTGGGCGATCTCCAGGCCGGTGATGTCCGCCGGAACCATCCCCGCGCCCCAGTGGCCGCGCAGCAGGAAGGGCAGGAAGTTGACGGCCACGACCTCGCGGTGCGAGGGCACCATAGCGGGCCACGCCCTGAGCGCGCCGCCGAACTTGTCGGTCGTCCAGTCGAACGGCTGGCGCAGCAGCACCTCGTCGATCAGCCGATGCCCGCTCGGGGCCGTCACCCGCAGCACGGGCTGCAGCCTGACCTGGGTGAAGTGTTCCGGTTCGCCGTCGCCGAACTCGACCATGGACGCTTCGACCATGTGGCGCCACACGTGGCCGCACTCGGGGTCGGCCATGCCGTCGCCGACGAGCCAGCGGGCGGCCGAGCGTGCCGCCGCCGAGTCGATTTCGGCGGCCCGGTCGGCCGCGGCCGGGTGGCCGCCCCGGGGCAGCCGCAGCAGCGCCTGCGCCAGGTCGGCCGGGGGCGGCTCCACGCCGGCGGCGGCGCAGGTCTCCAGCCGGTCGATCAGTACGTCGGGGTCGAGGTGGCCGCTCATCCAGGTCGGGGTGGCCAGCAGCACCGGCGGCAGGGTGCCGTCGCGCAGGGCCTCGGTGAGTTCCGCGTAGCGGTGCAGCAGGAAGTCGTGGGGCGGGGAGACGTGATCGGGGTGGGGCAGCTGGTTGCGCCGCCGCCACTCGTCGTGCTCGGGCAGCGCCTTGGGCATGAAGGAACGCAGCCGGGGCGGCACGAAGACGACGGTCGCCTGTACGAGCGGCTCGCCCGGGTTCGGTGGGGGCACCTGCTCTCCCGCCCGCATCGCCGCGATCCGGTCGGGGTCCACGCCGAGTTCGGCCATGCGCTCGTAAGCGTGGTCGAGGATGGAGGACGGCATGGCCTCCTCGGAGTCGTCGTACAAGACGCCGGGCCTCGGCCGCGCCGGACGGAGGTGACCCGGCAGTCCGTCGTCGGTGGGGGAGCCGTTCAGGTGGATCCGGCCTCTGACGAAGGGGATCTGCCGGTCGCCCTCGTGGGCCACCGCCCCGGTCGGGCCGTCGTCGCTGGTCCAGGTGATGAAGAAGGCGCGCAGCGGGGTGTCGTCGTCGAGATGGCGGCCGGGCCGATAGGCGCCGCCCACCATGATCCGCCGGGGCGACGGCTCCGCGTCGGGCTCCTCGCCACGGGTGAGGGCGCGCACTTCTACGGAGTGGTTCGCGCTGTCCCAGAACGTCTCCGGTTCGATCGGCGGTAGCTCCGGCACGCTGCCGGGGGTGACGAGCTCGGCGGCCAGCGCCGACTGCCAGTCGTCGGGGTCGAGGCGCACCTTCCTGGACCGCCAGTGGCGCTGGTTCTGCTCGACGTGGGGCTCGAGCGTGCGGCGCAGTTTCGCCCGGTCGTCGGCGATCCCGGCGACGAAGGCCGCCAGCCAGCGTTCCTGGCCGATCCAGCGCTCGTGGTGGTCGGGGAAGATCGACGGCTCGGGGAACCGCCGCGCGTCCGGCAGCTCGGGCAGCGGCGGGAACTCCTTCCGCGCCGGCAGCTCCTCGACCGGGGCCTCCCCGCCGAACCGTTCGGCCAGCTTCGCGCCCAGGTCGGCGGGGAGGTGGCGGACGCCGTCGAGGATCGCCTCGGCGTGGTCGGCGAACAGGCCGGCGTGTTTCAGGGTCAGCCCGACCGCGCGGTTGCGGACATCGAAGGACTTGTGCGCGTACGCCGTGGTCAGCGCGGTCACGAAGTCGGCGGCCACCTCGGGCTTGGCCCGGATCGCCTGGTCGAGCCAGCGCAGGCCCGTGGCGGCGAACTTGGCCTCGTCCCGGAAGGTGAGCGCGTCGACCGCCTCGACCAGGTCGGCGTGGTCCAGCGGCATCGCCCCGCGCACCTGCCCCGCGGCCAGTTCGGCGACCGTGCCCGGAGCCGACGGCAACAACCGCAGGTAGTCGCGCAGGCGGGGAGCGGACTCCGCGGGCGTGGGGTCGAGGAGCGTGTGCAGCCGTACGAAGAAACGCAGGTCCTGCGCCTCGCCGCCGCGCAGGAAACGGCTCACGCAACCATCGAGCACCTGCTCCCTGGGTAGTTCGCGGGCGGTGGCGGCCAGCCAGCGGGTTGGCCGGGGCTCCAGCCGCTCGTCACGGAGGGCGCGGCCCGCGCCGTCGGCGGTGAAGACACGAGGCAGCAGCACGGGGGTCAGCGGGTCACCGGCCACGCTCGGCGCGGCCAGCCAGGCGGCCACCAGCGGGTCGTGGTCGGGCGGCACGGCTCCGGACTCGCGCAGCAGCGCCACGGCCAGCGGCGCGATGCGGTCGGCGGGACGGCGCAACCGCTGGGCCAGCCGGACCGCGACATCGCGACGCCACTCCCAGGGGCGGGTGGCCGCCACCCGGCACACCTGGGCGACGTCCAGGTCCTCGGCCCAGCGGCGGTTGACGTCGCGGCTGGTCATCCACGTCACGGCGGCCGCCGGACCGGTGATGACGCCGACACCGGTCAGCAGCAGCGCGCCGGCCACTTCGTTCAGCAGGTCGCCGAAATCCCAGAAGACCATCTCCTCCAAGTCGTGGGGATGCTGGGCGCGCAGCTCCTCGGTGAGGGCGCCGCGCAGCTCCTTGACGAGGCCGGGCAACCGCCCGCCCAGCTCGGCGCGCTCCTCTTCGGTGAGCGTGACCAGCCGGTCGGCCAGGCGGGTGACCTGGTTGCCGGTGATCAGATCGCAGATCTCCGTCCAGAGGGTCATCAGGAGACCTCCACGGCGGCGCGGGCGACGATCCGGGCGGCCAGCACGTGTTTGCACGGCCCACGGGAGCCGCGATGGTCCCACCACCACTCGCAGGTGCAGGAGCCGTCGGCCAGCGAGACCCGGCGCGCGCCGCCCGAGGTGCGGACGGTGGCCGACTCGCCTTCGAGGTGCACGGCGCCCGCGTCGACGAGCTTGCGCGCCTTGGCCAGCCGCGGGTTGAGCAGGATCACGTTGTCCTTGTCATAGGGCAGCTCACGGTGGAAGTGGGCGGCCTCCGACAGGTCGTAACCGACCCGGCCGGCCACGCCGAGCTGCGTCAGCGCGGTCCGCACCCGGTCTGCGGGGATGCCCGCGCGGTCGGCCAGCAGGCCGATCTCGACCTCGGGCTCGAAGTTGAGCAGCATGCCCACCACGTCGGCGTCGTTCTCGGCCTCGTCGGTGGCCAGATCGTCGAGCACCGCGCCCTCGCCGGAGAAGCCGCGCCAGCGCTCGGGCGAGAGGGTGAGCGTGTAGCGCATGCCCGGCAGCTCCAGCTCCCAGGCGCTGGAGGCGGCGTCGGCCGGGCCGTACACCCGCAGGGACTTCGCGAAGCGAAGCAGTGGCAGGAGGGTGCCGAGCCGGTTGGGGCCGGCGAGCTGGACCGAGCCCGGAACCTGACGGTCGGAGACCTTCAGCTCACGCCCCGCCTGCGCCACCCACACCGTGCCCTTCCTGGGCAGCCCGCGCAGGAACCGCACCGCCGCCATGCCGGCCAGCTCACCGCGCTGGTCCATGCCCGAGGCGATGACCTGCACCTCGGCGAATCCGCGCAACCAGCGTTCGGGCAGCGGCACCTTCTTCTCCACCACCGCGCCGTCCATCGTGGTCACGACCAGCTCGTCGAGGCCCACTCCCAGGTGCAACGGGTCACGCGCGCCGATGCGCGCCAGCGCCTCCCGGAGCGCCGCGTTCACGTCGACGTTGGTGGTGCCTCGGTCGAACACCTCGCCGTCGAGCGTGCCGTTCAGCAGATCAAGCCGGGCGTACACGCCGCCGCAGGCCGAGAACGACTCGAACCGCAACCGGTCTCCGTTGCACGTCACCACCGGGTCCCGCACCCAGCCGGGCCGCGCCTGCGGCTGGTGGTAGCGGGCCAGTGCCACATCGGCGACGCCGAGCAGGCCCGCCGCGGCGGGGGCCGCCTGGGTCACCACGCCGCTGAAGAACCGGGGAGCCACGGCCGGGCCGGACAGGGCCCGGCCGCCGGAGGTCGCCAATCCGAGACGACCGTCGACAAGGGAGGAGGGCGCGGCGTACGTGTACGCCTGCGTCGCTGAAGTCATGGCCGGGACAATAGATCGCCCCACCGACAAACCGGCGCGGCAGCTGTCGAGGAGATGAAAGAACCTGTGAACATTCACCCCCTCTGCCGGGCGAACTGGGTAATTTGTCGAGGAGAGTGGCCTTCAGTCGCTCATGGGACCAAAGGAGGCTGCGGCCGCACTTCTTCCCGCGCGGTGTTCGGGCCGCGTACGGGTCCCGATGGCGGCGCAACCCCCTTGCCCACCGAAATACGAGCCCGCTGACCACTTGCCGTTAGATGGTTTATCAGCGTCAAGTGGGACAACAGGGGTCGATAACTTACATAACAACTCATATGGGTTATCTGATCGCTAGTCCTGTCGCGGGATTGCGTATCCTCAATACAGGCTATTCGCGAAGGAGGAGCCATGGTTCGTTCCAGGCCCCAGGTAATCGTGATAGCGCTGCGCGGGGTCGTTGACGACCGTGTAGCGAAGGAGGCTGCGCGATTGCTGGGCGCGCGCCTGGAGCAGAATGAGCGCTGGCTGGTCTTCGACCTGTCCGGCGCCGAACGGATCACTCCGGGCGGCTGGCGGTTCATACTGCGCGCGTGGCTCGACGCGCGTGCCGCGGGCGGAGGCGCGACCCTGGCGGGCGATGCGAAGATTTCGCGAGATGTGACTCGCCAGATCGGGCTGCCGACCTCACCTGACGTGGATCACGCCCTGGCGGCACTGAATCCGGAGCGCCGGATATCGGAGCTCGTGCCGGCACCGGACGAGGTGCGGCCTCGGCTGGGAGCTCGGCCTGTCGACGGGTATGAAAGGGCCTTCCTCGCCTTCTTCGGCTACCGGCCGTCATCCGATCCGTTGAAAGACGCGTTCTCCCGGGCGTTGGTCATGCAGGCGCTCGCCGACGTCAGGCGGGATGCGGTGGAGCCGGATCCGGCTCTGGAGATGATGCCGGCCGGGCCGGACGACGACGTGCTGGACGCACTGCGCGAGTCGCTGCTGCCCAGAGGCACCCAGGAGGGCTTCGCCTATCTGGGGGACGCGGAGAGCGCGCCGGCGGTGGAGAAGGCGCTGCGGCAGTTCGGTGAGGCGTTCGGATGGGAGGTGACGCCGCGTTCTGAGCCGCTGGAGGGCTCGTGGTTCCGCCGGTTTCGCCTGAAGGCCACGGACCTGGCGATGTCCTCGGACGCCAAGGAGATCGCCGAAGAGCTGCGCCGGGCCGCCGAACTTCGAGCGCTGCACAGCGTACAGGCCGAGAACGACAGCAAGCAGGCACAGGCCGCGGCGACGCTGATCCAGGCACTCGACGGCACAGAGCAGGCGGTGGTACTGGTCGGGTCAGTCCTGGTCATCAAGGACGCGGGCCGCTTGGCGGTGCGTACGCTGACCCAGCGTCAGCTCATCTACCTGGAGCGCAGCGCTGACATGACGCAGCCGAGCAATGTGCTCGAGGCGCTGGAGCGGTGCGGTGCCGCTGACGATCCGCCGCCGACGCGGGTGCGCTCCCTGCCGCCAGGCGAAGATGATGACTGATGTGGACAGCGCGCATCGATGCCGTCTTTCGCGGCGATGTAGGTCGTCAGTCTGATCTTCGTCGCCGACAAATCATCACCAAGCCCACCCCGCTCAACTGAAGGATCCTACTCAGGGGTGGTTCGGTTGCGTAGCGGAGGCCTCCAGAGTGACGGTGGTGCCGTCGGCGCCGGTGTCGATGGTCAGGCGGCTGACCCACTGCCGGGCCAGCCACAGTCCCCGGCCGCTGCTGCTGTCGGCCGGTACGGGATCGTGGCCGTGCTCGTCCGGTCGCGGCAGGCCGGGGCCGTTGTCGGTGACCCGGCAGTAGAGCCGGCCGTCGGCCTGCCACAGGCTCAACCGCCCGCCCCCGCCGCCGTAGCGCACCGCGTTGGTGGTGATCTCGTTGACCGCGACCACGAACCGGTACAGGTCCTGCCCGGTGAGACGGTGCCGCTCGGCGTACCGCTCCACCAGTCGCCGCACCGTGACGAGCGTGTCGAAGTCGAAGTCGTACTGGAGCTCCAGGGCTTCGTCGGGCTCACTCATCGGCGCCTCGCCCCCGAGCGGACACCATGGTGGTATTCAGCCGCCCTCAGCCCAGCCCGAACGCGGTGAGCAGCCCCGTTATGCGCAGTTGGTCGAACACCCGGGGAGTGGGATGCTCCACGCTGAAGGCCGCCTCGACCTCGGCGGACGCCTTCATCGCGTCCACGAGCACGCCGATCCCGGAGGAGTCGAGGAAGGCCACCTCGCCCATCTCGATCCGCACCACGGAAGGACGCTCGTCGATCACGGCGGAGGCCACGGTCTTCCGTACCCAGGCCGCGTTGGTGAAGTCGATGTCCCCGCGCAGCACCACCTCCAGCAGACCGTCGGTTACGGTGCCGACCGACACCACGTCCATGCGCATTCCTTCCTCTGCCGAGCACGGCGGGCTCACCCCGTGACGCACTTCGGCCCGCCGGTCGGGTATGGCCGGCTGCTCGCACGAACCATTGTCCCGGTATATACGGGTATCTATCACCGGCTCGCCCACCACGCCACCCACGGGACGGTTCTCAGCGGCCTGTTCACGCGCCTGAGCCGGGCACATCGGCGGTCTGCCGGGCTGTTGATTCGTGCTCGCCTGCCCCGGGCGGAGTGACTCACCGCCGTTTCTGGCGCTGTCGCCGGTGGTCAACGGGCGGCGGTCGCGCGGCCTCTCGCGAACCAGACGGAACCACGGTCCGTCCGGCTGCCTACGGGCGGGCGGTCGGGCCAGGTGGGCCGTGGGTCCGTCCGGCAGACGATCCGTGGGCGGCCGAGTCCGGCGGAGTCGGCCGCCCGGCAGACGATCCGCGAGCGGCCGAGTCCGGCGGAGTCGTGGTTCGGGGCGGCATACCATGTGATCGTGAGTTTCAGCCCCCGGCGTGAGCCGCGCTCCGGCGCCCGCAGAGGGGCCGTGCCCAGCATCCGCGACGTCGCGGCCGCCGCGGGCGTCTCCTATCAGACCGTTTCGCGGGTGCTCAACGACTCGCCCCGGGTGCGCCCCGACACCAGGGCCGCGGTGCTCGCGGCCATCGAGACGCTGGGGTTCCGCCCCAACCGGGCCGCGCGGGCACTAGGTCTCGGGCGCGCTCCCGGCATCACCGTGGTGACCGCCAACACCATGCTGTACGGCTACGCGTCCACGCTGCAGGGCATCGAGGAGGCCGCGCGGACCGAGGGCCTGGCCGTGGGGGTCAGGGTCGTGGAGTCGGACTCGCTCGCCGAGGTCAAGCAGACGGTCGACTACGTGAGCGACCCGAGCGCGGGCGGCCTGATCATCATCGCGTTCGACCCGGCGGGCACCGCGGTGCTGGCGGCGTTGCCGCCGGACATCCCGGCGATCGCCGCGACCGAGCCGGTGGCGCCCGACACGGGCAGGGTGGCGATCGCGCTGGACGAGCGGGGGGCCGCCGCCGACGCCACCGAGCACCTGCTGGCGCTGGGCCACCGGACCGTGCACCACGTGGCGATTCCGTCCGAGGGGCGCTCCAGCGGCAGGCAGGCCGGCTGGTGCGACGCGCTGTCGCGGGCGGGCGCCGAGATCCCCGAGGTGATCGGCTCGGGCTGGGACATCCGCGCCGCCTACCTGGCCGGGCAGCGGCTGGCCGCCGAACCGGACGTCACGGCGGTGCTGTGCGGCAACGACGACATCGCCCAGGGGGTGCGCCGCGCTCTCTACGACGCGGGCAGGGACGTGCCCGGTGACGTGAGCATCGTCGGGTTCGACGACATTCCCGGCTCGGCGTTCTGGATCCCCGCGCTGACCACCGTGCGGATGGACTTCGTCGGGCTGGGCCGGGCGTGCTTCCTGGCGGCGGTGGCCGAGCTGACCGGGCAGCCGCAACCGGAGACCGAACTCACACCGCCCCGCCTCATCGTGCGCGAATCAACCGCCCCGCCGCGCCGCCGGTCCTGAAACCCGCGCCGTAACGGCGCCTCCGTGCGCCAGGCCGAGACCGAGGCTGAAATCAGCACGTAACAATCCGGCAAAGGGCCCTTCCGCTCCTGGCATGTGACCGCTCACACTCCATGTGACCGGTCACATGACCGCCCCTCTCCCGGCAGGAGGTACTCCCGTTGACATCGCTCCGGCTCCTGGGTGTCACGACCATCGTCTGCACGCTGCTCTGCGCCGCCGCCCCCGCGCAGGCCGCGTCCCCCGCCCTCGTCGTCGACCTCGCCTCGGACACGGGCCCGCTGAAGTACGGCGCGACCGGCTTCCTGTACGGCCTGGGAAACGACGGGATCCCCACCGAAACCATGCTGGCGGCGCTCAAGCCCCAGGTCACCGCGCAGAAGGCGCCCGACGGCCTCCAGCACCCCAACGGCGACGCGCTCCAGGTCGCGCCCATGTTCAAGCGCGCCGGCGGCCGTGACATCCAGGTCTACATGCAGGACATCTACCGCGAGTGGCCGTACGAGAACCTCGGCATCGACGACTACCTGGCCAAGGTCGACACGATGACCCGCAAGATCGTCGCGGATCCGTACCGGACGTCGTACGTGTACGTCCCCTTCAACGAGCCCGACCAGATCTGGTACCAGGGCAACCTCAACGGCCTGCTCGACGCCTGGAAGCGCGTCTACCAGAAGATCCGCTCGATCGACCCCGCCGCGCGCATCGCGGGCCCGAACTTCGCCTCCTACCGCGCGGCCGACTACCGCACGTTCTTCACCTACGCCAAGGCCAACAACGTGCTGCCCGACGTCACCACCTGGCACGAGCTCGGCAACGACTTCTTTACCGGCTGGTACGACCACCACGCCGACTACCGGGCCATCGAGACGAGCCTCGGCATCAGCCCCCGGCCCATCGCGATCAACGAGTACGCCCGCTTCTCCGGCGACCTCGGCGTGCCCGGCAACCTGGTCCAGTACGTGACCCGGTTCGAGAACAGCAAGGTGGACGCCTGCCTGGCCTACTGGACCACGGCCGGAGCGCTCAACGACCTGGTGACCAGGAACAGCCAGGCGACCGGCGGCTGGTGGCTCTACAAGTGGTACGGCGAGCTGACCGGCCACACGGTCACCGTCACCCCGCCCACCAAGAACGGCTCCCTCCAAGGACTGGCCGCCCTGGACCCGGCCAGGAAGCAGGCCCGGGTGATCTTCGGCGGCTCGCTCAACGTGACCGACACCTACTCCGCCGACGTCGTGGTCAAGGGCATGAGCGCGGCCTCCTACCTCGGCAGTTCGGTCCACGTGACCGTGTGGGGGGTGAACAGCACCGGCCTCAACGCCTCCCCGGGCCCGGCCCTGATCCACGAGGGCGACTACACCGTCTCGGGCGGCCAGATCACCGTCCCGCTCACCGGCCTGAACGGCGCCGCCGCGTACCAGCTCATCGTCACCCCGAACACCGACCTGACGCCCGCCGGCCCGGCCACCCGCTACCAGGCCGAGTACGCGGCGCTCGGCGGGACCGCCCGCGTCACCTACGGTCCCAACACCGGCTACTCCGGCACCTCCTTCTCCGAGGGCTACGGCGGCAGCAACACCGCCGCGACCACGTTCGTGGTGACCGCGCCCGGTGACGGCTACTACAACCTGGGCCTGCGTTACTCGGCGGGCCCGTACACCGGCGCGCCGCAGAGCCGGGCCGCCCGCCTGGTGCTCAACGGCACCGCGCTGACCGACCTCACCCTGCCGGGAACCGCCGACTGGAACACCTGGAACACGGTGACGACCAAGGTGTTCCTGCAGGCCGGGGTCAACCGGATCGGCGTGCACGCCTTCACCACCGACGACCGCGACGCCGTCAATCTCGACTACCTGGACGTGACGGCCACCACCGGCACCATCACCGCCTACGAGGCCGAGAGCGGCGCCAACGTCCGTGGTGGCACGGCCGTGATCGGCGCCAACAGCGCCGCGTCCGGCGGCTCGTACGTCGGCTACATCGGCAGGGGCGCCGCCAACATCTTACGTTTCACCGGCGTCAACGCCCCGGCCGCCGGGCGCTACCGCGTGGTGATCACGTACGCCAACGGGGAGCTGGGGGAGGGCGCGACCAACTACAACTCCAACATCGTGGACCGCTACGCCGACGTCAGCGTCAACGGCGGCGCGGCCACCCGGGTCTACTTCCGCAACACGCTGGGCTGGTCGAACTTCCGCACCACCGTGATGACCGCCGACCTCAGGGCCGGCGCCAACACGATCGAATTCGGCAACACCACCGCGTACGGCCCCGACATCGACCGAATCCAGATCGCCGCGGCACTCGGCTGACACCCCCGTCCGCGCCCACAGCGACGCGGGCGATCACCGCCCGAACCCCCAACCCCTAACCCCGACCCGCCCGACCCGGCGGACCTGCCCGACCTGGCGGACCCGCCGGACTCGCCAGGTCCGCCGATCCCCGCCCCCGCCCCCTGACCCCTGGACCTCCGGACCCCCGGGACCTGGATCTCCCGGACCGGCCCCTTGGGACCGACGCCCCGGACCGGGCCCTTGGGACCGGCTCCGGACCGGATCTCGGGACCGGCCCTGGACCGCCTTTCGGGACCGGTCCCAGGGCCCGACCTCCTGACCGACCCCCGCCCGACCCACGGGACCGGATCTCCCGGCCCCCCGAAGATCCCCGTAGATCGCGGCCGACCTGGCTGCGAGCCCTGCGGACACCCGCACAACCGAAGGAGATTTCTTGATGCCTGTCGACGTGGTCAAGACCCTGCGCTGGGGACATGACGCCCTGGCGGCGGTGGTGGAGATCCACCCGGATCGGCCGGTGGCGCTGCAACGGCTGGGGCCGCCCGGCGAGCAGCCGCGCCGGTTGTCGCAGCCGCTGGTCGAGGTGCTGATCCCCGGCGAAGGCCGGGCCAAGGCGTCGCAGCGCCTGTCGGAGACGGCCGTCGGCTGCCGGTTGCGGTACGCGGGTGCCGAGCAGGGCCGCGACGGCGACTGGCACACGCTGCGGATCGCGCTCAAAGACGAGGTGTCCGGGTTGGCGGCCGAGGTGACGTTGCGCTCGTACGAAGGGGTCGCCGCCTGTCAGATCCAGGTCAAGGTGACCAACCAGGGCACCGGCCCGGTGCTGCTGCTCGCCGTGTCCTCCTTCGCAGCCGGGTTCCTCGGCCGTCCCGTGAGCGAGCTGGACGTCCTGTCCGCCGACAGCGAGTGGCTGGGTGAGAGCAGGTGGAGCAGGCGGCCGCTCGGCGACCACATCGCCGACCTCAACCTGGCCGCGCACGGCCAGCACGGGCGCGGCCGGTTCGCGCTGAGCAGCACCGGCACCTGGTCCAGCGGGCGGCATGTGCCGATGGGCGGCCTGGCCGACCGGCGTACCGGCCAGACCTGGCTGTGGCAGATCGAGCACAACGGCGCCTGGGGGTGGGAGACCGGCGAGCGGCTGGACGGCGTGTACGTCGTGGCCACCGGCCCCACCGACGTCGACCACCAGTGGAGCCAGACCCTGGCGGCGGGGGAGTCCTTCACCACCGTCCCGGTCTCGGTCGCGGTCTCCGCCGGAGCCGGAGCCGAAGCCGAAGCCGGAGCCGAAGCCGACGGCCTGGAGGGCGCCGTCGCCGCGCTCACCGCGCACCGCCGCGCGCTGCTGCGCCCGCACCCCGACAGGTCGGCGCTGCCGGTCGTCTTCAACGACTACATGAACACCCTGATGGGCGACCCGACGACGGCCAAACTGCTGCCGCTGGTGGACGCCGCCGCCGCGGCCGGGGCCGAGATCTTCTGCATCGACGCCGGCTGGTACGACGACGACGGCGCCTGGTGGGACAGCGTCGGTGAGTGGGAGCCGTCCCGGACCCGCTTCCCCGGCGGCATCCAGGAGGTGCTCGGCCACATCAGGGAGCGCGGCATGACACCGGGGCTGTGGCTGGAGCCCGAGGTGATCGGCGTACGCAGCCCGATGGCGGACAAACTGCCCCCGGAGGCGTTCCTCCAGCGCGGCGGCCACCGCCTGACCGAGCACGGCCGCCATCACCTGGACCTGCGCCACCCCGCGGCCGTCGCGCACCTGGACCAGGTGGTGGACCGGCTGGTGGAGGAGCTCGGCGTCGGCTACTTCAAGCTCGACTACAACATCAACCCGGGCACCGGCACCGACCTGGACGCCGACAGCGCCGGCGCCGGGCTGCTGGCCTGCAACCGGGCCCACCTCGCCTGGCTGGACGGCGTCCTGGACCGGCACCCCGAGCTCGTCCTGGAGAACTGCGCCTCGGGCGCGATGCGCATGGACTACGCGTTGCTGTCGCGGCTGAACCTGCAGTCGACCAGCGACCAGCAGGACTTCCTCCGCTACCCGCCGATCGCCGTGTCCGCGCCGCTGTCCATGCTGCCGGAACAGGCCGCGAGCTGGGCGTACCCGCAGCCGGAGATGACGGACGAGGAGCTCGTCTTCACCATGTGCACCGGCGTGCTGGGGCGGCTCTACCTGTCCGGCAACCTGCACGCCATGAGCGCCGCCCAGCTCGACCTGGTGCGGGCGGGCGTGCGCGCGCACCGCGACCTGCGCGCCGACCTGGTGCGCGCGGTCCCGTGCTGGCCGCTCGGCCTGCCCGGCTGGGACGACCCCTGGCTCGCCCTCGGCCTGCGCGCCGGGGACACCACCCATCTCGGGCTGTGGCGCCGCCCCGGCGCCGCCGAGACCGCGGTCCTGTCCCTGCCGCACCTGGCCGGGCGCCGCCTGCGGATCGAGACCGGCTACCCGGGGTACGCGGAAGGCTGGGGGCACTCCTGGGATCCGTCGACCGCCGAGCTGTCCGTGACCAGCGCCATCACCGGCCCGACCGCCCGAATCCTGAAAGTCACCCCCCAATGAACCAAAGGAAGCACACCGTGAAACTCACCGCGATCACGGCCGCGGCCGCCACCGCGTTCCTGGCCCTCACCGCCTGCAGCGACCCGGCCTCCGGACCCGCCGCCACCCCGGCCGGGAGCGGGCAGCCCGCCGCCTGGGCCGCGCCCACCGGCAAGCTCGACGGCACCACGCTCACCATCTGGGCCGCGCAGAACAGCAACACCGTGCCCAAGCAGGTCATCGACGGGTTCACGAAGGCCACCGGCGCCAAGGTCGACGTCGTCACCATCCCCGACCCGTACGAGCAGGGCGTGCAGACCAAGGTGGCCACCGGCGACAAGCCCGACCTGGCCTTCTGGCAGCCGACCGCGTCCATGCTCACCGCGCTGAACGCCAGGACCAACCTGCAGCCGCTGGACGGCGCCCCCTGGCTCGCCTCGATGACGCCCGAGCTGCGCGACATCACCGGCCTGCTGGACAAGACCCGCTACGCCGCCCTCATCACCAGCCCGGCCGTCGAAGGCGTCTACTACAACAAGGAGGTCTTCGCCGCCAACGGCGTCACCGCGCCGCCCAAGAACTTCGACGAGATGGTGGAGATCGCCCGCAAGCTCAAGGGCAAGGGCGTCACCCCGTTCTTCGAGATGGCCGGCGACAAGTGGGCCACCCAGTGGTGGGTGCAGGTACAGCTCGCCGACGCCGCCCGCGACGGCCTGTGGGACCGGGTCAACACCGGCAAGGAGACCTTCGCCGACAAGACCATCCTGGACGCGATCAAGAAGTACAAGGCGCTGATCGGCGAGGGCCTGTTCAACTCCGACATCAAGACGGCGACGTTCGAGGACCAGGGCGCGGCGCTGCTGGCCGGGAAGGCGGCGATGGCCGTCCAGGTGAACTCGTTCTTCGGCCAGCTCCAGGCCAAGGCCGACACCGCGACGCTGGACAAGAAGATCGGCTTCTTCCCCATCTCGCCGTCCGGCAACGTCGGCACGTTCATCCCCGACCAGAGCAACGCGCTGGTGGCCTTCAGGACCGGCGACGCCAAGCGCGAGGCGGCGGCCCGCCAGCTGCTGTCGTACTGGATGGGCCCCGGCTACCAGAGCTTCATCGCCGACCGGAAGACCGTCTCGCTGCGCGCCGACGTGCCCAGCCCGGCCGGGGTGCCGCAGGCGCTGCTCGACGTGCACAAGTCGCTCGGTGACGCGGTCGGGTCGATGCAGGCGCTCGCCGTGGCCAACCCAGACCTGTACCTCAACCTGGCCGACATGATCACCGGCAGCCTGACGCCCGAGCAGGTGGCGGCCGCGACTCAGAAGCAGTTCGCCCAGCTCGCGAAGGCTGCCGGCGCCTCCGGGTTCTGACCACATGACCGACACCAGCGCGCGCCGTACGCATCCGATGTGGTTCCTCGGCCCGGCCTTCGCGATCCTGTTCGTCTTCTTCTTCCTGCCGACCCTGTTCAACTTCATCTACGCCTTCACCGACTGGTCCAGCTTCAAGAGCGAGATCCGCCCGGTGGGGCTGGACAACTTCACCGACCTGTTGTCGGACGGCACGCTGTTCGCCGCGCTGCGCATCACGGTCGTCTACGCCGTCCTGGTGGCGCTGTTCCAAAACCTCTTCGGGTTCGGCCTGGCCGTGCTGCTGGAGCGCGACACCTGGCTGAACCGGGTCGCGCGGCTGTTCTTCCTGATCCCGGTGCTGATGTCCGCCCTGGCGGTCGGCTACGTCTTCCAGGCGCTGCTGAAACCCAACGGCAGCCTGAACGGCCTGCTCGGCGGCCTGCTCGGCCATCCGGTCAGCATCGCCTGGCTCGGCGACACCACCTGGACGCTGGTCGTGGCCTCGGTCATCCACGCCTGGAAATGGATGGGGCTGTCCATGCTCATCTACCTGGCGGGGCTGAAGACCGTGCCGGAGGACATCACCGAGGCGGCCAGGATGGACGGCGCCTCGCCCTGGCAGGCGTTCTGGTCGATCCGCTTCCCGCTGCTCGCGCCCGCGGTGACCTTCAACGTCGCCACCGCGCTGCTCGGCTCGATGAACGGCTTCGACATCGTCCAGGCCACCACCGGGGGCGGGCCGGCGCGCAGCACCGAGATCCTCAACATCTTCATCTACCGCACCTTCGGCCAGGGCCTGTTCGCGCAGGCCACGACCATGAGCCTGGTGCTGTTCCTGCTGGTCGGGCTGCTGGCCTTCCCCGTCATCCGGACCCTGCGCAAGCGAGAGGAGATCCTGTGACCATCCCCGCGTACGGCGTCCGGGACCGCCGGGTCCGGCCGCCCCGGGCGACCGGCCTGGCGGCGCGGCTGCGGCCCTTCGCCGTCGTCGCGCTCGTCGTCACCGTCATGGGCGTGCCGCTGTGGCTGATCGTCTCGACGGCGGCCAAGTCGCAGGCCGAGGCGCTGTCGCCGAATCTGTCGCTCCCGTCGCGCTGGCGGCTCTGGGAGAACCTCTCCCAGGTGTGGACCCAGGGCGACATCCCGGCCGCGTTCCTCGGCAGCGTGCTGATCGTGGTCCCGGCCGTCGCCCTGGTGCTGACGTTCGGCTCCATGGCGGCGTGGATCCTGGCCCGCCGGGCGAGCCGGCTCACCGCCGTCCTGTACGCGCTGGCCATCAGCGGCATCGTGCTGCCACCCGCCGTGGTGACGATCGTGCTGCTGCTGCGCCAGCTCGGCCTGGCCGGGACCCTCACCGGCATGATCGGCGTGTACGTCGGCATCTACCTGTCGACCGTCGTCTTCTTCGTCACCGGCTTCGTCCGTACGGTGCCGCTGTCGATCGAGGAGGCCGCGCGCATGGACGGCGCGGGCCCGGTGCGGGTGTTCGTCTCGGTCATCCTGCCGATGTTGCGCCCGGTGCTGGCCACCGCCACGATCCTCATCTGCCTGTACGTGTGGAACGACGTCTTCTACGCGTTCTTCGTCATCGGCGGACGGATGGACACATTGCCCCTGAACCTCTTCCAGGTGGCCAACGCCGGGCTCTACCTCAACAACTGGCACTTGATCTTCGCTTACATCATCCTGATGAGCCTGCCGCTGCTGGTCGTCTTCGCCGTGGCGCAGCGCAAGATCATCTCCGGGATCACCGGGGGCGCGGTGAAGTGATCATTGGGGGACGTTCCACTTCTGCGGGTCGAGGCCGTTGCAGTCATAGATCTGCAGGCGGGTGCCGTTGGCCGTGGCGCCGCCCGGGCTGTCGAGGCAGCGGCCCGACTGCGGGTTCAGCAGCGAGCCGTTGGCCTGCCGGCGCCACTGCTGGCCGCCCGCGGTGTTGCACTCCCAGAGTTGGACCTTGCTGAAGTTCGCGGTGGCGTTGGCGTCGATGTCGAGGCACTTGCCGAACGCCCGGATCGTGCCGTTCGGGTGCATGGACCAGCGCTGGCCGGTGGCGGTGCCGCAGTCCCAGAGCTGGACGGCGTTGCGGTTGGTGTTGGTGTTGGTGTTGACGTCCAGGCACTTGCCGGCCGTGGCCGGGCCGGTGATCTGGCCGACCGGGCCGCCCAGCGTGCCGATGCCGTAGCGGACCTGGCACTGGTCGCCGGTGAGCAGGGTTCCGGCCAGGTAGAGGAAGCTCGTGCCGTCGGCGGAGGGCACGATCGGGGAGCTGTAGCCGGGGCAGGCCGGCGCCCCGGCGGCGTAACCGCCGGTGGGATTGATGTTGACCGGGGCCTCGATCTCGGTCCACGCCCCGGTGCCCAGGTTGGTGTTGGCGAACACGACCTGGCCCGACTCTCCGTTCACGGTCTTGTTCCCGGTGGGGCCGGCGACCACGCGCTGGCCGGACATCAGCAGCGTGCCGTTGGGGCCGCCGCCGGGCAGCCAGGCGACGTAGGGGGTGTGCAACAGCTCCCGGCTGTCGGAGGTGCGGACGATGGTCCCGGCCGCGCTCCAGTTGAGGCCGTCCGGGCTGGTCTTGGTGTACACCTCGCAGGCGTGGTCGGGGTCGGTGGCGTCGCGGCACAGCTCGTACGCCATCAGGAACGTGCCGTTCGGCAGCGCCGTGAGGATGGACATGCCGGGCCGGGCCAGATTGTCGGCGGGGAAGGCCACGTCCTGGGTGAGAGTGGGGCTCCAGGTCTGGCCGCCGTTGGTGGAGGTGTAGTGGCCGATGACCTGGTTGTTGGTTGGGGTGCCGGCGGGCCGCTCGTCGGAGATGAAGCAGGCCAGCGTGTTGTTCGGGGCGAGCAGGAACCACGGCTCCCAGGTGCCGTGCCCGACCGTGTTGGGCTGGCCGCTACTCTGCGTGCAGTTGGACAGGTACGTCCAGGTCACGCCGTGATTGGTGCTCTTGAACACCTCGACCTTCTGCGCGGTGAAGTCGCCGACGTGCCAGGCCGTGCCCGCCGCCAGCAGGTCGCCCTGGTTCAGCCCGTTCGCGGTGCGCGGCACCTCGTACAGGACCGGTGCGCCCAGGTCCCAGCCGGCGGTGTGCGAGGTGATCGTGGAGATGGGGTTGGCGGTCCAGGTGCGGCCGCCGTCGGTGCTGCGGTAGACCGGGAACGCGTTGGGCGCGTTGTGGTTGTTGCGGGCGAACGTGGCCAGCATGGTCTCGTTCGGCGAGCCGTCGTAGTCGAGCCGGACGGCCCTCGGGTAGCTGGCGTCACCCTGCGGATAGGTGGTCAGGTTGGGGGAGTAGAGAACCTGTCCGGCCGGGGCGGCCGAGGCGGGACCGGTCAGGGCCACGAGCAGCCCGGCGATCAGGGCGAGCGCCATCACCAGCGGTAACGGACGCCTGAGGGGTGGTGCGAACTGCACGGTGTCTCCTGGGGTGCGGGCCCGGCGAGCGAATCTCACCGGGACGTTTCAGGGGCGGGCGCGCGGGTCGTCGCCGATGACGGGGGCGGTGTGGGTGTCCACGTCCACGGCCGAGCGGGCCAGGACGGCGCCGCCGGACACCAGGGCGAGGTGCAGGCGGCCGCTGGTCCACCCGTCGGGCAGTTCGGCGTGGACCTCGGCGGGCTCGCCGAGCAGGAACGGCTTGGCCTCGGCCGGCGCCCCGGCCGTCCCCGGCCCCACGGGAGCGGGCCCGAAGACGGGAGACCAGGCGGTGTGCAGGTGACCGCTGACGGGCTCCGTGCCGTGGTGGGAGATCCGGACCGGGACCGTGACCCGCCCGGTGTCGCTGAGCAGGTCGCGGCCGGGGGCGACGGGCACCACGTCCAGGACGAGCGTCGTCGTCGCGTTGACGTGCGCCGGATCCACCCCGGCCAGGTCCTTGGCCCGGCGCTCGAAGTCCAGCAGCCCGGCCGACTCGTGCTCGATGTCGTACAGCTCGGTGTAGACGTACCCGGCCAGCCGGTCGTGGCGGCGCATCTCCTGGGTCTGCCAGCGCAGTTGCCAGCCCCGCTCCACGGAGGTGAAGCCGGTCCCGTACTCGCTGTTGAGGTTGGGCAGGCCGCGCAGCGGCTGCGCCGGCGTCCCCGCCAGCTTCTTACGGACCACGAAGTCGGGGCCGAGCGGCACGGGGAAGTCGTCCTGCCCGCCGTCGAGCAGCGCGGCGATCGTCCTGCCCCAGGAGGCGGCGGACTCGTCGTAGTAGTGCCAGTCGAGCAGGTCCGTCTTCACGTGCGCCCAGCCGGAGTTGTCGACCGCGGGCCGCGACGGGTCGAGGGCCTTGAGCAGGTCGTATGCGCGGGCGACGGCTTCCTGCTTGGCCGGGTCGCCGGGGATGTCCCAGTCCAGGCCCCACTCCTCGTTGTACAGGCCCCAGATGACGATCGCGGGGGAGTTGCCGTCGCGCTCGGCCATCGGGGCGATCTGCGCCTCGAAGGCGGCGACCGACTCCGCCGAGAACCGGCCGGTGGCGGCGGGCTCGGCCCAGACCAGCATGCCGAGCGTGTCGGCGTGGTGGACGAAGCGCGGGTCCTCCAGCTTGAGATGCTTGCGCACCAGGTTGTAGCCGGCCGCGGCGGCCAGCTCGATGTCGTGGCGCAACGCGGCGTCGTCGGGCGCGGTGATGCCGGTACGCGGCCAGTAGCCCTGGTCGAGCACGCCGCGTACGAACAGGCGGCGGCCGTTGAGATACAGGTCCTCGCCGGACACCTCGATCCGGCGCAGCCCCGTGTAGCCGGTGACCCGGTCGGTGCCGTCGGCCGAGACCAGCTCGGCGTCCACGTAGTAGAGGTGCGGGTCGTCCGGCGACCACAGCCGGGGCTCGGCGACCGGCACCACGGCCCGCGCGACGCCCCCGTCGGCCTGGTCATCGGTCTGCGGTCCGGCGGAGGTGGAGACCGTCGCGTCCACCGTCGTTCCGGTGCCGCGCAGGGTCAGCCGGAGCGTGGCCGGAGCCGGTCCCTCGACGCGGGCCTCGACGGCGATGCCGTCCAGCCCCTCGGCCGGGCGCAGCTTCAGCGCGGCCAGGTAGGTTGCGGGCCGGGTCTCCAGCCAGACGCTCTGCCAGATGCCTGACGACGGGGTGAAGCACACGCCGTCGAAGTCGTCGCGCGGCACGCTGCGCTGCTTGCCGTGCGCGATCTCCCTCTTGTCGGCGGGGGAGGAGACCCGGACCACGATCTCCTGCTCGCCGTCGCGCAGCGCGTCGGTGATGTCCGCCTCGAACGGCGTGTAGCCGCCCACGTGCCGGGCCACCTCGGTGCCGTTGACCCAGACGGTGGCCTCGTGGTGCACGGCCCCGAAGTGGAGGACGATCCGCTGCCCCGACCATCCGGCGGGTACGGCGACCCGGCGGCGGTACCAGGCCACCGGCAGCCAGTGGGCCTCGATGCCGGACGCCGGGGTCTCCCAGGCGAACGGCACGGTGATGGTCCGGTCCCAGTCCTCGTCGGCGTCGGCCCGGAAGTCCCAGTCGCCGTTCAGGCTCGACCAGGTGTGCGACCGGTCGAAGTGGGGCCGGGGGTATTCCGCACGCGGCGTCATGGTGCTCCGATCATGAGTGAGAGGTGTCCGGTCAGCCCTTGACGCTGCCGGCGAGGATTCCGCTGATGAAGTGGCGCTGCAGCAGGATGAAGATCACCAGGAGCGGCAGCATGGCGATGCTGCCGGCGGCGAGCAGCTCACCCCAGACGGTGGCGAAGTCAGCGCCGACGCGATTGCCGGTGACGTTCTGCGCCAGGGTCGACAGCACCACCTGAAGGGTCTGGTGCTCGGTGTCATTGACGGCGACGACCGGCCAGACGAAGTCGTTGTAGATGTTCATGGTGGTCAGCACGGCCAGCGCGGCCAGGCCGGGCCGGATCACCGGGATGACGACCCGATAGAAGACCCCGAACTCGCTCGCGCCGTCCACCCGGCCGGCATCCAGCAGTTCGTCCGGGATGGCGGCGATGACCTGGCGCATCCAGAAGATGCTGAACGCGTCGACGCTGCCCGGCAGGATCAGCGCCTGGTAGGTGTTGACCCAGCCAAGCGCGCTCATCTCCAGCAGCAGCGGGATGATCAGCACCAGGGTGGGCAGCATCAGCGTGAGCAGCACCACCCCGAACAGCGCGTTCTTGCCGGGGAAGGTGTACTTGGCGAAGGCGTACCCGGCCAGCGGGCAGAACACCATCGTCATCGCGCCCTTGACCGCCAGCACCAGCGCGGTGTTCACGAAGCCGGTGCCGATCGGCACGTCGGCGAACATCGCCCGGTAGTTGTCCAGCGTCACGGCGCCCACCGACAGCGGGCTGGTGATGATCTCGGCGGCCGGCTTGAGCGAGGAGCTGAGCGCCCACCAGATCGGGTACAGGAACGCGATGGCGAGCAGCACGAGCACCGCGTACTGCACCGGGCCGGGCCTGGCCTGCTTCATGAAACCTCGTCTTTCGGGCGCAGCAGCCGGACCGCGCCCAGCGACAGGCCGAACACGAGCAGCACCAGCAGGAAGGAGTTGGCGGCACCGGTGCCCAGGTCGGATGCCGAGATGTGGTCATACAGGTAGAGGCCGGCCGTGGTAGTGGAGCCGTACGGGCCGCCTTCGGTGACCACGTACGGCTCGGCGAACATCTGGAACACCGCCAGCGTCTGCACGACCACCAGGAAGGCGATGCTCCGCCGGACCAGCGGGACGGTCAGCGACCAGAACTGCCGCCACCGAGAGGCGCCGTCGATCGAGGCGGCCTCGTACACGGCGCCGGGCACGGCCTGCAGCCCGGCGAGCAGGATGATGATCGCGAATCCGGTGGTCTTCCACAGGAACAGCAGCGCGAGCGTCGGCTTGGCCCACGCGGTGGCGGTCAGCCAGCCGACGGCGGGCAGGCCCACCAGGCCGAGCACGTGGTTGACCAGCCCGTAGTCCTCGTCGAACACCACGATCCACACCTGCGCCATGGCCACCAGCGGGGTCACGAACGGCGCGATGAACGCCACCCGGAACAACCCGCGCAGCCGCAGCCGCGCGTTGGCCAGCAGCACCGCCGCGCCCAGCCCGGCGACCACCTGGATCGGCACGATCAGCAGCCACATCACCGCGCTGTTGCCGAGCGAGGCCCAGAAGTCGGGGTTGGTCAGCAGGTAGACGTAGTTGCCCACGCCGACCCAGGTGGCCTCGCCGGCGCCGCGCCAGCGGGTGAAGCTGAGCCGCAGCGCGTAGACCAGCGGATAGACGCCGAAGGCCGCGAAGACCGCGAAGAACGGGGCGATGAACAGGTACGGCGACAGCCGGGGCAGACGCCGGGACCCGATGGCGGCCCGCCTGGCCGTCGTGGCGGTGAGTTCCGCCATCAGGAGCGGTCGATCAGGTTGCGCTGGATCTTCTTGGCCGACTCGGCGATCACGTCGTCGGGGGACATCTTCCCCTCGATCAGGCGCTGGGTGTTGTCGCCGAGGTAGTCGACGGACTGGGCCCACCACACGGGGATCGGCGCGGCGGCCGGGATGGTGGCGGCGGCCTCGACGGCGACCTTCCACAGGTCCTGGCCGCCGAGCGCGTCGATCGGCTTGAACAGCGGCTTGTCCGGCTTCAGCGCCGGGGTGAAGGAGGGCACGGAGGTGGACAGGCCGCCGGGGTAGATGCTGTTGGGGCCGTACACGGCCGTGCAGCCGGGCTCGGTGAAGCACAGGAACTCGTACAGCAGCCAGGCCAGCTCCGGGTTCTTCGCCTTGGCGGGGATGACGAAGCTGCTGCCGCCCATGGCGCCGCTGCGGGCGCCGCCGGGCGTCCACGCGGGCAGCGGCGCGGCCCGCCACTTGCCCTTGGTGGCCTTGAGGAGCTGCTGCGGCGCGAATGACCACCAGATCGCCCACGGGACGAACACCTGCTGCCCGCTGTCGAGGGTGTTGATGTCGGCCGCTTCCAGGTAGGGCGCGTGGGTGACCAGCCCGCCCTTGACCGCGTCCTGGATCCAGCCCAGAGTGCGCCGGTACTCGGCCGTCTCCAGTCGCAGCTTGCCCTGCGCGTCGGTGAGGCTCGTGCCCTGCTGGTTGGCCAGCATCTCCAGCCAGAGCTGGCTGAGGAACGGGTTCTTGTCCAGGTGGATGGGCCTGGTCTTCGGGTCCTTCTCCTTGATCGTCCGGGCGGCGGTCAGCAGGTCGTCGTAGGTGCCGATCCCGGCCGGGTCGACCCCGGCGTCCTGGAGGATGTCCTCGCGGTACCAGAGCAGCCCGGGGTCCAGATCCCACGGCACGCCGTAGATCTTGCCGCCGACGGTGTTGACGGACAGCTTGTACGGCGCGATCTTGTCGCGGTGCGGGGAGATCAGGTCGGTCAGGTCGTACAGGTGCTCGGACTGGCCGCCGATCTTGGCGTCGTCCCAGAAGCTGCCGTCCGGCACGTCGGTGCCGCTGATCAGGGTGTTGGCCAGTTTGGCGTCGATGTCGACGGCCTGGTGGTTCACCTTGACCCCGGGATAGGCCTCGCGGAACTTCCCGATCGCCGCGTCGAACACCTTGTACAGGTCTCCGGACCGGTTCCAGATGGTGATCTCGCCCTTGGCGGACGTGGACGCGGTCGTGGTCGGCTTGGCCAGCTTGCTCGGCGCCGCGCTGGTGCCGCCGCCGGGAGCGCAGGCGCCGGCCGCGGCCAGCGCGCCAATCCCGAGCGCTCCCTTGAGGAAGCCGCGGCGGGCCATGGCGGGTGTGGACATCTCTAACTCCTCCGGCGGGGGTACGGCACAGCATCGGGTAAATGCTCTGCAACGATGCAGACATCATGCATACTCCTCTGCAACGATGCAAGTGTGAGTTATGATCGATAACGCCAACCGAGGAGGAACATGGCCGGCCCAACGCTGCGCGACGTCGCCAAACGGGCGAATGTCTCGATCCGCACGGTGTCCAACGTGGTCAACGGCTACGCGCCGGTCTCTGATGAGTTGCGGGCCCGGGTGCAGGTTGTGCTGGACGAGCTGGGCTACCGCCCCAACCTCATCGCCCGCAACCTCAAGCAGGGGCGTACCGGGATGATCGCCCTGGTCGTCCCCGAGCTGGACGTCCCCTACTTCGCCGAGCTGGTGCGCGAGGTGATCACCGCGGCCCGCGCGCACGGCTACGTGGTGATGGTCGACCAGACCGACGGCGACGCCGAGCGGGAGCGGGAGCTGCTGGCCCGCGACTCGCGGGCGACGATGTTCGACGGCCTCCTGCTGAGCCCGCTGGCCATCTCCGCCGAGGACCTGCGCGGGCGGGGCAACCGGGTCCCGATCGTGCTCCTCGGCGAGCACATCTTCAACGGCAGCTTCCACCACGTCGCCATCGACAACGTCGCCGCCGCCCGCGAGGCCACCGCGCACCTGCTGGAGCAGGGCCGCCGCCGCGTCGCCGCGATCGGCGACCAGCCGTACGCCACCGGCGAGACCGCCCAGCTCCGCACGTCGGGCTACCGCCAGGCCCACGCCCGCCTGGGACTGGACGTGGACGAGCGGCTCATCGTCCCGACCCCCCGCTTCCACCGGCGCCTGGGCCTGGAGGCGATGGAGCACCTGCTCGCGCTGCCCGACCCGCCCGACGCCGTGTTCTGCTACAACGACCTGCTCGCTCTGGGCGCGATGCGGGCTCTGACCAGGGCCGGCCGCCGGATCCCTGACGACGTCGCGGTGATCGGCATCGACGACATCGAGGAGGGCCAGTACAGCACGCCCAGCCTCACCACGATCGCCCCGGACAAGGCGGAGATCGCCCGCAGAGCGGTGGACATCCTCCTCCAGTCGATCAACGGCACGGCCACCACCCCGTCGGAGACCGTCGTCCCGCACCGCCTCATCGTCCGGGAGAGCACCGCGACCTGACCGACCCCTCCTTCACGTGCCTGTATTCACGGCGTAAAGCCCGGCTGGGGGATACCCGGCCTGGGTCTCGGCATGGGCCCAGGTGGTAAAAATCCAGGTCAGAAGCCCTCTTGGGGGGCAGGATGGGGGCATCCGATGGGTTGTAGCCGTGGAGAGCGGGGTCAGTAACCATCCCCGCTGACACCAGAAATTCCACGGAGACCACTGTGTCTATTTTGCGTTATCTCGGCATGACCCGCCCGCCGGTGCCTATGCCTCCGGATATCTTCTCAGGCGGCAGCTCTGGTGCGGAACTTGCGCGCCGTCGTCGCCGTCACCGCCACTGATTCAAGGCTCAACCCAGAAAGACGCTCGGCGGGGAGACCTCGCCGAGCGTTTCGCTGCAATGGCATCGATCTTCGGCCGGCCGGTGGCCTCCGAGATCAGTTCGCGCTCAGCGTCGCGTTCAGACGCCGGCTTGGTACCACCCCAAGCCAATATCGGGCCGCCACCCCGTCGGACCAGCGCAGCAGTTGATGATCTCGGCGCGTTAACCCGCACCCGAGGCTGCTGCTAGCGTGTGCTCGTGCCGAAGACAGACAAGGTGCGCCGTCGCTGAGAGCGACGGCGCAAAACCCCCGTTCTCGCCGTCGCTCCTGACCCTTGGCCAGGAGCGCCTTCGTGGCGCTCGGATGTCCCTTGTTCCGGAGCGCACCCATGTTCGCCTTGTCTTCTCGTCAACGTCGGCGGGTCCTTGTCGCCGACCTCATCTCCACCGCGGTGTTCCCCCTCGCCATCACCGGCGCGACAGCGGCTGTCCCCGCTGCGGCCGCGCAGTTGCCCGGTGCGGGTGGCCTGGGTCCGTGGATCGTCCTCGCCTACAACGGGCTCTTCGCCGCGGCTCTGCTGCTGGCGGGGGCGATGGCGGATCGTAGCGCCCGCACCCGGTTCTTCGCCGTCGGCAACATCGTCGTCGCGGCCACCGGGGTCTTGTCCGCCTTCGCCACGGACCTGTCGTCTCTGGTGGCCCTGCGCGCGGTCGGCGGTGTCGGGGCGGCCATGTGCGCCGCCGGTGGGTCGTCGATGGTCTTGGCCGTGTACCCGCCTTCGGAGCGGCGGCGGGTGTACGGCTACGCGGGCGCCGTGCTGGGCAGCAGCCTGGCGCTGGGACCGATCGTCGCCCAGGCCCTCATGGCCGTCGGAGGCTGGCCCCTCGTCTTCGTCGTGCCAGGGGCTGTGGCCGCCATCGCGGCCTTGGTCACGCTCGGGCTTCCGGGTCTTCGCAGCCCCGAGGTGTCCGATGACTTCGATCTTGCCGGCGCCGTCCTGTTCGGGGTGACCATCGCCGCCGTGGTGACCGCACTCGGGCTTGGCCTCGGGCCCGGCGTCCCGTGGTGGGCGCCGGGTGGACTCGTCCTGGTCGCGGCCATCAGCGCCACCGGGCTTATCCGCGTGGAGCGGCGCGCGGCTGATCCCGCGATCCCCGTGGACTTGTTGCGGATCCCCGCCTATCGCGCGTACGCCGTGGCGACGGGTGCCTTCATGGGGATGCTCGTGGTGGGATTGACCGTGCTCCCGCAGCTCGGCGCCGTCCAGAACATGGGTCCGGGCGAGGCGGCGATCATGCTCAGTCTGCTGACCGTGCCATCGACGGTTCTTCCGCTTCTCGCCGCTCGGCTCGCGCGCCGGCTGGCACGGCAACTGGTGACGACCGGCCTGTTCGCCTGCGCCGCCACCGCCGTCGCCCTCCAGGTGACCGACCATCCTGCCGCCCTTCTCGTCGCGGCCGGGGTCATCGGGCTGTGTCTTGGGCTGACCGAAGGCGTCCCGGACGGGCAGGCGCTCACCTATGTGCCCTCCCAGCGCGGAGGGGCGGGCGCCGCACTGTTCAGTACGACGCGGATGAGCCTGGAAACACTCACCCTGGCCGCTGCCACTGGGGTGATGGCGGCTCTCGGCCCTTCCTCCGGGATGGCAGTCGCTGGAGCCGTGTGCCTCACCGCCGCCCTCATCGTTCAGCAAGCCGTCCCCTCCCGCGACACATAGTCCCGCGATGCACCTCTCAGCTCGCGGGAGCGAAGTCGGCGAACCTTGGGGTGTTCGGCTCGTGGGGCACGCGTGCCGCGGTGGCGGCGAAGCTGATCGCGTGATACCAGCCGCAGAGCAGGAGGAGATCGAGGAGCTGGCCGTCGTCCATGACCTCCGCGAGCCGGGCCCACAGCGCGTCGTCGATGTCGCAGGTGGCGTGCAGGGCGTCGACGGCCTCGATCAGCAGGCGTTCCCGCGGGGACTCCCAGCACGGATCGTCGGGCGTCCCGTGCGTCACCGAGACGATCTGCGCGGTGGTCAGCCCGACCCGCTCGGCGAACATCGCCACATGGACGCCCCATTCGTACTCGCAGCGGCACCGCGCACACGTACGGGCGATCGTGATCTCCCGCTCCCGCATGGTCAGTGTCAGCTGACGTCCCAGCTCGTAACGGCCCCATCCGTGCATCGCACCGGTCATCGGAAGATTACGCACGAACATCCTGAACAGCCCGATCGGCGGAACACCCGTCGGCATCATGCTCTCCAGCTGCGCCCCGACCTCGGGCTCGTACGGCGGTTCCACAAGCGCTATGCGCGACATCCACCCTCCTGAGGTGTTTCGGAAATCGAAACGGTCGCCTCGATGCTAATGTTTCGAAAAACGAAACACAAGGAGGGGTATGTCCACGAATCGGACTCCACTTCCTGGCCGGCCTGTCCGTGGCTCCACGACCGGTCGGCCGTTGATGGCCGCCATGGACCTGCTGAGCCGTCGCTGGGCTCTGCGGATCATCTGGGAGTTGCGAGACGGCCCGCTCGGCGCGCGCCCTCTGCTCGCCCGCTGCGAAGGCCTGTCCTCCAGCGTCCTGTACCAGCGCCTCGACGAACTGACGACCGCCGATCTGGTCGCCCCCAGCGAGGCCGGCTACACGCTGACCGTCGTGGGGATGTCCCTCAGCCCCGCCCTCCAGGAGCTCAACGTCTGGGCCGACACCTGGGCCGAGGCCGTCCATGCACGCTCACCCGAACAGCCCCACTGAGCCGACTCCAGATCGGGTCGAGCACCGGCGACCTCGGCTGCGGGCGAGAGGCATTGCCGGAATGCGCAGCGATGTCACGGGGTGGAACGTGCTGTCACGCCCTTAGAGCACGGGGCCGTCCGGCTCCGGCCGCGTTGAGCGCGGTTCGGCGCGCCCAGCCGTCCGGGAGACGGATGAATCCGGCTGGACGTCGACACCTCGTGCGGTGCGATCCTTTCGAAAGAGAACATCACGATGTTCAGCTCACGATCATGTGGGAAGGCGCCGGTTCGGGACGGGGCGGCCCGCTCCCAGCGCCGACGGCCGGTGTCCACCCTCCTGGCCCTGGCGTTGGCCGCCGCCTCGGCGACGACGATGGTGGCGGCCGCAACGCCGGCGCTCGCCGATCCCACCGACCAGATCCTCACCGTCGCCTGGGGCCACAACGAACAAGGCCAGCTCGGCGACGGCACCACCCAGCAAGCCAACACCCCGGTCACCGTGGCCGGGCAGATCGCCTTCACCAAGGTCGAGGCCGGCACCTCCCACACCCTGGCCATCGCCGCCGACAGCACCATCTGGTCGTGGGGCACCAACGGTTTCGGCGGGCTGGGCGACGGCACCACCACCCCCAGCCGCACCCCTGTGCACGTGCCAGGACTGACGGACATCATCGACGTCTCCGCGGGCGCGGGCAGCAGCTTCGCCATCGACTCCAGCGGCAGACTGTGGGCCTGGGGCTTCAACGGCTCGGGATTCGGCAACCTGGGCCTGGGCGACAACGTGCCCGCGACCAACCCCGTACCCAAGCAGGTTCTCGGCCTGCCGCCCATGGCCGATGTCGAGACCAGCCAGCGCTCGGTCGTGGCGCGTGACGTCAATGGCGAGGTGTGGACCTGGGGCAGCAACAGTGACGGCCAACTGGGCAACGGAACGGTCGGCGGCTTCCGCGCCACTCCGGCCAAGCTGGCGGGCCTGACCACCATCATCGACGTTGCCGCCGCCGACTTCGACGGTCTGGCCCTGCGCGCCGATGGCACGGTGTTCGGCTGGGGCGACAACGGCGTCAGCCAACTGGGCCCTGGCGGCCCCGGCGACCGCCCCACCCCGGGATTCACCGCCGGCATCGCCGGCCTGACCCAGATCGGCATCGGCTCGGGCAACGTCAGCGCGCTACGCAACGACGGAACGGTGTGGAGCTGGGGCATCAACAGCCGCGGCGAGCTGGGCATCGGAACCATCTCCACCCCGGTCTATCCCCCTGTGGCCACCGCCGTCAGCGGCGCCACCCAACTCGCGGTCGGCGCGGTGAACGGCTACGCGCGCCGCGGCGACGGCACGGTGCTGGCTTGGGGCGACAACACCCTGGGCAGCTTGGGCACCGGATCGACCGCGCCCAACAACCCCAACCCCAGCCCCGTCTTCGGGGTGAGCCACGCCACCTATCTCGGCTCGGGCGCGACCGCCCTGCACGCGCTGGCGATCCAGGCGATCCCCACCGACTTCTCCATCACCCTCGACCCCAAGCTCGGTTCGGTCCAACCGGGCGGCTCGACCACCACCGTGGTTTCCCTCATCCCGTCGAAGGGCTTCACCTCCACCGCGGCGGTCAGCGTCACCAACCTGCCGCCCGGGGTCACCGCCACCTTGTCCGCCCCGAAGGTGAGCGAGGACCACCCGGTCACCATCACGCTGCACACCTCGATCAGGACCCCGCGCGGCCAATTCCGCATCCTGATCACCGCGGCGGCCGACTCGATCACCAAGGCGGCGCCGTACACCCTCACCATCGGCAACATCACCACATCCTGAGCACCCTGGCCTGGAGCTTGCTCTCCAGGCCAGGTGGTCAGGCGTCGAGGTGAACGATTGGGTGCCGTCAAGGGCGACCTGCGCGCCGCCGGACGTGCTCTCGCGATGGATCACGCGGCCACGGGTTTTCCGGCTCCAGGTGCAAGCGTTCGACAGGACAGGACAGGACAGGAGTGGCGTATCAGGTGCCGGTGCCGGGGCGGTTGTTGTCGCCGAGCTCGTGGGCGAGCCGGCGCAGGAGCGGCCCGTACTCGGGGTGGGCCAGGGCGGAGGCGAACTGGGCAGTGAGGTAGTCCGCTGGGTTGCCGGTGTCGTACCAGCGGCCGGAGATGACCTGCCCGTATACGACGTGGCCGGCGGCGTAGGCGTTGATGGCATCGGTCAGGTACACCTCGCCGGTGCGGTGCTCATACCAGCGGTTGGTCTGCTCGCGCAGCTCGTCGATGATGGCGGGGGTGACGACGTAGCCGCCGATGGCGGCGTACGCGGAGGGCGCGTCGGCGGGTTTGGGCTTCTCGACCAAACCGGTGATCCGCAGCAGCCGTCCTCGAGGTTCTCTTTGACCACGGGCACGCCGTAGCGCGCGGAGTCCTTCCTGTCGATGGGCATCAGGGCCAGCACCGGGCAGCCGGTCGCCTCGTAGGCGCGGATCAGCTGCTGGGCGCGGGGCACCTCGGCCACGAACACATCGTCGGGCCACAGGACGAGCATCGGCTCATCGCCGATGCCGTGCGCGGCGTTCAAGACCGGGGTGCCGTTGCCGTACGGGCCGTGCTGGTCGAGGTAGGTGATGTGGCCTTGCCGGGAAAGCTCGGCGACCTCCTCCACCGCGTCGGCGTAGGCGGTCTTGCCGTCGGCGCGCAGCTGCTGCACCAGCGCGGGGTTGGGCCGGAAGTGGTCCTGGATCAGGGACTTCCCGCCGGACACGACGATGGTGATGTCCGTGATGCCAGATGCGACCAGTTCGCGGACGGTGTGCTCGATCACCGGCTTGTCACCGACCGGCAGCATCTCCTTGGGGATGGCCTTGGTCAGCGGCAGGAGGCGGGAGCCGAGTCCGGCGGCGGGGATCACTGCCCTGCGGATCGTCGGGCGCATCAGGTCTCTTTCTGTTGAGCGGCACACCGCGCCGACCAGCACGGCATGGTCCGACGCTAGCAAGGCTCCGGCCAGGGCTTTGCCGATCTCTCACTCGTCTCCTCAGCCGCCTCGGCGCGCAGTCGCTGTTCGTACTTGCGCGCGTTCATGCTCAGACACCGCGAAATGTGCGACTGGGAAGACGAATGTGGTCTTCGGCGAATACACGAGAGGAAGATCGCTCTCCTACGTCTATGAGGTAGCTCATGACTTTAGGCAAGTCGCTCATCGCCGCTCTCGCGGCGGGAGCCATCAGCGCCACACCGGCGTCGGCCTTGCAGGCCGCGCCTCAGCAGGACAACGGGGTGACTCTGATCACCGGTGATCGGGTGGTGGTCACCGGGCGGGGGCACCTGGTGAAGCCCGGTCCCGGCAGGCAGGTGGATTTCACGAGTCAGGTGCTCGGAGGCCACCTGTACGTGATTCCCGCCGACGCCACCCCGCTGATCGCCCAGGGCGTGCTGGACCGGCGGCTGTTCGACGTCACCCAGCTCCTGGCCTGGAAGTACGGCGACGCCGACACCCCCGACATCCCGGTCATCTCTCAGGCGATCGCCGGGCAGGCCATCGCGCCGCAGGGCGCCCAACGGGTCCGGCAGTTATCCGGTCTCGGCATGAGCGCGGCCCGCGTGCCAAAGGCGAACGCCGCCCAGACCTGGAAAGACCTGACCGGCGGCAGCACCCGCGCCCTGGCCGCCGGACGCACCAAGCTATGGCTGGACGGCCGCAGAACGTACCTGCTGGATGAGAGCGTCAAGCAGATCGGCGCCCCGCAAGCATGGCAGCAGGGCATGACCGGCAAGGGCGTCACCGTCGCGGTCCTCGACTCCGGTTACGACCCCGGCCACCCCGACCTGAAGGACGCGGTCGCACAGGAGCGCAACTTCAGCGACGACCCCGACATCCGCGACACCCTCGGCCACGGCACCCATGTCGACTCGATCGTCGCAGGCCGGGATGAGAAGTACCGAGGCGTGGCACCGGAGGCGACGCTGGCCATCGGGAAAGTGGGCGACGCCTCGGGCCCGACCGATTCGGCCATCCTCGCCGGCATGGAGTGGGCGGCCGTCGAGGTCAAGGCCAAGGTCGTCAACATGAGCTTCGGCGACACGGACGGCCCCGATCTGGACCCGCTGGAGCAGGCGGTCAACACGCTGTCGGAGCAGACCGGCACGCTGTTCGTCGTGTCGGCGGGAAACGGCGGCGCTGACAGCAAGGTGAGCAGCCCCGGTAGCGCTGAGGCGGCGCTGACCGTGGGCGCGGTGGACAAGAAGGGCCTGCTGGCCGAGTTCTCCAGCCCGGGGCCGCGAGTGAGCGACCACGCGATCAAACCCGAGGTGACCGCACCGGGCGTGAACATTGTTGCCGCGGCCGCCGCGGGCACCGCCAGTGGCCTCCACCGGGCGCTCAGCGGCACCTCGATGGCCAGCCCGCACGTGGCTGGGGCGGCGGCCATCCTGGCGCAGCGCCATCCGGACTGGACGGGCGCGCAGCTCAAGGCCGCACTGATCGGCAGCGCCGCGCCCGCCCAGGGCCCGACGCTCTATCAGCAGGGAGCCGGGCTGATCGACCTGGTACGCGCGCTGAAGCAGCAGGTCGTGGCCGCGCAGGGCAACGTCTGGGCGGCCTTCCCCTGGAACGCTTCCGGCGAGCGGGTGGCCACCAAGACGATCACGTACGCCAACGCGGGCGACACCCCGGTCACCCTGAACCTGTCAGCGCAGGGCGAGGGGCTGAAGCTGCCGGCCGATCAGGTCACGGTCCCGGCCAAGGGCGAGGCCTCGGTCACGCTCACCATCGACGCCACCGGCAAGGCCCCGGGCGACTACCCGGGAACCGTCACCGCCAAAGCAGGCGACACAGTGATCCGCACGCTCGCCGGCGCCTACGTCGAGCCCGAGTCCTACGACGTCACCCTCACCGTCATCGGCAAGCAGGGCCAGCCGATCAACCCCAGGGACAGCCAGATCTACGACGCGAAGACCGGCACCATCCACCAGCCGGCCTTCCGGAACGGTGTGGCCAAGGTACGACTGCCCGAGGGCGACTGGAACTTCTACACCGAGACCTTGGAGAAGATCGACGGGAACTGGTTCACGACGATCGCCGACCCCGCGCTGAAGATCGACGGCGGCGACCAGCAGCTGACGGTGGACGCGCGCCAGGGCAAGGCGGCCAAGATCACGCTTGACGATCCGAGCGCCGAACTTCAGCGCGGTTACGCCCTCGGGCTGACCCACGGCGCGTGGAACTCCTGGTGGTGGACAAATGGCAACGTCAACACCGAATTCTTCGTCGTTCCCAGCCACCGGGCAGGTCTGACCTACGGTCTGGAGACCACGTGGCTCAGCAAGGACACTTCCCCCAGCCCGTACGTCTACCAACTCGTCGACCATCGCACCGACGGCTTCCCCGAAGATCCTGCTTACAACGTCAGGCAGAAGGACCTGGCGAAGGTCACCGCGACCTACAGGGCCTCAGGAGTGGCGGCTACGGGTGCGCCGCTGAGCGGCCTGCGCGACCCTGATTTCCCCGGCGCGACACTGACGCCGTTCGTCGGCGACATCGCCCTGCCCGGCACGCTCATCTACTACCGCACCCCCGGGCTGACCTTCGAGAGCGGGCTCGAGGTCGGCACCTCGCTGATGTTCGACGGCGGCCGGCTCGCCAAGCGCGGCCAGACCAGCGAGGTCTGGAACACCGCGGTCACCGGGCCGTCGTTCCTGCTGCCGGGCGGTAACCGTACCGGCGACAAGCTGACCTTCTCCGGAGTGGGGCTGTTCTCCGACGGGGGCGCGAGCAAGACGGGGTCGGACACCGCCGCCACCGGCGGAGCCACCCTCGCCAAGGACGGGCAGGTGCTGGCCACCGCCGACCTCGCCGGCTGCTGGATCTACGAGCCGGAAGGGTGTGAGCTGCGCGCCGACCTTCCCTCCGGGCGCGGCTCGTACACGCTGACCGCGTCGATGCGCAGGCAGGTCCCGCACTCGGCGCTGTCCACCGGCGTGGAGTCCGTGTGGACATTCCCATCCGCGACCACCGCCAGGGAGCAGCCGCTGCCGCTGACCGCGGTCCGCTACAGCCCCGAGGGTCTGGACACCTCGAACCGTGCCAAGCCGGGCAGCGTGACCCGCGTGCCCGTCCGGATCGAACGCAACCCCGGCTCCGCGAAGGCGGAGGCGAAGTCGATCCGGCTGGAGATGTCCACCGACGACGGCGCGAACTGGCGCAAGATCCCGGTCGTCCGCACCGGCTCGGGCTGGACCGCCACGGTGCCGAACCCGGCTACGGCCGGATTCGTCTCACTCCGCGCGGTGGTGACCGACACGGCGGGCGTCGGGGTGACCCAGACGATCACCCGCGCCTACGCCGTCGGCTGACCGGCGACCACACCCACCCGGGCCCGGCCCTTCACCGGCCGGGCCCGGGATTCCGGCCCGTTCCTCGCGGACAATGCTCGCCGCGCTGGGGCCTTGATGGGCGTACACCATGTCCGTGGGCGTGACCTCCAGCATCGGCGGCGTGGCAGGTGGTGAGCCTGCGGACTAGACTCCACCGCCGAACATTTTCGCGGTCTGCCGGCCTGTCGCCTGGTTCTCCGCGACGTAGGGCCGCAGTTCCGCCTCGTACGTGGCAAACGCGGTCGCATGGTCGCCGCCCGCCGAGGCCAGGTTTCGGGCGAGGGTACGCGCGCCGATCAGCGCCTGGGAGGTGCCCATGCCGCTGGTCGGCGCCGCACAGTACCCCGCGTCGCCGACCAGCGTGATCCGGCCGCGTGACCAGTGCTCCAGGTGGACCTGGCAGGTCGAGGAGAAGTAGTAGTCGTCCGCTTCGCTCATCGCCTCCAGCAGCCTGGGCGTCTCCCAGCCGTGCCCGGCGAAGGCGGCGCGCACCGCCTTCTCCTGCTCGTCCCGGCCGCATCGGTCCAGCGCGGGGGAGGCGGTGGCGAAGGAGAGGCTGACCGTGAGCCGCTCAGCCGCGCCGCGACTGAACAGGTAGATTGCCGTGTCCGGGGTCTGCCGCAGCAGTCCGTTGCGGCTCAGGCCGAGGTAGTTGGCGGTGCTGAAGCCGACGCCGGAAAGACCCAGGTGCCGCAGCGCGTCGGCGTGCGGGCCGAAGGCCAGCTGCCGAACCTTCGAGTACACGCCGTCGGCTCCGATCACCAGGTCGAACTCGCCGGCGGCGCCGCGCTCGAACTCGACCGTCACGCCGGACTCGTGCTGGGTCAGCGCGCTGATCGAGTTGTCGAACACGTACCGCACGCCGTCGGCGGTGATCCGGTGCAGGATCCGGGTCAGGTCCTGCTTCGGCACCTCCAGTTCGCCGGCGAACGCCGCTGCGGGCAGTCGCCCGGTCTCCACACCCCGCTCGTCCACCAGGACGGTGCCGCTCATCTTCGTGTCGTGCCCGCGAAGCTCGGCGAGGGTGCCCATCTCCTCCAGCACGTCGAGCGCCTCGCCGCGGAAGTCCACCGCGTAGCCGCTGTCGCGAAGCTCCGGCGCGCGTTCGACCACGGTCACGTCGTACTTGTCGCGGTGCAGAAAGTAGGCCAGGGCGGGTCCCGCCACGCTCGCGCCCGAGATCAGAACTTTCGTCTTGGTCATGGGTACGACCGTAGCCATTTCTTGTCCATTTGGTCAAACCATATGGATAGACCGTTTGGTCAAGCACTCCGATATGCTGCTCTGCATGGGAAACCGAGAGGATCTGCTGGCCGGCGCCAAGCGGTGCCTGATCGAACGCGGCTGGGCTCACACGACCGTCCGGGACATCGCCTCGGCCGCCGGAGTCAGTCACGCCGCCATCGGCTATCACTTCGGCTCCAAGGACGCCCTGCTCACCCAAGCCCTGGTGGAAGCGGTCGACGAGCTCGGCGATGAACTCGCCCGGCGCACCCCGTCCGACGAGCCGGACCAGCGCTGGCAGGCGCTGATCGACAGCTTCACCACCCATCGGGCGTTGTGGGTGGCCCAACTCGAGGCCGTCGTGCAGGCCGAGCGGTCACCGGAGGTACGCGAACACCTCGCCAAAGGGCAGCGCGAGGCACGCCAGGGACTCGGCGGCTCGGTACCGCTCGCCTTGCTGACAGGCCTGATGCTGCAGTGGCTGGTGGACCCGGACCATGCGCCCAGCGGCGCGGATGTGATCGCCGAGCTTCGATCACTCGCCACCGAACTCTGACAGCGGAGCGGTGGGCGTCCTCCTCTCATCGATCAACGGCGCCTGCTCCAGCTTCGGCAAGCACGCCGTACCGGCCCCCGCCAAGTACGGCGTGCGCATCCACCGGAAGGTCGGATGGGCGGGTTCCCAGGCCCGGCCGGTGAGGGCAGGACCTGGGGGTGTGGTCGCCGGTCAGCCGACGGCGTAGGCGCGGGTGATCGTCTGGGTCACCCCGTTGCCGGCGCTGTCGGTGACCACCGCGCGCAGGGAGACGAACCCGGCCGTACGGGGGTTCGGCACCCCGGCGGTCCAGCCCGACTCGGTGCGGGTGACCGGGACGGACCGCCAGCTCTTGCCGTCGTCGGTGGACATCTCCAGCCGGATCGACTTCGCCTCCGCCTTCGCGGCGCCGGGATTGCGCTCAACCCACAGAGGCATGCTGGTCACGCTGCCCGGCTTGGCGCGGTTCGAGGTGTCCAGGCCCTGCGGGCTGTAACGGACCGCGGTCAACGGCAGCGGCTGCTCCTTGGCGGTGGTCGCGGACGGGAACGTCCAGGCCGTGCTCACCTCCGTGGAGAGCGTGGCCTGCCGACGCATCGATGCCGTCAGCGTGTAGGACCCGGACCCGGCGGGCAGGTCGGCGCGCAACTCGCACCCTTCCGGCTCGTAGACCGCGCAGTTGGCGAGGTCGGCGGTGGCCAGCACCTGCCCGTCCTTGGCGAGGGTGGCGGTGCCGGTGGCGCCGGTGTCGAAGCCCGATCTACCAGGCTGCCCGTCGGCGAACAGTCCCGCCGCGGAGAAGGTCAGCTTGTCACCGGTACGGTTACCGCCCGGCAGCAGGAACGACGGCCCGATGACCGCGGCGTTCCAGACTTCGCGGGTTTCGCCGCGCTTGGCGAGCCGGCCGACGTCGAAGATCAGCGAGGTGCCGACCTCGAGCCCACTCTGGTAGGTCATCCCGGGGGTGCGGTAGTGGATGAGCGTGCCGGGCAGGGGGATATTTTCGACCAGCGCTGTCAACGAGCTGGCAGAGGCGTTGTCGCTCCCCAGCGAGACCATCGCCGAGCCCGTCGCCGTCGCTCCCAGGGCTCGGTAGGTTGTGGTGACCTTCGCCAGATCCTGCTGCTTGGCGCGATAGGTGGGATCGTCGGGAATGCCGCCGGTGCGGTGGTCGACGATGCTGTAGACGTACGGGCTGGGCGAGATGTCCTTGCTGAGCCAAACAGTCTCCAGTGTGGAGTCCAGACCCGGCAGACGGATGGGAACGACGAAGAGCTCGCTGTTGGCGTCTCCGTTGGTCGACGCCGAGTCGTTCCAGGCGCCATGCGTCAGCTCGAAGGTGTAACCGCTCTGGAGCGCGGCGCTCGGGTCGTCGAGAGCGACCTTGACCTGCTTGCCCTGGCGCGCGTCCACCGTCACTCGCCGGCCACCGCCGTCGACCTTGAACGGGGAGACGGCGACCGTCCTGATCCGCTTTCCGTCGACCGTCTCCGCGATCTTGGCGAAGAGGTTCCAGTCGCCCTTGGGCAGCCGTACCGTGGCAGATCCGTCGGCGAACAACAGGTCATACTTCTTCCCGGTCTTCGCGTCGTAGATCTGGCTGTCCCTGGGGTTGATCGGCCGGCCCTGCTTGCCGATGACGGTGAGGGTGACGTCGTAGGACTCGGGCTCGACGTAGGCGCCGGCGAGCGTGCGGATCACTGTGTCGCCTGCTTTGGCGGTGACGGTTCCCGGGTAGTCGCCCGGGGCCTTGCCGGTGGCGTCGATGGTGAGCGTGACCGAGGCCTCGCCCTTGGCCGGGACCGTGACCTGATCGGCCGGCAGCTTCAGCGCCTCGCCCTGGGCCGACAGGTCCAGGGTCACCGGGGTGTCGCCCGCGTTAGCATACGTGATCGTCTTGGTGGCCACCCGCTCGCCGGAGGCATTCCAGGGGAAGGCCGCCCAGACGTTGCCCTGCGCTGCCACGACCTGCTGCTTCAGCACCCGCGTCAGGTCGGCCAGCCCGGCGCCCTGCCGGTAAAGCGGGACGCCCTCGGCGGGCGCGGCGCTGCCGATCAGCGCGGCCTTGAGCTGCGCGCCGGTCCAGTCCGGATGGCGCTGCGCCAGGATCGCCGCCGCCCCGGCCACATGCGGGCTGGCCATCGAGGTGCCGCTCTTCGATACGTAGCCGCCCCCGATGGCTGCCGCCGTGATGGCCACACCGGGCGCGGTCACCTCGGGTTTGATCGCGTGGTCGCCCACGCGCGGCCCCGCGCTGGAGTCCGGCGCCATCACGCGCTGCTTGTCCACCGAGCCCACGGCCAGAGCCGCGTCCGCACTGGCGGGGCTGTACATCGACTGCTCGCGGCCGTCGTTTCCGGCCCCCGCGACGAACAGCGTGCCGTACCGCTCCGACAGCGTGTTGACCGCCTGCTCCACCAGGTCCAGCTCGGGGGTGTCCGGAGCGCCGAAGCTCATGTTGACGACCTTGGCCTTGACCTCGGCGGACGCCCACTCCATGCCGGCGATGATGTCCGACTCGATGAGCCCCGCGGCGGTGCCCACCTTCCCGATGGCCAGCGTCGCCTCCGGTGCCACGCCTCGGTACTTCTCGCCCCGGCCCGCCACGATCGAGGCCACATGGGTGCCGTGCCCCTTCGAGTCGCGGATGTCGGGGTCTTTGGTGAAGTTGCGCTCCTGCGCCACCGCGTCCTTCAGGTCCGGGTGGTCGGGGTCGTAACCGCCGTCGAGCACCGCGACCGTGACGCCCTTGCCGGTCATGCCCTGCTGCCACGCCTGCGGGGCGCCGATCAGCTTGACGCTCTCATCCAGCAGGTACGTTCTGCGGCCGTCCAGCCATAGCTTGGTGCGTCCGGCGGCCAGGGCGCGGGTGCTGCCGCCGGTCAGGTCTTTCCAGGTCTGGGCGGCGTTCGCCTTCGGCACGCGGGCCGCGCTCATCCCGAGACCGGATAACTGCCGGACCCGCTGGGCGCCCTGCGGTGCGATGGCCTGCCCGGCGATCGCCTGAGAGATGACCGGGATGTCGGGGGTGTCGGCGTCGCCGTACTTCCAGGCCAGGAGCTGGGTGACGTCGAACAGCCGCCGGTCCAGCACACCCTGGGCGATCAGCGGCGTGGCGTCGGCGGGAATCACGTACAGGTGGCCTCCGAGCACCTGACTCGAGAAATCCACCTGCCTGCCGGGCCCGGGCTTCACCAGGTGCCCCCGCCCGGTGACCACCACCCGATCACCGGTGATCAGAGTCACCCCGTCCCTCTGGGGAGGCGAGGCCGGCGCCGGTGTGGCACTGATTGCCCCCGCCGCGAGAACGGCGATGAGCGACTTGCCTAAAGTCACGAGCTACCTCATAGACGTAGGAGAGCGATCTTCCTCTCCTGTATTCGCCGAAGGCCGCATTCGGGTTCATGGGCGCCGTTTGCACCTGCTAGGGTCGGCTGCGACATCTCACCGTAGGGTTCCGCCCTCGCCATCAAGCCTCCTCGTGTCCAGTGACACCAGGAAGGTGGGAGTCACACCAGATTCTGAAAAGGTGTGCGGCGATGGTTGCGTTTCGGCGAGCAGAAATGGCTTTGGAAGCCGTTGATCTTGTCAAGAGCTACTCGGCAGGCAGGAACAGGCCCCCGGTCACAGCGTTGCGGGGGCTGAGCTTCTCCGCTGCGAAGGGGACCGTCTTCGGGCTGCTCGGCCCGAACGGGGCAGGTAAGTCCACCACGGTGAAGATTCTCTCCACGCTGTCGGTCGCCGACTCGGGATCGGCACGCGTCGCCGGCATCGACGTCGCGGCGAGGCCGGACCGGGTACGCCAGGCGATCGGGTTCGTCGCCCAGAAGCCCGGCACGGACCCGATGGGGACCGCGACCGAGAACCTGGAGCTCGCGGGCCGCCTCCACGGCATGTCCCGCCGGGACGCCAAGGCGCGGGCTCGTGAGCTCATCGAGAAGTTCGGTCTGTCCGAAGCCGCGGACCGGCTGGTGCGCACGTACTCCGGTGGCATGGCGCGCAAGCTGGACGTCGCGCTCGGGCTGATGCACCGCCCGCAGGTGCTGTTCCTCGACGAGCCGACCACGGGCCTCGATCCCCAGGCCCGGAGCGAGATGTGGCACGAGATCGCCAGGATGGCCGGTGACGAGCAGATGACGGTACTGCTCACCACGCACTATCTCGACGAGGCCGATCACCTCGCCGACCGGCTCGCGATCGTCGACAACGGCGCGGTGGTCGCCGCGGGCACTCCGGAAGAGCTCAAGAGCGACCTGCGCGGCGACGCGGTACTGGTGGAGCTCGCCGAGGCCGACAGCACGGCGCCGGCGGTGCTGCGACGAGTGCCGGAGCTACGTGAGATCACCATGGACGGGTGCACGGTCCGTGGCCGGACCGATGACGGAGCGCGGGCGTTGCCGCCGGTGCTGGCCGCGCTCGAAGAAGCAGGCATCGTCGTGACCTCCGCGACGCTCGCCCGCCCCTCGCTCGATGACGTCTACCTCCGGCACACCGGCCACAGCCTTGAGACCGGTGACGCAGAGGGCCCCAAGAGCCTGGAGGTGGCGAAATGACCACGGCGAACGTCTTCGACACGCGTCCGCTGAGCGTGATCACGCACTCCGCGTTCCTCACCGGCCGTCTGCTGCGCACGTTGTGGCGGATGCCCACCTTCCTGGTGATCGGGCTGGTACAGCCGGTGATCTGGCTGCTGCTGTTCGGGCAGCTGTTCCGCTCGGTGGTGAACCTGCCGGGGTTCGCGTACGGCGGCGGGTTCCTGCGGTTCCTCACACCGGGCGTGGTGATGATGACCGCGCTGTTCGCGAGCGCGTGGGCGGGGACGACCTACCTTCAGGACATCGACCGCGGCGTGATGGACCGGCTGCTCACCTCACCTGCCAGCCGAAGCGCCATGATGTACGCGACCATGGCCTACCAGGCGATCCAGACGGTCATCCAAAGCCTGATCATCGTGGTCATCGCGCTGGTCGCCGGTGCCCGCTTCCCTGGTGGCATCGCCGGCGTCGGCGTCACCGTCCTGGCGGCGGTGCTGCTGACGCTGATCTTCTCGGCACTGTCCAATGCCGTCGCCCTGCTGACCCGTCAGCAGGCGACGTTGATCGCGATTTCCCAGTTCACCACGCTGCCGCTGATGTTCCTGAGCTCCGCCGTCATGGACCTCCATCTCGCACCGGGCTGGGTCGGGGACGTCGCCAGGTACAACCCCATGGAATGGGCGGTCGTCGCGGCACGGCAGGCGATGCTCGCGCGCACCGACTGGAGCACGGTCTGGACCCATTTGGGGCTGCTCACGGCGGCAGTCCTCGTGATGGGGTTCCTGGCCACACGGGCGTTCCGGACCTACCGGAAGGCGACATAACGGTCACCGGGACAGCCGCAGCGTGAGCACCTGGAACGGCCGTAGGGAGATCGGAACGGCGCCGTCGGCCGCTACGGCGACCGGCTGTCCGGGCAGCGGACGTTCCAGCAGGTCGGTGATCGTCACACCGGTGACCGGGAAGGAGGCGCGCAGCCGGGTGGTGGCCCGGCCGCCGAGCGCCTCGTAGACCCGGACGATGACATCACCGGACCGGTCGTCGGCGAGCTTGACCGCCTCGACGCAGGCGGCGGTGCCGTCGAGCGTGACGAGCGGTGGCGGCGGCGTGACCGCGCCGCCGCTCGTCACGCGGAGCGGGAGGTTCAGCGCGTAGCCGGCCGCCACGGCGTCGCCGATCGTCGCGCCGGGGACCAGCGAGTAGGTCATCTCGTGGCGGCCCTGGTCGGCTTCCGGATCGGGGCAGCGCGGCGCGCGGACCAGGCTCAGCCGGGCCGTGGTCGTGGTGCCGCCATCGGCCCGGGTGGTGCGCGTCACGTCGTGGCCGTAGGTGGCGTCGTTCGCCAGCGCGACGCCGTACCCCGGCTCCCCGAGATGGATCCAGCGGTGGCAGGAGATCTCGAACCGGGCCGCGTCCCAGCTGGTGTTGGTGTGCGTGGGCCGGAAGATGTGGCCGTACTGGATCTCGGCGGCCGTGCGGTCGGCATGGACGTCGAACGGGAAGGCGACCTTGAGGATCTTCTCTCGCTCGTGCCAGTCGATCTCGGTGGTGATCTCCAGCCGGGAACCGCCCGCCGCGAGGCGGACCGTCTGGACGACCCTGGACGCTCCGAAGGAACGCTCGACGCGTACCGCGCCGATGAGCGGGCCCGACTCGACGATGGTGATCGCGTCGACGTCGGTGAGGTCGGTGCGCTGACGGCGATAGTGCGCGTCGATGTCCCAGGCGTCCCACTGGTTGGGCAGGTCGGTGTGCAACTGCAGCAGATTGCCCCGGGTGCCGGCGGCGAGCAGCTCGCGGCCGGTCGTCAGGTCGAGGACCGACGAGAACAGACCGGCCGCGTCGAACTCGACGCGGATCAGACCGTTGTCGAGCACCGTGCCGGTCCCGCTGGTCGTCACGGTGACGGGAGCGGGAGCCGGGGACGGTGCCGCGCTGAGGCGGACCACGCCGGATGCCGGGACCTCGACGAAGACGGCCGAGCCGTCGGGGGCGGTCACCACTTCGGCGCGCGGCCGTGGCGCGGCGTTGCAGACCCAGGTCGCCTCGCCGTCGCCGGCGATGGCGGAGACGGCCGCGGTGATGATCTCCTCGAGCTCCGTGCGTACGCGGGCGTAGGTGGCCTCGGCCTCACGATGGACCCAGGCGATCGAGCTGCCGGGCAGGATGTCGTGGAACTGGTGCAGCAGCACCGTCTTCCACAGCCGGTCCAGGTCCGTGTACGGGTAGGGGAACTCCGCGTGCACCGCGGCGGTCGCCGCCCACAGCTCGGCCTCGCGCAGCAGATGCTCGCTGCGCCGGTTGCCGGCCTTGGTCCTGGCCTGGCTGGTGTAGGTGGCGCGGTGCAGCTCCAGGTAGAGCTCACCGGACCAGACGGCCGCGTCCCCCAGCTCCGCGCGGGCGGCGGCGAAGAACTCGTCCGGGCTCTGGATCACGACGGCCGGGGAGCCCTCCAGGTCGCGCAGCCGCCGTGCCTTCTCCAGCATCTCCCGGGTGGGACCGCCACCCCCGTCGCCGTGCCCGAAGGGCAGCAGCGAGCGGGTGCCCGCGCCCTTCTCCGCATAGTTGCGTACGGCGTGCGCGAGCTCGGCGCCCTCGAACGTGCCGTTGTAGGTGTCGGCCGACGGGAAGTGGGTGAAGATGCGGGTGCCGTCGATGCCCTCCCACCAGAAGGTGTGGTGCGGGAACTTGTTGGTCTGGTTCCAGGAGATCTTCTGGGTGAGGAACCAGTCCATCCCGGCGAGCCGGGCGATCTGCGGGTAGGCCGCGGTGTAGCCGAAGGAGTCGGGCAGCCACACGCCGCGGCATTCCACGCCGAACTCCTCCATGAAGAAGCGCTTGCCGTGCACGAGCTGCCGGGCCAGGGCCTCCCCGCCCGGCAGGTTGCCGTCGGCCTCCACCCACATGCCGCCGACCGGCACCCACTGCCCTGCCTTGATCGCCTCGCGCATGCGCTCGAAGATCTCCGGGTGACGCTCCTTGACCCACGCGTACTGCTGGGCCTGCGGCCCGGCGAAGACGAACTCCGGATAGTCCTTCGTCAGGGCGGTGACGTTGGCGAAGGTGCGCGAGGTCTTGCGCTTGGTCTCGCGGATCGGCCAGAGCCAGGCGCTGTCGATGTGCGCGTGGCCGACCGCCGAGATGGTGTGGGCGCTGGCATGGGCGGGAGAGGACAGCGCGGCGGCCAGGCGGGAGCGGGCGGCCCCCGCCGTACCGGCCACGTCGTGGAGGTCGAGGGCGTCCATGCTCCGCTCCAGCGCGCGGAGGATCTCGTGCCGCCGGGGATCGCCGATCGGCAGCTCGGCCATCAGTTCGCGCAGCACCTCGAGGTCCAGCCGCAGGTGCCAGACCTCCTCGTCGAGGACGGCGAGCTCGGCGCGGGCGAGGCGGTAGAGCGGCTCGTCGCCGGCCGTGGCCTTGTCGCCCAGGGGGGTCGGCAGGAAGCCGTTCGCGAGGATGTCGGGGTTGGCGGCCATCTCCAGCAGCAGCCCTGCCTGGTCCCCGGCGATCGGGACGTACTGGTTACGCGGTTCGATGCCCTTGATCGGCCGGCCCGTCAGGTCGTACACGAGCGCCTCGGCCTGGTTGCCCGGCCAGTCGCCGACGAAGCCCAGGTCGAAGACGGCCTCCACCCGCCGTCCCGCCCACCGCGCCGGAACGGAGCCGGTGGCCCGCAGCCAGGTCGTCGACCAGGGCCGCCCCCAGCGCGAGCCCACCTCGAACGGCTCGTAGCGGGCGGCCAGCGCCTGCGCGACGGGCACCGGCTCGTCGGGGACGTGCCAGGCGGCCAGCTCCAGCGGCCTGCTTTCGGCGTACAGGGCGGGTGTGACGCGTTCCCGGAGCACCCGGTCGATCCGCTCTTCGACGAGTTTCCTGTCGTCGTGCATCGGGGACGTCAGCTCCTTCCACGGAGGTAGTCGAGCTGGGGGTGCTCGCGCTGGTATCGGTCGAGGAGGCGCTCGGCCACCGCGACGGAGTCGACCAGCGGGTGGATGGCGAAGGCGCGCAGCGCCGCCGCCCGGGAGCCCGTGGCGGCCGCCTCGATGACCGCCTGCTCCACCGCCTTGACGGCGGACACCAGGCCGAGCGCGTGGCCGGGGAGCGGATCGACCGAGAGGGGGCGGGCGCCGTTGGCGTCCACGAAGCAGGGCACCTCGACCACCGCGTCCGGATCGAGGACGCCGATCGCGCCGCGGCCGCGGACGTTGAGGATGAGCGTGGTCCGTTCGTCCAGCGCGATCGCGCGCATGAGGGCCAGGGCGACCTGCTCGTAGCCGCCGGACTCAAGGTCGCCGGGCGCCCGCTCGCCCACACCCGAGGCCTCGCGGGCCTCGGCCATGTAGGTGACCTCCCGCTCCAGCCGGACGCTCTCCCACGCCGCCAGCGCCGGGCCGCCGGTGTCCGCGTAGAAGCGCCGCTGCTGCTCGATGAGCACGGAGCCACGGGTCTGCCGGGCGGCGCGCGCGGCGGCCACCGCCTCCCTGGTGAAGTAGTAGTAGTGCAGGTATTCGTTGGGGATGCAGCCGAGGGCGCGCAGCCACCGGGCGCCGAAGAGCTTGCCCTCCTCGAAGGAGCCCAGCGCGTCGTCATCGCGCAGGAGGCCGGGGAGCAGGTCGCGGCCCTCGACGCGGAGGCCGCGCAGCCAGCCGAGATGATTGAGCCCGGCGTAGTCGAGCCACACCGTCGCGGGGTCCACGCCGAGCGCCCAGGCCGCCCGCCGGCCCAGCGAGATCGGCGAGTCGCAGATGCCGATGACCCGGTCGCCGAGATAGTGGGACATCGCCTCGGTGACCATGCCCGCCGGGTTGGTGAAGTTGATGACCCACGCCTCGGGGGCCACCTCGGCGATGCGCTTCGCGAGCTCGCGGGCGACGGGGACCGTGCGCAGGCCGTACGCGATGCCGCCGGCGCCGACGGTCTCCTGGCCGGGCACGCCCTCGTCGAGCGCCACCCGCTCGTCGATGGCCCGGCCCTCGAGACCGCCGATCCGGATGGCGGAGAAGACGAAGTCGGCCCCTGTGACGGCTTCGGTCAGGTCGGTGGTCGCGTGGACTTCGGGCGCGTCGGGCACGCCCTCCGCCAGCTCGGACAGCACCCGCCGGATCGCCGCTGTCCGGGAGGAGTCGAGATCGTGGAGGGTCACGTGGGTGACCCGGCCCTTGCCACGATCGGCGAGCAGGGCGCGGTAGACGAGCGGGACGCGGAACCCGCCGCCGCCGAGAATGGTCAGCCTCATACTGTGATCACCTTGACTCCCGCCTCCCGCATGGCGGTGAGCGTTTCCTGGTCGCCTGGGGCGTTGGTGACGATGACATCGAGATCTTCGGGGCCGCAGACCCGGGCCATCCCGGTGCCGGGGAACTTTCCGACGTCCGCCACCAGGATCACCTGGTCGCTCGCCGCGATCATGGCGCGCTTGACCGGCACCTCCACCACGGTGGTGTCCATGACGTGCCCGCCGGGACGCACCCCGCTGGTGCCGAGGAAGAGCCGGTCGGCCTTGATCTGGCGGAGGTTGTCCTCGGTCAGGAAGCCCACCAGCGACCGGTAGTCGCGACGGACCATGCCGCCCAGCATGATGAGCTGGATGTCCTCCTCGTCCTGAAGCTCCTCGAAGACGGCGAGGCTGCTGGTGACGACCGTGAGGGACCGGCCGCGCAGGTGGATGGCGACGCGGTGCGCGGTCGTGCCGATGTCGAGTAACACCGTCTCGTCGTCCTTGACCATCTCTGCGCACCTCTGCGCGATCTTGTCCTTCTCCGCTCCGCGTACCGCCGCCACGTCGACGAACGGGTCGTCTCGCTCGTCGATCGGCATGGCGCCGCCGTACACCCGCCGGAGCAGGCCGTCTTCGTGCAACTGGACGAGGTCCCGGCGGATCGTCGCGGGACTGGCGTCGAGGCGCTCGGCCAGCGCCTCGACAGTGGCGGTGCCCTCTGAGCGAAGGATGTGCACGATCAGTTCGTGGCGTCGGTCCCGGAGCATGACACGGACAGTAGCGCGCAAACTCGATCATCTCCAGAGGGGATTGGAAAATTTTCGAGCGAACTCTTGCATAGTCGCTCACCGAGGGTGCACGATCCTGCCTAAATCGAAAGGTGCTAATGCGCCGGAAGTAGGCGAAGTGATGCCATACCACGCGCTCCAGCCACAGCTCGATGTCTTCGTGTCCGGCCTGCTCTTCTTCGACGTGGCCTTCGCCGGTCTGGAGCAGGGGCCCAAGCCGGGAACGGAGATCTGGACCACCGAAATGACCTCGGGACCCGGCGGGATCGCGAACTTCGCGTTCACGCTGGCCAGGCTCGGCCTGCGGACCGGTGTCGCGGCGGCCTTCGGCGACGATCCCTTCGGCCGATACTGCTGGACGGCACTCGGCGTGGAAGAGGGAGTGGATCTCAGCCGGTCCCGGCTGCTGCCTGGCTGGCCCACCCCGACCACCGCCTCCCTGGCCTACGAAGGCGACCGCGCGCTGGTGACCCACGGCTTCCCCCCGCCCATGGGGCCCGACGAGATGATCGGTGATCCTCCGGCGGCCCGGGCGGCGATCGTCCACCTGGGCCCGCAGCCCGTCGCGTGGCCGGCGAAGACCGGTGGTCTGGTCTTCGCCGACGTGGGGTGGGATCCCACGGAGGAGTGGTCGTCGGCGATGCTCGAACAGCTCGCCTGGTGCCACGCCTTCATGCCCAACGCCTACGAGGCCATGAGCTACACCAGAACGGACACCCCCGCGGCGGCGCTGTCCAGGCTGGGGGACCTGGTGCCGCTCGCGGTCGTCACCCGCGGGGGCGACGGCGTCCTCGCGGTCGACGCGACCACCGGCGAGGCGGCGGACATCCCCGCGCTGCCGGTGGACGTCCGCGACCCCACCGGCGCGGGAGACGTCTTCGGCGCCGGCCTCGTCGCGGCGACCCTGGCCGGCTGGCCGCTCGCCGAGCGGATCCGGTTCGCCAACCTCGTCGCGGCCCTGTCCGTACGGCGGGTGGGTGGCGCACCCTCCGCGCCCCGCTGGGCCGACGTGGCCGGCTGGTGGCGCGACCTCACCGACCAGCGGCTGCGCCGCGACTACGGCTTCATCCTCGATGTCATCCCCCATAACCCGGAGGGTTAGAAATGGAACTTTCGCGCAGAGGGCTGATTCGTGCCGGACTGCTCTCCCTCGCGGCGGCAGGCGCAGGGAGCACGGCCGCCTGCGGCGGCTCGGGGGGCAGCGCCGCGAGCGGTGGCGGCGCCGCGGAACTGACCCTCTGGTACTGGGGCGGCGGCCTGAGCGACAAGGTCGTGGCCGACGCCGTCAAGCAGTTCGCCCAGACCAAGATCAAGCCGTCGGTGATCGGCGGCGACTTCAAGCAGAAGCTGATCGCCACGATGAACGGCCGCAAGTTCGTGCCCGACATCACCGGCATCAAGGGCGAGAACATCGCCTCCCTGCTGGCCGAGCCCGACCGGTTCATCGACCTCAACAGCCTCGGCGCCGGCAAGCTGGCCTCACAGTACGTCGAGTGGAAGTGGAAGCAGGGCTCCACCACCGACGGCAAGCTCATCGGCTTTCCGATCGACATCGGACCCACCGCGCTGTTCTATCGCCACGACATCTTCGAGAAGGCGGGCCTGGCCGCGGACCCCGCCGAGGTCGGCACGTCCATGTCCACCTGGGAGGCGTTCTTCGAGGCCGGGGTGAAGCTGAAGAAGGCCAACCCGGAAGCGTTCATCATCGACTCGGCCGAGGGGCTCTTCGACAAGATGCTCGGCCAGGGGACCAAGCGCTTCATCGACGAGAGCAACAAGTTCATCGGCGACCAGGACCACATCCGCCAGGCCTGGGACATGACGGTCAAGGCCAATGAGATGGGCATCGTCGCCCCCAAATACGACGGCCCGGACTGGAACGCCGCCGCCGCCCAGGGCAAGGTGGCCGGCACCGTCGGCGCCGCCTGGTTCGCGCTGGACCTCAAGAGCGGCGTGGAGGCGACGTCGGGCAAATGGCGGGTGGCCCCCATGCCGGGAGGACCGGCGAACATCGGCGGGTCGTTCCTGGCGCTGACCAAGGACTGCCGGGACCCCAAGCTGGCGTTCCAGATCGTCACCTGGCTGCTCAACGCGGAGAACCAGGCCCGCGGCTTCACCGACGCGGCGCTGTTCCCCTCCACGCCGGCCTCCTATGACATGCCGGCGCTGACCGGCGGGGACCCGTTCTTCGGGGGCCAGAAGACGATCGAGGTGTTCGGGCCGGCCGCGAAGAAGATCCCGATCCAGTACGAGGCGCCCGCTGACACGGCCGTGGCCCAGCCCTTCAAGGACGAGATCGTCAACATCTGGACCAAGAACAAGGACTCCGCCACCGCGTGGAACGACGCGGTGAGCGCGGCCAAACAGATCGCCGGGCGGCAGGGCGTGAGCTGAGAAGGGTGTCACGCATGTCCGCCAGCACATCCGCGCCGGCGTCCGCCGGACTGCCGGACCCCGCCTCGGCCGCGTCCGGCCGCGGCGGCCCCGCCCATGCCCGGCGGGCCCGGCCGAAGGGGTTGTTGGGCCGGTACTGGCCGCAGTACCTGTCCATCTCACCGTTCTTCTTGCTCTTCGCGGTGTTCATGCTGGTGCCGGTGCTGTTCTCGTTCTATCTGGCGTTCCAGAAATGGAACGGCCTGGGCGAGATGAAGTTCGTCGGCCTGCAGAACTTCGAGTCGCTGATGCAGGACCAGACGTTCTGGCTCTCGCTGAAGAACACGTTCCTGATCTGGTTCATGTCCACGGTCCCGACGCTGTTCCTGGCCCTCCTCGTGGCGAACATGCTCAACTCGGCCGTCCGGCTGAGCGGGTTCTACAGGATCGCCTACTTCGTGCCGAACGTCACCTCCGTCGTGGCGGTCACGATCTTCTTCGGCTCGGTGTTCAGCACGAACTTCGGCCTGATCAACGCCATCCTGCAGTGGTTGTCGGCCTCGCCGGTCCCGTGGCTGGTCAACGAGTGGACGATCAAGATGGTCATCGCCGCGATCAGTTGCTGGCAGTGGACCGGCTACAACGCGATCATCTACCTCGCCGGCCTGCAGGCGGTGCCCAGCGAGCTGTACGAGGCCGCCAGGATCGACGGCGCGGGCCCCGTGCAGCTCTTCTTCCGCATCACGATCCCCATGCTGCGGCCGATCATCCTGTTCACGGTGGTCGTCTCGACGATCAACGGCATGCAGACCTTCACCGAGCCGCAGGTGCTGTTCGGCATCAACTCCGCCAACAACGCCAGTTCGGGCGGGCCGGGCAGTGCCGGGCTCACCGCGATCCTGTACTTCTACCGCGAGGCGTTCAACAACAACGACTACGGCTACGGCGCCGCGATCGCGTGGGCCGTGTTCGTGGTCATCCTGCTGTTCACCGCGATCAACTGGCGCCTCGTGCAGCGCCGGGAACGGGGCCTGTGATGACCGCCACGCGCCTCAGGGGCGCCGCCCTGCACCTCTGCCTGGTCGCGGGTGCGCTCATCTCGCTGTTCCCGTTCTATTGGACCGCCGTCATGGCGACCAACACCACCAAGGACATGTACCGGATGCCGCCGAAGGTGACCTTCGGCCCGGCCCTGTTCGAGAACATCGGGCGACTGCTCGGCTCCATCGACTTCTTCGGCTCGATGCTGAACACGTTGATCGTCGCGTGCGGCACGACGGCTCTGGTCCTGTTCTTCGACTCGATCGCCGCCTTCGCCTTCGCCAAATACCACTTTCCCGGGCGGCGGATCCTGTTCGGGCTGCTCCTGCTCACGTACATGCTGCCGATGCAGCTCGCCCTCATCCCGCAATTCGTGATCATGGTGGAGCTGGGCTGGGTGGGCACGCTGAACGCTCTGATCATCCCGGCCGCCGCGAACGCGTTCGGCATCTTCTGGATGCGCCAGTACATCACGGGGGCGGTGCCCGACGAGGTGCTGGCCGCGGCGCGCATCGACGGCTGCGGCTTCTTCCGGCAGTACTGGCACGTGGGGCTGCCCGCCATCCGTCCCGGCCTGGCCTTCCTCGGCATCACCACGTTCATCAGCGCCTGGAACGACTACACCTGGCCGCTCATCGTCCTGGTCGACCCGTCGAACCTCACCCTGCAGGTCGCGCTCTCCCAGCTGAACACCGTCCACGCCCTGGACTACAGCCTGGTCCTCACCGGAGCGCTGCTCGGCGTGGTGCCGCTCGCGGTGATGTTCGTCCTGTTCGCCCGAGGCTTCATCCGCGACGCCATGAAAGGCGCGCTGCGTGGGTGATCTTCATGCCGGAGGCCCGGTCCCACTGGCCCGCCCTTGGTCGGCGCCGGAGCTCACGGGCCTGCGGCGCCTGCCCGCCCACGCGGTCCCGCGCACGGGGACGTCGCTGAACGGCCGGTGGCGGTTCCAACTGCTGCCGTGCCCCGAGGCACCCTTGTCGGCCCACTGGACGTCGATCGAGGTGCCGTCCTGCTGGACCATGTGCGACTTCGACGACATTCACGGTGTCAGAGACCTGCCGCAGTACACCAACGTCACCATGCCCTGGCCCGAGCTGCCGCCGGCGCCGCCGCCCGCCAACCCGACCGGCGTCTACGAACGTACGGTGGAGGTGCCCGCCGAGTGGGCCGGGCGCCGGATCGTGCTGCACGTGGGCGCGGCGGAGAGCGTGCTCATCGCCCAGGTGAACGGCGTTCAGGTGGGGATCGGCAAGGACTCCCACCTCGCCGCGGAGTTCGACGTCACGCAGGTCGTACGACCTGGCGAGGTCGACACCGTGCGGCTCACGGTCGTCAAATGGTCCGACGCCAGCTTCATCGAGGACCAGGACCAGTGGTGGCACGGCGGCATCACCCGCTCGGTGTTCCTCTACTCGACCGACCCTCTCCATCTCGCCGACGTGCGCGTCACGGCCCGTTCCGACGGCGAGCTGTCGGTGGAGGCGACGGCGCGCTCGGCGGCCGGGTCGCTGCCCGAAGGCTGGTGGGCTGCCGCGTCGCTGACCGGTCCGGTTCGCCCCACGGGCCCATGTAACGCCGAGCGCGTGTACCTGCGGGTGGACGAGGAGTTCGCCGCGCTGCTCGCCGAGCGCGAGCAGGACTCTCCGTGGCTGGGGCGGACCCGGTTGCGCGCGGGCTTGCCCGGCGTCCAGCCCTGGTCGGCCGAGACCCCCGTGCTGTACGGCCTCACCGTGCGCCTGCACCGTCCCGACGGGACCGTCGCAGACGAGACCCGCCTGCGCGTCGGCTTCCGGGACGTCGAGATCGACGGCCGGGACCTGCTCGTCAACGGCACGCGGGTCCTCCTGCGAGGCGTCAACCGGCACGACTTCCACCCCGTCACCGGGCGCGTGGTGTCCGTCGAGGACATGCGGGCCGATCTGGTGACCATGAAGCGTTTCGGCTTCAACGCCCTGCGCACCTCGCACTACCCGAACGATCCGGCGCTGCTCGATCTGGCCGACGAGCTCGGGCTGTACGTCGTGGACGAGGCCGACATCGAGAGCCACGCCCATGCCGTCGAGATCGCCGATGATCCGGCCTATCTGCCCGCCTTCCTCGACCGGGTGTCCCGGATGGCCCTGCGGGACGGCAACCACCCGAGCGTCATCATCTGGTCGCTCGGCAACGAGAGCGACTTCGGAGCCAACCACGCCGCCGCGGCCGGCTGGTTGCGCCACCATGACCCGACGCGGCCCGTGCAGTACGAGGGCGCGATCAAGTACGACTTCACCGACGGCGCGGCGGCCAGCGACATCGTCTGCCCCATGTACGCGTCGATCGAGGAAATCGTCTGCCACGCCCGGTCAGGCCGGCAGAACCGGCCGCTCATCCTGTGCGAGTACTCCCACGCGATGGGCAACAGCAACGGCTCGCTCGCCGACTACTGGACGGCGATCGAGTCCACGCCCGGCCTGCAAGGCGGTTTCATCTGGGAGTTCTGGGACCACGGCCTGTCGCAGCGGCTGTCGGACGGCCGCCCGGGCGTCGAACCCGATGCCGGTGGAGGTGCCGAGGGCGTCGCGCCGCCCGGCCATCGCTGGGCGTACGGGGGAGACTTCGGCGACGTGCCCAACGACGGCGGTTTCTGCGCCGACGGTGTGGTGTTCCCCGACCGCACACCCAAGCCGGTGATGTACGAGCACCGGGAGCTGGCCACGCCGATCCGGTTGACGCTCGTCGGCGACGGCCTCGTGCGTGTGCACAATCGGCAGCAGTTCCGCGACTTGTCCTGGCTCGTGGGTGAATGGAAGCTGGTGACGGACTCACCCGACCGGCGAGGGGACGGCCTGACCTGGGCCGCCGACCTGCCGGCGATCCCGCCGGGCGCGTCCGCGGTCGTCGAGTTGCCCGCCCGGCTGATGGCCGCTCTGCCCGCCAGAGGCGAAGCCTGGCTCACGCTCGTGGCGACCACCCGCGATGACGAGCTCTGGGCGGGCGCGGGAAGCGTCGTCTGTATGCCCCAGATCCGCCTGCGGGCGGAGGATCGTGACCTGCTGACCAGGGCGGGGACGGTCCACGCCCGCGACACCGGGGCGGGGGCGGTCCACGCCCGTGACAGCGGTATTCCCTGGCAGCCGGTCGAGGTCGATCACGACGGGCTGATCGCGCATCCGCTGCTCGCGAGCCCTCCGATGCTCAGCCTCTGGCGCGCGCCGACCGACAACGACCGCCTCGGCGGGCACGCGGCCCGCTGGGCGGCACAGGGCCTGCCGGAGCTGTCCCGCTCGCTCGTCGAGGTCGTACGGCGGGACGGCCGGATCACCGTTCGTGCTGATTACCGGACCGGTGCCGGGATCGTCGTCCCGCACGAACAGGTCCTGGTCCCGCTGCGCGACGGCCTGCTCATCCATGAGCTCGCCATACTGCCCGGCGAGCTCGACGACGTGGCCCGCGTGGGCGTCGTCTGGGAGACGGTGGCCGGGTTCGACGAGGTCGAGTGGTTCGGACGGGGCCCGTGGGAGAGCTACCCCGATCGGTGCACCGGAGCGCCGGTAGGCGGCTACCGGGCCCGCGTCGACGACCTCTTCACGCCGTACCTCCGGCCGCAGGAGAGCGGTGGACGGCACGCCGTACGCCGGTTCGAGCTGAGGGGGAGCGGGCGGGGCATCGCGGTGCACCTTGACGAGCCGGGGCAGGTCGGCATCACCCGCTTCCGGGCGGCCGACCTCGACGCGGCCGCCCACCATGACGAGCTCGTCCGGCGCGAGCGGTGCGTGGTGCACATCGACGCCGCCCACCGCGGCCTGGGCACCGCCTCCTGCGGTCCCGACACGCTGCCGCCGTACCGTATCGGGCCCGGTGCGCACCGATGGTCCTGGATCCTGTCCTGGAGTGATGGAGAATGGGGCGCGCCATGACCGTTCCCGGCTGGTTCACCGACGCCAAGTTCGGGGTGTTCATCCACTGGGGTCCGTATTCGGTGCCGGCGTGGGCCGAGCCCACCGGTGAGCTGGGGGCCGTGGACCCGGAGAGGTGGTTCGCCCACAACCCGTACGCCGAGTGGTACTGGAACACCAGCCAGATCGAGGGCAGCCCCGCCTGCGAACACCACCGCGCCGTCCACGGCGGCCGCCCCTATGACGACTTCCTTGACGCGTGGCAGGCCGAGTCCTTCGACCCCGCGGACTGGATCGAGCTGTTCGCCCGCGCCGGCGCCCGCTACGTCGTGGCGACCACCAAGCATCACGACGGCGTGGCCTTGTGGGACGCTCCCGGCACCGGCACCCGCAACACGGTTCGCCGCGGCCCGCACCGCGACCTGGTCGCCGATCTCGCCACCGCCGTCCGGGCCCGGGGCCTGCGTTTCGGCGCGTACTACTCCGGCGGCCTCGACTGGTACGCGGGACGCCGGGCCGTCATCCGGCACGAGGATCGGATCGACGACTACGGCCGTCCCCACGAGGCCGCCTACGCCGCCTACGCGCTGCGTCAGGTGCGCGACCTGATCGACCGCTACCGGCCGGACGTGCTGTGGAACGACATCGGCTGGCCCGACATGGGCATGGCCGACCTGCCGGACCTGTTCGCCCACTATTACGCCACCGTCCCGGAGGGCGTGGTCAACGACCGCTGGGACGGTGCCCACGCCGACTACCTGACCAGCGAATACCAGGCGAACCGCCAGAACGAGGCGGCCGCCCACTGGGAGAACTGCCGGGGCATCGGCCTGTCCTTCGGCTACAACCGCAACGAGGGCCCAGAGCACCTGCTGGACCCGGCGGCCGCCGTCCGCCTGCTGGTGGACGTCGTCTCTCGCGGCGGCAACCTGCTGCTCAACGTCGGCCCGAAGGCCGACGGCACCCTGCCCGGCGAGCAGCGCGCCGTCCTGGAGGGCATCGCGTCGTGGACGGCCGGCCACGCGGGCGCCGTGTACCGACCAGGCCGCTGGCGCCCGATGCGGCCATGCCTCGCGATGGCACCCCGTGGATCCGCTGGACCCGCGACGACCGTCATGCTTACGCGTTCCTGGCCGACGTCCCGGTCGCGGCCCGCGGCCAGGTCCTGCTGAGGGCCCGGCCGGGACTGGTGGATCCCGCCACGGCGGTCCGCCTGGACAGCCGTCCCGTACAGGCCGACGCCGTGCCGGAAGGCATCCTGGTCACGTCCGCCGGACTCGGCGGACCGCTGCCCGCGGTGGTTCGATTCGCCCTACTAAGGGGTGAGTAGCCACCGGCGGCGCCTTGTCAGGTGGCGGGCCGTGGACGATGATCTCCCCGACGGCGATCTGGCGGGGGTGGCGGGACGTGAGCAGCAGGTTATGGACGGTAGCGGCCCTCGTGGCGGTCGTCATGACCATGCCGTCCTGTAACGCTGACACCCCGCCCAAGGACACGCCCAAGCCCTCCGCCGCGAGCTCGCTCCCGCCGAATCCGCCCCCGTCCCCCACCCAGCCGACCACCTGGGCGGCCGGGCTCTGCCTCGACGTTCACCTGCCCAAGCCGGACAGCCAGGTCCCCGCGCTTGCCGACTGCTCGACGGCCGGAGCCCAGATCACCAAGCTCGTCTACCAGGGCAACGGCCCGGTGGAGTGCCCGAAGGACACCGACGGGATGCTGGACACCCCGACCGGCCAGCAGCCGCCGCGTACGGCCTGCCTGCGCAACCGCCGCGCCCCGCACCCCGGGGACGTCGGCAAGGGCGGTGGGATCCTGCGCGTCGGTGACTGCACGCTCATCGAGGACGAGCCTGTCGTCAGCGTCGAGGAGCGGGCCTGCTTCGACGGTCACGGCCCCGGCAGGGTCAGGTCCTTCACCAAGACGAAGAAGGCGTGCACGCGCAAGATCTGGTCCTACGCCTACAAGTGGCAAGGCTCCTACGTGTGCGTCGGTCCGGGCGAGGACGCCAAGAAGGTCGGCCCCCAGTACGAGCTCGCGACCTGCCTGACCGCGCCCAAGACCAAGAAGCGCAAGACGGTCTTCGGCACCGAGAACGCCATCGTCGGCGGGCTGAAGAAGGTGTCCTGCAAGGCCAAGAAGGCGTGGGGCAAGGTCGTCGGGTACGTCAGCATCGAGCTGGAGTGCCGGCGGCCCGCCGACTACTCGGTGACGAGCTCGACCACCACGTACGGGCTGCCTTTCGGCCCCGATCCCTACCCGGCGATCACCTGCATCCGGAGACTCTGACCGCGCCTACGGCGAGGACCCGCGTCTGTGTCGAGCACCCACCGTCGGGGTGAGGACCCGCGCCTACGGTGAGGACCCGGGCGTTGCGCGAGGACCCATGCGTCCAGCGCGGCCTGGGTGGTCAGCTCGCGGTGGTCCAGTCGCCTGCGGGTGTGCGGGTGTGCGGGTGTGCGGGTGTGCGGGTGTGCGGGTCTGCGGACCTGTGCGCCCGTGCGCCCGTGCGTCTGCGGGCCGCGCGCCGAAGTCCGGGCCATCGCATGACCTCTTCCTTTGTTTGGCTGGCATCTAAACTAATGGGCGGACGACCGTTGACGTTTGTTCGTTGGGACGGAAAACTAACTCGCGAGCCTGTGCCGGTCAGTTGAAGGAGCTTTCATGCCCTACCGCCCGCCCTTGGTCGCGCACGAGTACTTCGTCGCCGACCCACCGGAGCTGCCGGTCCGTACACGTGGCGAACAGGGCCTGTCCGCGTTGACCGCCGCCGAGCCGGTGGCGGTGGACGACTCGGGGGTGACGCTGAAGGGCGTGACCTCGGCGGAGGAGAGCCTGGTCGTGCAAGTGCGGGTGGCGGGCGAGGGGGTGATCCGGGTCCGGCTCGGCCAGGACGTGGACGCCCGCACCCGCTCGGCGCGGGCGATCTCCCTGGTGACCCCGGGCACGTACGCGCAAGCCCGGGTGGAGACCCGGTCCGGCGGGCTGACCATCGACGCGGGCTCGTTGCGCGCGGAGATCACCCTGGACCCGTGGCGGCTGCGGTTCACCGACGCGGCCGGTGCCACGCTGGTGGAGCAGGACCCGGGGCACACCGACATCAGCGGGCGGATGCGCACGCTGCCGTTCGGGCGCTCCCACGCCGACGGCGTCACGGTGGCCTACCACGAGAGCTTCGCCGCACCGGCCGACGAGGCGTTCGCCGGGTTCGGGGAGTCGTTCACCCCACTCAACAAGCGCGGCCAGCGGCCCGTCATGTGGAACTTCGACGCCTTCGGCGCCGAGTCGCAGCGCGCCTACAAGAACGTGCCCTTCTACCAGTCGAGCAGGGGATACGGCATCGTCGTCGACAGTGGGGCGCCGACGGAGTTCGACGTCTGCCAGTCCACGCACAGCGTCGTGCAGATCGTCGTCCCCGACGACCTGATCGACTACTACGTGCTCGCCGGGCCGACGCCGCCGGAGATCCTCGACCGCTACGACCGGCTGACCTGCCGCCCGGCGCTGCCGCCGAAGTGGGCGTTCGGCACCTGGATCTCCTCGGGCTTCTTCGTGGACAGCCAGGAGCGGGTCATGACGCGGGCGCGGAAGATCCGCGAGCGCGGCATCCCGTGCGACGTGCTGCACCTGGACACCTACTGGCAGACCGACGGCCACTGGTCCGACCTGCGCTGGGACGAAGCCCGCTTCCCGGACCCGGCCGGGATGCTCGACGAGCTCGACGGGATGGGCTTCAAGGTCTGCCTCTGGATGAACCCCTACATCTCCCACCTGAGCCCGGCCTTCACCCCCGCCGCCGAAGCCGGATATTTCCTGAAGAATCCGGACGGCGAGGCGTACGTCGCCGACTGCTGGCACGGCTCCTACCCGGCCTGCGGCATCGTCGACTTCACCAATCCGGCCGCCGTCGCGTGGTTCCAGGGCCTGCTCCGCCCCCTGCTCCAGCAGGGCGTCCAGGCGTTCAAGACCGACTTCGCCGAGGGTGTGCCGCACGACGCGACGGCCTTCAACGGCATGACCGGCACTGACCTGCACAACGTCTACACACTGCTGTTCAACGACGCCGTCGCCGAGGTGACCCGCGAGATCAACGGGCACGGCCTGGTCTGGGCCCGCTCGTCGTTCCTGGGCGGCCAGCGGCACTCGGCCCAGTGGGGCGGCGACACCTACACCAGCTACCCGGCGATGGGCAGCACGCTGCGCGGCGGCCTGGCCCACGGCCTGTCGGGCGTGCCGTTCTGGAGCCACGACGCGGGCGGCTTCACCGGCCGCCCGGCTGACGACCTCTATGTCCGCTGGACTCAGTTCGGCGCGCTCTCCCCGCTGCTTCGGCTGCACGGCACCACCAGCCGGGAGCCGTGGGAGTTCCCCGAGGTGGAGGCCGAGGCGGTGGCCGCGCTGCGGCTGCGGTACCGGCTCATGCCCTACCTCTACTCGGCGGCCGTGGAGGCGGCGCGGACCGGTGCGCCGATGATGCGGGCACTGTGCGTCGACCATCCGGGCGACCCCGTCGCCTGGCAGGCCGACCTGGAGTATCTGCTCGGCCGCGACCTGCTGGTCGCGCCCATGACCTCGCCCGACGGCACCCGGCAGGTGTACCTGCCGGAGGGTCGGTGGGTCGACTACTGGACCGGAGAGGTGCTGGAGGGCGGGCGCTACCGTGCCGTCTCCGCGCCGCTGGACCGGATCCCGCTGTTCGTCCGGTACGGCGCGCTCATCCCGGTTACGGCGTCCGGGAAAACGCCCGGGGACATGTCCGGGAAAACGCCCGGAGACGTGTCCGGGAAAACGCCCGAGGACACGCCTGGGGACACCGTGGACGTCCCCTCGGAGATCACGCTTGTCGCCTTCGGGGGCGGCGACAGTCGTACCACAGTCCACGATCTCGACGGCGAGACCGTCGTCGACGCCACCCGCGACGGCGACACCCTGCACGTCACCGTCACCGGGCCGAAGCGGATCGCCGGGGTCGAGTTCGCCCCCGTGGCGGGCGCCCCGGTCCGCGCGGTCATCACCTCCCAGGAGACACCATGATCAAGCTGAGAAGTGCCGCGGCGGCGCTCGCCGTCGCGGCCTTGACCCTGACGGCCTGCGGCTCCGGCTCGGACAAGCAGGAGCCCGCCGCGAGCGGCCAGCCGCGCGTGCTCAAGCTGTGGCACTACGAGAGCGCCGAAGGCGCGATGGGCAAGGCCTGGGCGGCGGCGATCAAGAAGTTCGAGGCGACCCATCCCGGTGTGACGGTGAAGTTCGAGGAGAAGGGCTTCGAGCAGATCCAGAAGACGGCCAGCATGGTGCTCAACTCCGACGAGGCGCCCGACATCATGGAGTACAACAAGGGCAACGCCACCGCCGGACTGCTGTCGAAGCAGGGCCTGCTGACGGACCTGTCGGAGCAGGCGACGAAGCGCGGCTGGGACAAGCTGCTCTCCGCCAGCCTGCAGACCACCGCCAAATATGACGACCGGGGCATCATGGGCTCGGGCAAGTGGTTCGGGGTGCCGAACTACGGCGAGTACGTGATGGTCTACTACAACAAAGACCTGTTCAAGAAGAACGGCGTCACGGTACCGACGACCTTCGACGAGTTCACGGCCGTGCTCGACAAGTTCGCCAAGGCCGGCGTCACGCCGATCTCCACGGCTGGCGCCGAGTACCCGGCCCAGCAGATCTTCTACCTGCTCGCGCTGAGCAAGGCCAACCGGGCCTGGGTCGACTCCTACGAGCTCTACAAGGGCAAGGTCGACTTCCACGGTCCCGAGTTCACCTACGCCGCCGACACCATGGCCGACTGGGTGAAGAAGGGCTACATCGCCAAGGACTCGGCCGGGATCAAGGCCGAGGACATGGCCACCGCGTTCATCGGCGGCAAGTTCCCGATCATGGTGTCTGGAAGCTGGTGGTACGGCAGGTTCCAGACGGAGATCAAGAAGTTCGAGTGGGGCTCGTTCCTGTGGCCCGGCAACCAGCTCGCCCCCGGCTCCAGCGGCAACATCTGGGTCGTCCCCGAGAAGTCCAAGCAGAAGGACCTGGCCTACGACTTCATCGACATCACGATGAGCAAGGAGATCCAGAACCTGCTCGGCAACTCCGGCGGCGTCCCGGTCGCGGCCGACGCCGCCGCCATCACCGACCCCAAGAGCAAGGAGCTCATCGACAACTTCAACAAGCTGACCTCGCAGGACCAGCTGGCCTTCTACCCCGACTGGCCCGCCCCCGGCTACTACGACGTCCTCGTGGCCGGCGTCCAGAACCTCATCAACGGCAGCAAGCCCCCGGCCAAGGTGCTCGACGAGATCGCCCAGCCCTACACCGAGAACCTCGCGGACCTTGGCAACTAGAGCGGCACGCGGCTACTGGCCGTACCTGATCCCCAGCGCGGTGCTGTTCACCGCGGTCATCGTCGTGCCGTTCGTGATGAACGTCGCGACGAGCTTCACCCGCTGGTCAGGGGTGGGCACCCCCACCTGGATCGGAGTGGACAACTACACCCGGTTGTTCCGGGACGAGCGGTTCTGGACGTCGTTCGCCAACAACGTGGCGCTGATCGTCGCCATGGCGATCATCCCCACGGTGCTCGGCCTGGTGCTGGCCGCCGCGTTGTTCGACTACATCGGCAAGAGGTTCGGCCCCCGCACGGCCTCGGCCCTGCGGGCGGCCTACTACCTGCCGCAGGTGCTGCCCGTCGCGGTGGCCGGGGTGGTGTGGGGCTGGATGCTGCACCCGACCTACGGCGCGGTGAACCAGATCTTCGGGCTGAAGGTCAACTGGCTCGGCGATCCGGACTTCGCGCTGGCCACCGTGATGGCGGTGATGGTGTGGTTCCAGCTCGGCTACCCGGTCGTCATCTTCATGGCCGGGTTGCAGCGGGCCGATCCCGCGCTGCACGAGGCGGCGGAGATCGACGGGGCCTCGTGGTGGCGCAGGTTCTGGCACATCACGATCCCGCAGATCCGTCCTGAGATCTTCGTCGTGCTGCTGACCTGCACGATCGCCGCGCTCAAGGTGTTCGGGCCGATCTTCGTGCTCACCAGGGGCGGGCCGGCCAACGCCACGATGGTGCCCTCGTACTTCTCGTATCTGAACTTCTTCCAGAAGTCCAACGTCGGGTACGGCTCGGCCATCGCCACCATCCTGGCGCTGATCATCGTCGTGGTGACCTTCGCCTTCCTGCGGGTCCAGGAGCGGGAGTCGTGAGACGCTACCCGATCCTGGCCGCGATGACGGTGCTCGCCGCCGTCATGCTGTTCCCGTTCGTCATCGTCACGTTCAACGCCTTCAAGACGCCCGCCGAGTATTCGGCGGGCAGCCCGCTGAGCCCGCCGCAGGGCCTGGACCTCGACGGCATCATCGCGTTCTGGACCCGGGTCGACTTCGGCGAGAAGCTGCTGAACAGCCTCGTGATCAGCGGCTCCGTCGCCGTGCTCGCCGTGGTGCTGTCGGTGCTCAACGCCTACGCCCTCGGCATCGGCCGGGTCCGGGGGCGGCTCTGGATCCTGGTGCTGTTCCTGGTGGCCAACACGCTGCCGCAGGAGGCGCTGGCCTACCCGCTCTACTACCTGGCCAAGGCGGCCGGCCTGTACGACTCCAAACTGGCGGTGATCATCGTGTTCACCGTCATCCAGGCCGCCTTCGGCACCTATCTGCTCAGCGCCGTGCTCGGCCAGTTCCCGCGCGAGATCCTCGAGGCGGCGCGGATGGACGGCGCGGGGCGGTTCCTGGCGCTGTGGCGGATCGTCGTGCCGATCAGCCGGCCCACGCTGTCGGTCCTGGTGATCTTCTTCTTCATCTGGACCTGGAACGAGTTCTTCCTTCCGCTCATCTTCCTGGTCTCCAACGACACCCAGACGGTCCCCGTCGCCCTCGGCGTGCTGCAGGGCGAGAAGTACATGGACGCCACCATGTCCAGCGCCTCGGCGCTGCTCGGCATCGTCCCGGCCGTCGCCTTCTTCCTCATCTTCCAGCGGACGCTGACCCGGGGCATCACGGTCGGCGCCATCAAGTAGGAGCTTCCACAATGAAGCGAGTCCTAGCGGCCGTCTTACTGGCGGTCACCATGGGCGGGGCGCCCGTCAACGCCGCGCGTGCCGCCGACGTCCTGCCGTACCAGAACCCGGCCCTGCCGCTCGACCAGCGCGTCGGCGACCTGCTGGGCCGGCTCACCCTCGACGAGAAGATCTCGCTGCTGCACCAGTCGCAGCGGGCGATCCCCAGGCTCGGCATCCCGTACTTCAAGGCCGGGACCGAGGCCCTGCACGGCGTCGCCTGGTCCAACGACCACAACGACGCCTGGAACCAGAAGCTGGCGAGCGGCACGGTCTTCCCACAGGCCGTCGGCCTGGCCAGCACCTGGGATCCGGAGTTGATCAAGCGGGTCGGCTCGGCCGTGGGCGACGAGGTGCGCGGCTACAACGCGATCGACCCGGTCCTGTGGGGCACCCAGGTATGGGCGCCGGTGGTCAACCTGCTGCGCGACCCACGCTGGGGGCGCAACGAGGAAGGCTACTCCGAGGACCCGCTGCTGACCGGCGCCATCTCCACCGCCTACGGCAAGGGCCTGTCCGGCGACGACCCCGTCTACCTCAAGACCGCGCCGGTGCTCAAGCACTACCTGGCCAACAACAACGAGTACCTGCGCGGCCTCACCTCCTCCAACCTGCGGCCCCGGGTCAAGCACGAGTACGACGAGGCCGCCTTCAAGCCGGCCATCTCCGCCGACGCCGCCACCGGCGTCATGGCCTCCTACAACCTGGTCAACGGGCGCCCGAACACGGTCAACCCCGACCTCGACGAGGTCGTGCGCTCGTGGACGGACAAGGACCTCTACAACGTGAGCGACGCCTGGGCGCCCGACGCGCTCCAGGAGTACGAGCACTACTACGACACCAAGCCCGAGGCCGTCGCCGCGACGCTCAAGGCCGGGCTCGACAGCTTCACGGTCAACAGCGACGACCCCGCCCCCATGACCGCGAACCTGACCGCCGCCCTCTCCCAGGGCCTGATCACCGTGGCCGACATCGACCAGGCCGTACGGCACGTGCTGTCGATCAGGATCCGGCTCGGCCAGCTCGACCCGGACGGCGGGCCGTACGCGAAGATCACCAAGGACGTGATCAACTCGGCGGCGAACCAGCGGCTCAACAGGGAGACCGCCGGCAAGGCGATGGTCCTGCTCAAGAACTCCGGTAAGACGCTGCCGCTCTCGCCCGGCCTGAAGAAGGTCGCGGTGCTCGGGCCGCTGCAGGACACCCTGTTCAGCGACTGGTACGGCGGCACCATGCCCTACCAGGTGACCCCGCTCGACGGCATCAAGGAGCGGCTCGGCGCGAACGCGGCGGTGACCGGCGCCGACGCGCTGGACCGGATCGCGCTCAAGGACCTGGCCAGCGGCAAGTACGTGACCGCGACCGGCACCACGGGCCAGAACGTCGTCGTGTCGGACACCGCCCCCGGCGGCGCCTCGACCTGGGACCAGACCGACTGGACCGGTGACGTCTCGACCCTGCGCAACGCGGGCAACGGCAAGCTGCTGACCGGCAACTTCGGGCCGTACGTCACCAACTCCGACATACCGGGCGGCTGGTTCGTCCAGCAGCAGTTCCGGATGGAGCGCCAGGCGGACGGCACGTACCTGATCCAGTACGTCGGCTACGAGGTCAACGAGGGCTGGTGGCCCTTCCCCGAGCACTACGTGACCGTCGGCGCGGACGGCACGCTCGGCACCGGGACGAAGGCCGCCGCGGCGCACTTCGCCAGGGAGGTCGTCCAGAGCGGCGCCGAGACCGCGGCGGCCGCGGCCAAGGGCGCCGACGCGGCGGTGGTCGTGGTCGGCAGCAACCCGTTCGTCTACGGCCGGGAGAACCACGACCGGTCCAGTCTCGCGCTCGGCCAGGGCCAGCAGGAGCTGATCAAGGCCGTACGGGCGGCCAACCCCAACACCGTGGTCGTCCTGGAGGACAGCTACCCCACCACGATGAACGTGGACACCCCGTCCCTGCTCTGGACCACCCACGCCGGTGCCGAGACCGGGCACGCGCTCGCCGACGTGCTCTTCGGCGACCGCGACCCGGGCGGCCGGCTGACCCAGACCTGGTACCGGTCCGACGACCTGCCCGACATTTTGAACTACGACATCACCAAGACCGGGATGACCTACCTCTATCACCGGGGTGACCCGCTCTACGCCTTCGGCCACGGCCTCAGCTACACCAGCTTCGGCTACCAGGGCCTGAAGGTGACCCCGCGCGGCGACTCCTACGACGTCACCGTCAAGGTCACCAACACCGGGTCGCGGGCCGGTGACGAGGTCGTCCAGCTCTACACCCACCAGCAGAGCTCGCGCGTGAGCCAGCCGATCAAGCAGTTGCGCGGCTTCACCCGTGTCTCGCTGCGGCCCGGCGAGAGCCGTACGGTGAAGCTGACCGTGAAGAAGGCCGACCTGGCTCTGTGGGACGTCACCCGTGGCAAGTGGGCCGTGGAGACGGCCACCCACGACGTCCTGGTCGGCTCCTCCTCCTCGGCCATCAGGCAGCGCACGACGCTCCAGGTGAGCGGCGAGCGGATCCCGCCCCGCGACCTGACCAGGAGCACCCGGGCGATCGACTTCGACGACTACTCCGGCGTCGACCTGGTCGACACCTCGAAGGAGCGCGGCGAAGCGATCGGGGCGTCCGCCGGCGACTGGCTGAAGTTCGCCGGCGCCGACCTGCGCGGCGGGCTCACCGGCATCACCGCCGGCGTGTCCTCGGTGGCCGGCGGCTCCTTCGAGGTCCGCTCGGGCTCTCCGTCGGGGGCGCTGCTCGCCACCGTCGCGGTCCCGGCCACGGGCGGCATCTACCAGTACGGCACGGCGTCGGCGAGGTTGTCCGGAGCCACCGGGGTCCGGGACCTCTACGTGGTCTTCAAGGGCGACCTGCGGATCAGGGATCTGGCACTCACGAAGTAAGTTTGGTTAATAACCAAACTATTGACCTCACTCGGAGGCTGTGTGAGCCTCTGAGTGAGGTTTCGGGGCCTCGATACCATGCGCGCTGGAACGGCGACGGCAGGGTCCTGTACCCGGTCGTGCATGGCGGTCATCTGCTGCTGTGGGGCCCGCACGCCCCGGAGAGGGAAACCGCTCATGCGAAGAAGGTTGTTCAGCCTGCTCGCGATGGCCGCCGTCGTCGTGACGATGGTGGTCGTGCGGATGGCGCCGGTCGGCGCCGTCGCCGCGGATCCGTACGCGTTCAAGGGAGTGAAGATCGGCGGCGGCGGCTTCGTCCCCGGCATCATCTTCAACCAGAAGGAAAAGGACCTCATCTACGCCAGGACCGACATCGGCGGCGTCTACCGCTGGGACAAGACCAAGTGGGTGCCGCTGCTCGACTCGATCGGCTGGGACAAGTGGAACTGGGTCGGCGGCGTCAGCGTCGCCACCGACCCCGTCGACCCGAACCGGGTCTACGTCGCCACCGGCATGTACACCAACGACTGGGACCCCAACAACGGCGCGATCCTGCGCTCCACCGACCGGGGCGCCACCTGGGCCGCCACCGAGCTGCCGTTCAAGGGCTTCGGCAACATGCCGGGCCGCGGTATGGGTGAGCGCCTGGTCATCGACCCGAACAAGAACAACATCCTGTTCTACGGCACCGCCAACAAGAACGGCCTGTGGAAGAGCACCGACTACGGCGTCACCTGGGCCAAGGTCACCAGCTTCCCGAACGTCGGCAACTTCGCCCAGGACCCGAACGACACCACCTACAACTACAACACGATGACCCAGGGCATCCCCTGGATCACCTTCGACCCGCGCACCGGCTCGGCGGGCACCGCCACCAAGACGATCTACGCCGGGGTAGCGGACAAGGACAACAACGTCTACCGCTCCACCGACGGCGGCGCCACCTGGAGCCGGGTGGCCGGACAGCCGACCGGCTACATCCCGCACAAGGGCGTGCTCGACGCCGTCAACGGCTACCTCTACCTGGCCACCGGCAACACCGGCGGGCCGTACGTGGGCGAGGACGGCGAGGTGTGGCGCTACGCCACCGCCACCGGCACCTGGACCGAGATCACCCCGACCCCCGACGCCGACCGCTACTACGGCTTCAGCGGCATGACCATCGACCGGCAGAACCCGAGCACCATCATGGTCGCCAGCCAGGTGTCGTGGTGGCCGGACAACATCATGTTCCGCAGCACCGACAGCGGCGCCACCTGGACGCGGATCTGGGACTGGAACGGCTACCCCAACCGGACCTTCCGCTACACCCAGGACGTCTCCTCGCATCCGTGGCTGGCCATGGGCAACCCGCAGCCGCCCGAGATCACCCCCAAGCTCGGCTGGATGACCGAGGCGATGGAGATCGACCCGTTCGACTCCAACCGGCTGCTGTACGGCACCGGCGCCACCATCTACGGCACCACCAACCTTAAGCAGTGGGACGTCGCCGGCGGCAAGATCACCATCAAGCCGTTCATCGAGGGGCTGGAGGAGACCGCCGTCCTCGACCTGATCAGCCCGCCGTCCGGGGCGCCGCTGCTCTCGGCGGTCGGCGACATCGGCGGCTTCGTGCACAGCAACCTCGACGCCGTGCCGCCCATGATGTACACCCAGCCCAACCACGTCACCACCAGGAGCATGGACTACGCCGAGCTCAGCCCGTCGAACATGGTCCGCGCCGGTGACAACGACACGGCCGGGGTGACCCGCCTCGGCTTCTCCTCCAACGGTGGCGCCAACTGGTGGCAGGCCAGCAGCGAACCGGGTGGGGTCACCCAGGGCGGCAGCGTCGCGATCTCGGCCAACGCCGGCGCCACGGTGTGGTCGCCCACCGGCGGCGCGGTGAGCCGCTCGACCGACTCGGGCAGCTCGTGGACCGCCTCCACCGGCATCCCGGCCGCCGCGCAGGTGCGCTCCGACCGGGTCAACCCGAACAAGTTCTACGGCTGGTCCGGCGGCAAGTTCTACGTCAGCACCAACGCGGGCGCCGCCTTCACCCAGTCCGCCGCCACCGGTCTGCCCACCGGCGCCGCCACCGTCAAGTTCAAGGCCGTACCCGGCAAGGAGGGCCACATCTGGCTGGCCGGCGGCTCCCCGTCGACCGGCAAGTACGACCCGGCGGGCACGTACGGCCTGTGGCGCTCGACCGACTCCGGCGCCACCTTCACCAGGCTCGCCAACGTCACCGCAGCCGAGAACGTCGGCTTCGGCAAGGCGGCACCCGGCGCCTCCTACCTGTCGATCTATCTGGTCGGCCTGGTCGACGGGGTGCACGGGCTGTTCCGCTCCGACGACGCGGGCGCCTCGTGGGTGCGGATCAACGACGACAAGCACCAGTACGCCAACATGGGCGAGGCGCTCACCGGCGACCCGCGTATCTACGGCCGCGTCTACTTCGGCACCAACGGCCGCGGCATCATCTACGGCGACCGCACCGGCCCCATGCCCACCCCGACCCCGACGCCCACCCCGACCCCGACGCCCACCCCGACGCCGACACCCACGCCCACCCCGACACCCACGCCGACGCCGGTTCCGGGCAAGGCGTGCGCGGCGACCTACGCGCCGGGCACCCAGTGGCAGGGCGGCTTCTCGGCCGGGGTGACGGTGAAGAACTCCGGCACGGTCGCCATCACCGGCTGGACGGTCAACTGGACCTTCCCCAGCGGCCAGACGATCACCCAGCTCTGGAACGGCGTCCACACCCAGACCGGCGCCGCCGTCAAGGTCGTCAACGCCGGCTACAACGGCGCGCTGGACTCCGGTGCCAGCACGACGTTCGGCTTCAACGGCAGCTGGACCACTGCCAACAACCCACCCACCACAGTCACCTGCACGCCCGCCTGACAACACGAAGAGGGAGGGGCCCGTCCCCGGCGCCCCTCCCTCGGTCAGCCCTTGACGGCCCCGATGATGACGCCCTTGGTGAAGTGCTTCTGCACGAACGGGTAGATCACCAGCACCGGGATCAGCGCCAGCGTCACGATGGCCATCTGGATGGCCAGGCTCGGCGGCAGCGCGTGCCCCCCGACGGCGGTGTCACCCGTCTGGCCGACGAACATCGACTGCCCCTGCAGGACGAACTGCCGCAGCACCACCTGCAGCGGCCATTTGGTGTTGTCGTTGAGGTAGAGGGTCGCGTTGAAGAAGGCGTTCCAGTAGCCGACCGCGTAGAACAGCCCGATCACCGCCGTGACGCCCTTGGACATGGGCAGCACGATCCGCCACAGGATGCGGAACTCGCTCGCCCCGTCGATCCGCGCGCTGTCGGTGACCTCCTCCGGGATGTTCATGAAGAAGGCCCGCATGACGACCAGGTTGAACGCGGTGACGGCGGTCGGCAGGATCAGCGCCCAGTACGAGTCGATCAGCCCCAGCGAGCTGACCAGCAGGTAGCTCGGGATCATGCCGGGCCCGAACAGGAAGGTCAGCAGCACGAGGAACAGCATCGGCCGGTGCAGCAGCGAACCGGGCCGCGACAGCCCGTAGGCCGCCAGGACCGTGACCGACAGGCTGAGCAGGGTCCCGACGACGGTCACCCCGAGGCTCACCGCGATCGACCGGGTCACCACCCCGCCCGCGAACAGCTGCTCGTAGGCGGCGAAGGACAGCTCGCCCGGCACGGTGACCAGGCCACCCGCCTTCGACACCGTCTCCTGCGTGGACAGGCTGGTCAGCACGACCATGTAGATCGGGAACAGCACGGCGGCCACGATGAGGGCCAGCACCAGCCCCTTGACACTCGCGCCGAACCGGGTGGGCCGCTCGGCCCAGGCAGGCATAGTCATGATCGTTTGTAGATTCCCTGCTCGCCGAACCGATGGGCGACCTTGTTGGCTATGAGGATCAGGATCAGCCCGGCCACGCCCTTGACCAGGCCGGCCGCGGCGCCGTAGCTCCACTCGCCGGTCAGCAGTGTGCGCCAGTACATGAACGTGTCGAGCACCTCGGCGGCGTCCCGGCCGACGGCGTCGCGCTGCAGGAAGAACTGCTCGAAGCCGACGTTGAGCGCGTCGCCCAGCCGCAGGATCAGCAGCAGCACGAACACCGGGCGCAGGCCGGGCAGCGTGATGTGCCACAGCCGCCGCCAGCGGGAGGCGCCGTCCACGGCGGCGGCCTCGTAGAGGTGGGGGTTGATGGCCGCCAGCGCCGCCAGGAAGATGATCGTCCCCCAGCCCGCGTCCTTCCAGACCGTCTCAGCGGTGACCAGCAGCATAAACGTGTCCGGATTTGTCATGATGTCCAGGCCCGAGAAGCCGTGGTCGCGCAGGATCTGCGCGAGCAGCCCCGCGCCGCCGAACATCTGCTGGAACAGGGTGACGACCAGGACCCACGAGAAGAAGTGCGGCATGTACACGATGCCCTGGATGAACAGCCGCAGGCGGGGACGTACGACGCTGTCGAGCAGGATGGCCAGCAGGATCGGCAGCGGGAAGTAGAAGATGAGCTGGAACGTGGTGATCGACAGCGTGTTGATCGTCGCGTCCCAGAAGCTCTCGTCGAACATCAGCCACTGGAAGTTCGACATCCCCACCCACGGGCTGTCCTTGATGCCGACGTAGGGGGAGTAGTCCTGGAAGGCGATCACGTTGCCGAGCAGCGGCACGTAGTGGAACAGCAGTAGCAGCCCGATCGCCGGCACGGTCATGAGCAGCAGCTGCCAGTCGCGCCGGAACCGGGTCCGCAGCGAGCCGTGCTTGGCCCGCTGCTGAGCCCTTGTCCGGGTGGTGCGCGGGCGGCCGGGTGAAGCCGGAGTTCCGGCCGGGGAACGCTCGACCGCGACGTGGTCAGGCGCGGCCATTGTCCCGCAGGACCTTCATGTAGAACTCGCGCGCCTCGTCGCCGCCGTCGCGCCGCCACTCCGCCGCGATCTGCTTGGCGTCGCTGACCGGCCGGCGGCCACGCATGATGTCGGTGAACTTGTCCTCGGTCGGCACCTGCAGACCCGCGTACTTGGCGGGCCGCTGGATCCTGATCCCGTCGAACGGCGTCTTCTCGATGTACTTGAAGGAGGCGTTCTGCCACTCGATGTTGGCCTTGGCCGCCTCGGGGAAGGGCCAGTCCACGTAGAGGGGGCGGCCGCCCAGGAAGCCGTAGGTGTAGGCGACCTCCTTGCGGCCCAGGTCCGTGCTCTGCGGGATGCCCTTGGCGTCCAGGGTGAAGTGCTTGTCCTTGATCCCGAAGTTGGAGAGCTCGTACTCCTTGGTCCCGTACGGCGCGGCGCACCAGTTGAAGATGGACAGGATCTCCTCCACCTTCTCCTTCGGCAGCCCCTTCTTGATGAAGGTGAACATGCCCGCCGCGTTGTTGTGGTACATGATCGGCGTGCCGCCGTCATGCGCGAACAGCGGGAGGACGCCCAGCGCGAAGTCGGGGTTCTTGGCGGTGTGCTGCTGGAGCAGTTCCTTCCAGGCGCCGACGCCGTCCCGGTAGACCGTGATCTGGCCCGCGCCGATCAGGTCCTTCTCGTTGGCGCCCTTGCTGCTGGCGACGTTCGGATGGATGAGCCCCTCGGCGAAGAGCTTGCGCATCCACGCCAGCATCTCCTCGAACTCCGGCGTCTCGTACTTGTTCACCAGCTTGCCGCCCGCGTAGCGCCACTCCTGCGGGACCCCGAAGATGGGCCAGGCCATCTCGTGGATGTCGCCGAACGCCCAGCGCTTGGCCTTCGGGTCGGTGATCGTCTTGCCGAGCTGGTAGAGCTCGTCGGCGGTCTTGGGGTTCTGGTTCCAGCCGTTCTTCTCGAACAGGTCCTTGCGGTAGAGCAGGCCGTACGGGAAGGGCTCGGTGGGGTAGGGGACCGCCATCAGCTTGCCGTTCCACACCGACCACTCCCATGAGGCGGTCGGCAGATTGGCCAGCAGCGGGTACGGCTTGATCTTGTCGCCCTGCAGGTAGGGGGTGAGGTCCTCGAACGCCTTGTCCACGGCGGTGTTGAAGTCCGCCATCTTGTCGATGTCCCAGTTCGGGAGGGCGAAGATGTCCGGCAGGTCGCCGGAGGCCAGCCGGGCGATCGCCTTGTCGGCGTAGGTGTTGCCGTCGGCGATCTGGAACTCGAGCGTCGCGCCGATGTCGGCGTTGACCGCCTGGAAGTAGGAGTTGCTCGCCAGTCCGGGCGGCGGCGGCCCCCACAGCGGGGTCATCGCCTTGTAGCTGCCGCCCTTGCCCGCCTTCTGGGTGAGCGCCGCGGTGGGGCTGGCCGGGTAGGTGGTGAAGCCGCCGGCGATGCCGGGCACACCCGGCAGGTTGGAGACCGTACCGGCCAGGTCGGGCTTGACACCGGCGAACTCGATGTAGGCCGGCGCCAGTTTGGTCAGCTTGTCGGCGGCCGCCGCGGTCGCGCCGCTCGAGCCGGGCCTGGTCCCGGTCGGGGCGGAGCAGGCGGCGAGTGTGGTGAGACCGGCCAGGCCGAGAAATCCACGGCGAGTCATCGACGGTGTCATGACGGCTCCCTTCGTTCGTCGGAGCAGGATGAGGGGTGTCGGAACCGGATGCCTACGGGCTAGAATTAGTTCGTCTAATGACCAAACAAACTAAACCCGAGGCCACGCTCACCACAAGGTGTGCCGCCGGTCACAGATTGATGTCGGGAGTGAGATGAGATTCCCTGCCGGCTCCCTCCGGGGAGCTGCCGCCGCCCACGAGGGCCCGCCCGGCTCTCGCCGATGGCGTGGGAACACCCGGGAACGGCGCACACTGGTAGCGCGGCATGACCGCCCGCGACGGCCTGACGGACGGGACTGACTGTGATCACCTCATCGACCGACCCGCAGCCGGCCGACTTCGCCGATGTGCGGGCCACCAACCTGGCCGTCGTGCTGCGCTTCGTCCGCGAGCACGCGCCCTGCTCCCGGGCCGACATCGCGGCCTCCACCGGCCTGAACAAGGCGACCGTGTCGAGCCTGGTGGCCGACCTGATCGACCGCCGGCTCGTCCGGGAGACCGGCCTGACCGAGAACCGGGTGGGGAGGCCGGCCACGATGCTGGTGCTGGACGGCTCGCCGTACGCGGCGATCGGGCTGGAGATCAACGTCGACTACGTGACGGCCGTCGCCGTCGACCTGGCGGGGGAGCGGCTGCTGTCCTGGCGGCGCGCCTTCCCCGGCTCCGTGGCCGCCGTCGCCGCGATCGTCCGGCGGGTGGTCAACCGCATGGCCAAGGAGGACAAGCAGATCCTCGGCCTGACCGTGGCCGTGCCCGGCCTGGTCGACGGACAGGGCGTCGTACGGGTGGCGCCCAACCTCGGCTGGCTCGACACCGACGTGAGCGGCGACCTCGCCAAGGCGCTGCGCGATCCCGGCTTCCCCATCCAGGCCGACAACGACGCCAACCTCGGCGCCCTGGCCGAGCACCGGTTCGGCCCCCATGGGGCGGTCTCCGACCTGGTCTACCTCACCGGTGAGATGGGCGTGGGCGCCGGGGTCATCCTCGACGGGCGGCTGCGGCGCGGCGGTCGCGGCTACAGCGGCGAGATCGGCCACATCCAGATCGACCCGCAGGGCCCGGAGTGCCGCTGCGGCCGGATCGGCTGCCTCGAAGCGGTGGCCGGCATCGGCGCGGTGCTGGAGCACGCCTCGCCCTCGCCGGTCGAGGTGGAGCTGGAGATCGAGGAGGTCGTCCGGCGGGCCCGCGCGGGCGACGCCCGCACCCTCGCCCTGCTCGCCGACGTGGGCCGCGACCTCGGCCGCGGGGTGGCCATCCTGGCCAACCTGCTCAACCCCCAGGTGGTGATCCTCGGGGGCTACTACGTGCCGCTGGCGCCCTGGCTGCTGCCCGCGGTCCAGACCGAGGTACGCGAGCGCACGATCGCACCGGAGGCCGGTGGCTGCCAGGTGGTGATGTCGTCCCTCGGCTATGACGCGGCCGCGCTCGGCGGGGCGGCCCGGGTGCTCGACTCCGTCGATTCAGGAAGATTGCCGCGAATCTCTTGACCCCGCTCGCGGACGCGTGCACCCTTCAGAAGAACTCCGTTCCGAAACACTCGTGTAACCGGGCGGGGTTTTTCTGGACCGGCTATCGAAGCGCTTCGACAGAGGCGCGCTCCCGCCCGCTAGTCGAAGCGTTTCGACGCTCTCAGAGGATGGCTCCATGAACGAACCGTTCCGCGACCCGGACCTCCCCCTCGCCGAGCGGATCGCCGATCTGCAGGCCCGGCTGACCGTGACCGAGAAGCTCGGACTGCTCCACCAGTACCAGGCGCCGGTCGAACGGCTCGGCGTGGGCGCCTTCCGCACCGGCACCGAGGCCCTGCACGGCCTGGCCTGGCTGGGTCCGGCGACGGTGTTCCCGCAGGCCGTGGGGCTGGCCTCGACCTGGGACCCGGAGCTGGTGCGCAGGGTGGGGGAGGCCGCGGGCGAGGAGGTCCTGGCCTTCCACCACAAGGACCCGTCGGGCGCCGGGCGCAATGTGTGGGCCCCCGTGGTCAACCTGCTGCGCGATCCCCGCTGGGGCCGCAACGAGGAGGGCTACTCCGAAGATCCGCTGCTGACCGGGGTCATGGCCACGGCCTACGCGCACGGACTGCGTGGGAGCGCTCCCGTGATGCGGACCGCGCCCACCCTCAAGCACTTCCTCGGCTACAACAACGAGACCTACCGCTGCGTCACCTCCAGCAACCTGCCGCCGCGGGTGCTGCACGAGTACGAGCTGCCCGCCTACCGGCCGGCCCTGGAGAGCGGTGCCGCCGTCGCGATCATGCCCTCCTACAACCTGGTCAACGGCCGCCCGGCGCACCTCAGCCCGCTGATCGAGCAGGTGCTGCGGGCCTGGGCGCCGGACGACCTGCTCGTGGTCAGCGACGCCTACGCCCCCGGCAACCTCACCGGGCTGCAGGGCTACTACGACGACCCCGCCGAGGCGTACGCGCATGCCGTACGGGCCGGGCTCGACAGCTTCACCCAGGACGACGACCGCGCCGAGGCCACCCTCGGCCACCTGCGCGCGGCGCTGGAGCGCGGCCTGCTGACCGAGGCCGACATCGACACCGCCGTGCGGCACACGCTGTCGATCCGCTTCCGGCTCGGCGAGTTCGACCCCGCCACGCCGTACGACGACATCACCGAGGCGGTCGTCAACTGCCCCGAACACCAGGCTCTGGCCCGGCGGGCGGCCCGCGGCTCGATCGTGCTCCTGAAGAACGACGGCCTGCTGCCCCTGGGGACCCCGGCCCGGATCGCGGTGATCGGCCAGCTCGGCGACACCCTGATGGAGGACTGGTACAGCGGCACGCTGCCGTACGAGGTGACCGCCCGCGCCGGTCTGGCCGAACGCGGCGAGACGATCTTCTGCGAGGCCGTCGACCGCGTCACACTCACCGCCGACGCGGGCCCGGTGGTGGCCGGCCTCGACGGCGGCCCCCTGGGCATCGGCACGCCGGGCGGCCGGTTCGACCTGTTCGACTGGGGCGGCGGGTCCTTCGCGTTCCGCGCGGTCGCGACCGGCCGCTTCCTGTCCGTGGACGACGACGGCGTGCTGGTCAACGACCAGCCGGGCCCCAACGGCTGGGAGGTGCGCCAGACGTTCCGGCTGGAACAGCGCACCCGCGGCGCCGTCGTCCTGCGCCACATCTCCACGGGCCGCTATATCGGCCTGGCCTCCGACGGGGTCTTCCGGCTGGTGGACGACGCCGACGCCGCCACCTGGCTGACCGTGGACGTCGTCGAGAGCGGCGCCGCGGCGGCCGCCCGGCTGGCGGCCACCGTGGACGTGGCGGTCGTGGTGGTGGGGGACCACCCGCTGGTCAACGGCCGCGAGACCGAGGACCGTGCGGACCTGGCCCTGGCCCCGGCCCAGGACGCGGTCGTCCGGGCGGTACGGGCGGCCAACCCGCGCACGGTCATGGTGATCACCAGTGGCTACCCCGTCACCTGGACGGACCCGGACGTGCCCGCGGTGCTGTGGTCCGCCCACGGCGGCCAGGAGTACGGCCACGCGCTGGCCGACGTGCTGTTCGGCGACGCCGACCCGGAAGGGCGGCTCACCCAGACCTGGTACCGCTCGGCCAGCGAGCTGCCCGACCTGCTCGACTACGACGTCATCGCCACGGACGCCACCTATCTCTATTACCGGGGCACCCCGCTGTACCCGTTCGGCCACGGCCTCAGCTACACGACGTTCGACTACTCCGGCCTGACCGTCGCCGTCGACGGCGAGAGCGTCACCGCCACGGTCACGGTCACGAACACCGGCTCGCGCCCCGGCTCCGAGGTCGTGCAGTTCTACACGCATCAGCGGCGCTCCCGGGTCAAGCAGCCGCTGCGCCGGCTGCGGGGCTTCGAGCGGGCCCGCCTGGCGGCCGGTGAGAGCCGTACCGTCACGCTCACCTTCCCCGTACGGGACCTGGCCTTCTGGGACGTCACCCGCGGCAGGTTCGCCGTCGAGGACGCGCCGCACCAGCTCATGGTCGGCCGCAGCGCGACCGACCTGCGGCTGAGCGCGGCCTTCCACGTCGAGGGCGAGACCATCCCGCCCAGGAGGGGCGCTCTGCCCGCGGCGGACCACGACGCCTACGACGCGGTCGCCTTCGTCGACGCGGCCAAGGTGGCGGGCGACGCCGTGCGGTCCGAGGCCGAGGGGGCGTGGATCCTGTTCCGCGACGTCGAGCTCACCGGGGCCGCCGCGTGCCTGATCGAGGCCGCGAGCACCGAGGGCGGCGTCGTCACGCTCCGGCTGGACGACCTCCTGCACGGCCCCACGCTGGGCGCGATCCCGGTGCCCCCGGCCGGGCGCTACGCGCCGGCGGCCACCTCGGCCGAGCTTGCGGAAGCCTCGGGGGTGCACGATCTTTATGTCGTGTTCGAGAACGTGGGCATCACGCTGGGCCGTCTGGAGCTGACCGGCACCGGACGGGCGGGCCTCAGAACGACCGGCGCCGCACGCGCCGACCGGGGACGAGCAGGCAGGGGGCGCATGGGCAGAGGCCGCGCCGGCACCGGACGGGCGGCTACATGACGGACGGTCACCCGGCGGACGGCCACGTGCCAGGTCACGGGGCGGACGGCCACGTGCCAGGCGGTCACGGGGCGGACGGCTCGGCAGGTGGGCCCGGCGAGGGCGGGCACGCGACCGGCAGGGCGGTCACCATCGTCGAGGTCGCCCGGCACGCGGGCGTCGCGGTGAGCACGGTGTCCTACGTGCTCAGCGGCAAGCGGGCGATCTCGGCGGGCACCCGGCGGCGGGTGCTCGACAGCGTGCGGACCCTCGGCTACCACCCCCACGCCGGCGCCAGGGCGCTGGCCAGCAAGCGGGCCAACGTGATCGCGCTGGTGCTGCCGCTGCGGGCCGGGATGCACGTGCCGGTGCTGATGCGCTTCGCTACCTCGGTGGTCACCGCGGCTCGCCACTTCGACCACGACGTGCTGCTCCTGACCGCCGACGAGGGCCTCGACGGGCTGCGCAGGGCCGCGGCCAGCGCGCTGGTCGACGGCCTGGTGCTGATGGACGTCGAACTCGACGACCCCAGGGTGCCGCTGCTGCGCCGGCTCGCCGAGCCCAGCGTGCTGATCGGCTTCCCCGCCGACTCCGCCGGGGTGACCTGCGTGGACCTCGACTTCGCCGCCGCCGGGGAGCTGTGCGTGGCGCACCTGGCCGAGCGCGGGCACCACGAGGTGGCCCTGCTCGGCGCGCCGTCGGTGGTCTACGAGCGGGGGACCGGGTTCGCCCGCCGCACGCTCGAAGGCTTCACCGCCGCCCTGGCCGAGCACGGGCTCGACGGCACGGCGCTGCCGTGCGAGGAGACCTTCGAGGAGGTGCACGCCACCGTGAGCGGACTGCTGGCGGCCCGGCCCGGCCTGTCGGGGCTGGTCGTGCACAACGAGGCGGCCGTCAACCACGTGCTGAGCTCGCTGCGGCAACTGGGGCGCAAGGTGCCGCAGGACCTCGCGGTGGTGGCGATCTGCCCCGACGACATCGCCGAGCCCGCCCGGCTCACCTCGGTGCTGATCCCGGCCGAGGAGGTCGGCAGGGAGGCGGTCGGGCTGCTGATGGAGAAACTGGCGGGCCGCACGGTGCCGGCCGCGACCCTGCTGGTCCCGCGCCTGACCGTACGGGCGAGCACCTGAGCATCGGCTCAGGCGCGGCGGTGCCGCGTGGCGCCCTTCGCCGGGCAGCGGTCCGTCGTCTCGGGGGAAAACGTCTCGGAGGGAAACGCCTCGGGGGGAAACAGGGAGACGGCGGAGGGGTGGGGGAGCGGCACGTCCGACGGGCGGGTGCCGTCGAGGAGCAGCGCCAGGTAGCGCTGCTGGTCGGCGCCGTCGTCGGCCCCTCGGTGGACGGTCGTCGCCATCACCATCACCACGATCGCGGCCAGGTCGCGGACCTGCAGATCGTCGCGGACCAGCCCGCGCTCCCGCGCGGTGGCCAGCACATCGCCGAGCGGTCCCATGAACCGCTCGGCGATACCGATCGTGAACGCCCCGGCCTCCTTCGCCGCGGACAGGAGCGACCGGTGGCCGGCCAGCGTGCCGACCGTGGCCGCCAGCGCGTCGGCCAGCCCCTGTCTGGGGTCGGCGGCCACGCGGGCGGCCTGGACGACCGGCTCGATCTCCTCGGCGAAGTAGGTCTCGAAGGACGCCCTGATCACGCCGTCGCGGTCGCCGAAGCGCCGGTAGACGGTGGCGATGCCGACCCCGGCGCGGCGGGCGATCTCCTCCAGCGGGACGGCCGTGCCCGACTCGTGCAGGGCCGTGATCGCCGCCCTGACGATCCTGTCGGAGTTACGCAGTGCGTCCGCACGACGTCGCTGCTCTGGCACACGCCGAACGCTAGCAGCATCCACGCGGTCACTCCATGGCAGCGTTACCAGGCCACCTCGAGTGACGCCACGCCGTACACGAGGTGGAAGGAGCGGAAGTCCGCGACGGGCGTGACGGCACGCAGCGTGGGGAAGCGCTGGAACAGGGCGGGGAAGGCGATCCGCATCTCCATCCGGGCCAGCGGCGCGCCCAGGCAGTGATGCACGCCGTGGCCGAAGGCGAGGTGGCCGGGCGCGCCGCGGGTGATGTCCAGCCCCTCGGCCTCCTCCATGAAGGCCGGGTCGCGGTTGGCGAGGGGCAGCGAGCAGACCACCACCTCGCCGGGCTTGATCGTCTGACCGGCTATCTCGGTCTCCGTGGTGCACACCCGGGCGAGGCTGGCGTGCAGGATGCTGAGCCAGCGCATCAGCTCCTCCACGGCGGCGTCGATCCGCTCGGGCTCCTTCAGGAGCAGGTCGAGCTGGTCCGGCTGCCGGAGCAGGGCCAGCGTGCCCAGGCCGAGCATGTTGGAGGTGGTCTCGTGCCCGGCGATCAGGAGGAGGTTGCCGATGCCGATCAGCTCGTTCGTCGTCAGGTCGTCGCCGTGCTCGCGCACCAGCATGCCCAGCAGTTCCTCGCCGGGGTCGGCCTGGATGCGGGTGACCAGCTCGGTCATGTACGCGCGCGACTCCAGCTGCAGCTTGAAACGCTCCTCCATGGGCAGCGACACGTCGAGCAGCCGGCCGGTCCTGCGCTGGAAGTCCGCGCGGTCCTCGTACGGCACGCCCAGCAGCTCGCAGATCACCAGCGACGGGATCGGCAGCGCGAACGACTGCACCAGGTCGACGGGCGAGCCGGCCTGTTCCATGGCGTCGAGGTGCTGCTCGACGATGTCCTTGATCCGCGGTTCCAGCCGCCGCATCCGCCGGATGGTGAACTCCGGCGTCAGGAACCGGCGCAGCCGGGTGTGCTCGGGCGGGTCGAAGGCGAGCAGGTTGCCGGCGCGGAGCGCGGCGATCTCCTCCTCCGACGCGCCGGGCGGCTGGAAGAAGGTCTGACGGGCGCTGCTGAACCGCTCGGCGTCGCCCAGTACCGCACGCGAGTCGGCGTAGCGGGTCACCATCCAGGCTTCGATGCCGAAGGAGGTGGTGACGCGGGTGATCCCTTCCTTCTCCCGCACCTCCGCCAGCTCGGGAACGGGATCGAACTGCGCTCGCCGCATGTACAGAGGCAGCGTCGAGATGTCGCTCATACAACCCCCAGGAATGACCAGTCGTCATGAAGTGCCCTGACAAGAAACGATAGCAACCTATCGCTTAGCCGCAAGAGCATCGAGCGCAAACATTAGGCCTTGACGATCTTTGTGGTATCGCTAACACTCAACACGCCCCGACACCGCCGCATATCCGGCAGTCAAAATGTTAGCGCTAACCAAGCTACCGCTAGCTCTAATAGGGAGTTCGTTGCCATGTTACGCCTGAGAGCCGTGACCCTCGCCGCGGCCGCCGCCGGGCTGGTCCTCATCACCGCAGCTCCGGCGCCCGCCGCCGCGCCGATCACCACCTCGATCTACACCGCCGACCCGGCCGCCCTGGTGGTCGGCGACACGATGTACCTCTACACGGGCCACGACGAGGCCCCCGCCGGTGGCACGAACTTCGTCATGCGCGACTGGCACGTGTTCACCTCCGGCGACGCGACGGCCTGGACGGACCAGGGCGCGAAGCTGAAACTTTCAGATTTCCCGTGGGCGGGCGCCGACGCGTGGGCGGGCGAGGTCGAGCCGCGCAACGGCAAGTACTACTGGTACGCCCCCGTCAACGGAAACGGCGCCGGCTGGATGGACATCGGCGTGGCGGTCGGCGACAGCCCGCTCGGCCCCTTCCACGACGCCAAGGGCGGCCCGCTGATCAGCGACAGCACCCCGAACTCCTCCCCGCTCAACATCGACCCGACCGTCTTCACCGACGACGACGGCCAGGCCTACATCTACTGGGGCTCCTACTACGGCCTGCGCGCCGCCAAGCTCAAGCCCGACATGATCAACCTCGACGGAGGGGTGGTCACCCCGAGCGGCGTGTCGAACTTCTGGGAGGCCCCCTGGATGTTCAAGCGCAACGGCACCTACTATCTCGCCTACTCCGCCAACGACTCGGCCTGCTCCGCGCCCGGCTACGCATGCATCCGCTACGCCACCGCGAGCAACCCGCTGGGGCCGTGGACCCACCGGGGCGTGGTGCTCGACCAGGTCACCTCGACCACCAACCACCCGGCGATCATCGAGTTCAAGGGCCAGTGGTACATGGTCTACCACAACGCCAACAGCCCCGGCGGTGGCAACTTCCGCCGTTCCGTCACCCTGGACAAGCTCTACTGGAACGCCGACGGCACCATGCAGAAGGTCGTGCAGACGACCGGTCCCACCAGCTCGAACCTGGCGCTGAGCGCGACGGCGTCCACCTCGTACGTCTCGCCGTGGGAGACCCTCGGCGCGATCAAGGACGGCTTCACCCCGGCGAACTCGGCCGACCACAGCCACGGCGCCTACGGCAACTGGAACCACCAGGGCACCGAGTGGCTGGAATACCAATGGCCGTCCGCGCAGACCGTCGGCCGGGTCGGGGTCTACTGGTTCGACGACGACCAGGGCATCGACCTGCCGACCTCCTGCAAGGTCCAGTACTGGAACGGCAGCGCGTACGTGGACGTGCCGGGACAGTCGGCCTGCGGGGTGGCGGCCAACACCTTCAACACCACGACGTTCCCGGCGGTCTCGACGACCAGGCTCCGGCTCAGCATCACGTCGAGGAGCGGCTTCTCGACCGGCGTCCTGGAGTGGACCGCTCAGGCATGACCCCCTCACCAGAGGTGCGATGAAACTGCTTCTTCCCACGCAGGGTTCGGTCTGGATGACTTCTACGACTGGACTCCCATGGGGGTGTGCTGCTTCCTGGTCAACTACCACCGGTTGAAGCCGGTGGTTTGCTCTCGCGGTCCCGTCTGGGTGAGGGGAGGCCGGTTGCGTGTGGCTGGTTGACAGCAGCCCAGCCCGCTACGCCGCGTGTGGCGATGTTGCGGGCCGCGATGTGGTCGGCGTGCCCAGCGAGGCCGCACCGGGTGCAGACGAACCGGCCCCGCGCCGGCCGATTCGCCCTGGCCACGTTCCCGCACTCCGGACACCCCTGCGAGGTGTAGGCGGGGTCGACCAGGACGAAGGCGACTCCGGCTCGTGCGGCTTTGTAGCGGGTGAAGGTGATCTGCTGGGCGAAGGACCAGGTGTGCAGGGTGCGCCGCTGGAGCCGGTGAGCCCTTGCCCGCCCGCGGATGCCTTGGAGGTCTTCCAGGGCGACACCGCGGCCGGTGCGTTCGGCTTCACGCACCACAAACGTGCTGATCTGATGGTTGAGGTCGGTCATCATCCGATGCTCACGCCCGGCAAGGCGGCGCAGTACCCGCCGCGCCGCCGACGTTCCCTTCTTCTGCAACCGTCGGCGTTGCCGGTGCCGTCGCTCCCGCAGGGTGCGGACGTGGCCGTTACCACCAATCGGCCCCGGCAGCGCGGGGCCGGGCAGCACCGCGCCGTCGCAGGTGACCGCCAGGTTCGCCACCCCTTGATCCACCCCGACGAAGCCGTTTGCGGGCTCACGCACCGCCGGTGCGGGCAGGGTAAGGGCGACCTGCAGCAGCCACACGCCGCGCCGGCAGATCAGGTCGGCCTCTCCCACCGGCAGCGTATCCACGGCCTTGAGATCTTCTGGTCGGCCGGTGTAGGGGACGGTGACGCGGCCGGTGGGAGTCCACAGCGATACCGTGCGGGCGTCACGGTTCCAGCTGAGCAGCCGGGCGTCGTAGGGGACGGCGCCGTGCGGCCGGAAGATGTGGGCGCGTTTCTTGGTGGCGCGCCGGTTGGTGTACGCGCCGGCGACCCGGGCGATCGCCCGCACCGCCGCTTGCGCGCCGAGCCCGGCCACCTGCGCCCGCACCTCGTAGTAGGCCAGCCGGTGCAACTCCACCACGGCGAAGGTGCGGTGCTGCCAGGCCAGCCGGGACACGACAGTGGCCGCCTGATTGCACAGCAGCAGCACCGCCGCAGCCAGCGCCTCGGCCTGAGCCAGGGTGGGTGTGAGCCGCAGTTGCACGACGGTGGGCAGGCCGTGGCGTTTGGTGGCGGAGCGGCGGATCGCCATTGCGCACCTCCTGTCACATTGCTCTCACCCACCGCACACATTACCGAATGTGACCGAGTCTTTCCATACTGTTTTCGAAAGGAGGCGTGACGCTTCCTCCCGGCCCTGAAAGGCCGAGTCTCCGCGCCACAATTCAGATGAAAGCGGCAGCGCCACTTCGATCACCGAGTTCGACGCGTGGATGCTCCGCGACTGGTGGCGGCACCTGAAGAGCCGCTACGGGCTGTAGGACCAAGGAGGGGCGGCGGCCACTGGGGCCACCGCGCTTCTCAGGCGCTGACGCTGAGCGAGTACTCGCGGGTGACCGGCGTGCTCAGCTTGTCGTAGTCCCTGAGCTGGACGGTGAAGGCCGACGTTCCCGCCTTGACGGGCTTGCCGGTGATCGCGCCGGTGAACCGGTCGAGCGTCAGCCCCTCGGGCAGCGCGCCGCCGGTGACCTGCCAGTCGTAGAACGGCACGCCGCCCTTGGCCTGGAGCCGCTGGTCGTAGGCCGCGCCCGCCTTGCCCGCCTTGACCGAGGCGGTCTCGATCGAGGGCGCCAGGAACGGGGTCAGCTTCCTGTTCAGCTTCCAGCCGGCGTTCTCCGCGATCAGCAGCGTCAGCTTGGTCAGCTCCCACTGCCTGGTCGGGAAGACGTGCCGCCAGCCGCCGCTCTGGCCGCTCAGCCGGTCCCAGTACGGCTCGTCACCGGGCACGTGATAGCTGGTGTCGAGCGGGACGGGGTAGCCCTGGTAGTCGATGACCTCCTGGTCGTCCCTGCCCTTGCTCTCGACGTACTTCGCCATCCCCTCCCAGTCGCTGTGGAAGGCGACCGCGTGGCCGTACTCGTGCATGACCAGGCCGTGCACGTCGATGACCTGGCCGAGGTCGGTCTTGTACCAGTCCTCGTCGGCCAGCGAGCTGACCAGCTTCATGAGCTGCTCGTCGTACTCCAGGATCATGCTGGTCGAGCGGTGGTAGGGGGTGGGCTTGCCGTTCTGGGTGTGGAACTTGCCGTTGATCGTCGGGTAGCCGGTCGAGTACGGCGTCTGGATGCCACGGAAGAAGACGTACATGCCCTTGTACGGCTTGGCGTTGGTGGCCTCGACCTCGTTCTGCCAGTCGTCGCCCGGCAGCTTGTTGACCTCGTCACCGGCGGGCACCGTGTCGAACGGCTTGAGGTCGAAGAAGGCGAACCAGTTCCGGACCGCCGTCTCCGCGGCCGTGCGCACGCCCGGGTCGGAGAAGTAGCGGGTGATCGTGTCGTAGCGGTAGTCGAAGTCGATGGGGATCGTCGGCTCGAGCTTCTTCTTCTCGTCCTGCTGGACCATGATCGGCATGCTCTGGGTGATCGTGGCGCCGGTCGCGTCGGTCGTCCGCATCACCCACTTGTGGCGTTCGTCCTGGCCGGGGCCCTGCTTGGAGTGGATGGCCAGCCGGACGACCTCGCGGTCGGCCGGGCCCGTGAGGGTGAAGGTCTTGGTCGCGCCGGTCGCCGTCAGCTCGCTCGGCATGTTGAGCATCAGCCTGGAGGTGCCTTCGGCCTTCAGGTCCACGGTCAGCGGGTAGGCGATGCCGGGCGTCTTGGGCGCCCTGACCGTCAGCTCGACGTACGGATTGGCCAGGTAGCCCTGCCAGTCCACGAGCTTGACGCCGTAGTCCTTGACGTTGCGGTAGAAGATGTCGAACACGTCCAGCGCGGGGGCGGCCTGGCGGGCCGCCAGGCCGGGGGAGGGCACGGAAAGCGCGCCCGCCAGCCCGGCCAGGACGGTGGTGATGATGATCTTCCTCAAGCGAAAGCCTTCACTTCCAGGAGTCCGACGGACGCTTGTCCGCTCTGCAGGGCCACGCGCAGCCGCGTGGTGGAGACCGGTCCGAAGTTCACGTGGTTGTAGGCGTTGAGCGCCGTGGGGTACGTGCCGGGGATGTCCACGTACGCGGTGCCGTTCCAGTACTGGAGCTTCCAGGAGGCGGGCAGGCGCACGCCGTCGTTGTCGTCGAAGAAGTACACGTCCGCCGAGCGGATCGTCTGCGCGGCCGGCCAGGTCAGCTCGGCCCACTGCGCGCCGGTGTTGGGCCAGGTGCCCCAGCGGCGGTTGACGGTGTCGTTCGAGCTGGGCGGGTCGATGCCGTCGTTGATCGCCGCGACACTCTCCCACGGCGAGGTGTACGACGCGGACGGCGTCGCGGTCCTGGCCAGGTTCGTCGGGGTGGTGGTGCCGCCGACCTGGAGCTGGAACGACCTGGTCACCGGCGTGCTCCGGCTGTCGTAGTCACGCAACTGCACGGTGAACGTCGAGGTCCCGGCCGTGGTCGGCGTGCCGCTGATCGTGCCGGTGAACCGGTCGAGGCTGAGCCCGGCGGGCAGCGAGCCGCTGGTCACCTGCCAGTCGTAGAAGGGCACGCCGCCCTTGGCCGACAGCGTCTGCTGGTAGGCGGTGCCCGGCGTGGCCTGGGGCAGCGAGGTGGTGACGATGGACGGCGCCAGGAACGGGGTGAGGTTGCGGTTGAGCTTCCAGCCCGCGTTCTCGGCCACCAGCAGGGCGAGCTTGGTCAGCATCCACCTGCGGGTCGGGAACAGGTGCGTCCAGCCGCCGCTCTGCCCGCTGAGCCGGTCCCAGTTGGGCTGGTCGCCGGGGATGTGGTAGCTGCTGTCCAGCGGCACGGCGCGGCCCTGATAGGCGACGACGTCGGGGTCGTTGCCGCCGCCGGCCACGTAGGAGCGCATCCCGGCCCAGTCGCTGTGGTAGGCGACCGCGTGGCCGTACTCGTGCATGACCAGGCCGTGCACGTCGAGCACCGAGCCGGCGATGTCCGTCTTGTACCAGTCCTCGTCGGCCAGGGAGGTGAAGAGCTGCTTGTTCGCCTCGTCGTACTCGAAGATCATCGCGGTGGACCGGTGCATCGGGCCCGCGACCTGCTGGCCGTTCCGGGTGGAGTACTTGCCGTTCGCGGCGGGGTAGCCGGTCGAGTAGGGCGACTGGATGCCCCTGAAGAAGACGTACATGCCGTTGTAGGCCGCGTTGTTGGTGACCGTGATCTCGTTCTGCCAGTCGTTGCCCGGCAGGTGGTTGTTCTCCGTCCCGGCCGCCACCGTGTCGAAGGGTGCCACGTCGAAGAACCTGAACCAGTCCTTGACGGCCTCCTCGGCGGTGGTCCTGAAGGCCGGGGCGTTGAAGTAGCCGGTGATCGTGTCATAGCGGTAGTCGAAGGTGATGGGGATCGTCGGCTGCAGGGCGGTCTTCTCGTCCTGCTGGACCCTGATCGGCATCGACTGCTGGAGGGTCGCGCCGCTCCCGTCCCTGATCGCCAGCCGCAGCGTGTGCAGCTCGTCCTGGCCCGCGCCGCGCTTGGAGGCGATCTCCAGCTTGAACGTCTTCTGCTCCGACGCGTTCGCGAACGTCAGCGTCTTGGTGGCGCCCGTCGCGGTCAGCTGGCTGGGCAGGTCCATCATCAGCCGGGAGGTGCCCTCGGCCTTGAGGTCGATCGTGACGGGGAACTGGGCGTCCTGCGGGGGTTTGACGGTCAGCTGGATGTACGGGTTGGCCAGGTAGCCCTCCCAGTCGACGAGCTTGACGCCGTAGGTGTTGACGGTCCTGCCGAACATGTCGACGACCTGGGCCGCCGACAGGGCGTGCGCGGGCTGCACTCCGACGAACAAGGAGCTCAGCAACAGGAGCGCGACGGTTAATCGCTTCATGGTGTGCCACCTCTCAGTTCTTGATGCCGGTGAGTGTGACTCCCTCGATGAAGTAGCGCTGGAGGAAGAAGAACAGCGCCACGATCGGCACGATGACGGCCGCCGAGGCCGCCATCAGGTAGCCCCACTGCGTGATGAAGACGCTCTGGAACGAGGCCAGCCCGAGCGAGAGCGTGTACTTCTCCTCGTCCTGCAGGTAGAGCAGCGGGCCGAGGAAGTCGTTCCACGTGCCGATGAAGGTGAAGATGGTGACCACGATGATCGCCGGCTTGGACAGCGGCATGACGATCGTCCAGTACACCCGCCACGGCGACGCCCCGTCGATGTAGGCGGCCTCGTCGAGCTCGAAGGGGATCGTCAGGAAGAACTGCCGCAGCAGGAACACGTTGAACACGCCCCCGCCCGCCCCGGCGAACCAGGCCGGCACCGTGAGCGGGACGAACGTGTCCAGCGCGCCCAGCTCCTGCCACATGACGAACGTCGGGATGATCGTCACCGCGTACGGCAGCATGACGCCGCTCAGCAGCAGCGCGAACACGACGTTGCGCCCCCGCCAGCGCAGCCGCGAGAAGCTGAAGGCCGCCACCGAGCAGGTGAACACGGTGCCGAGTACGCAGATCACCGCGATGATCACCGTGTTGACCAGGTAGAGGCCGAACGGCTGGGCGGTGAGCGCCTCGCTGAAGTTCGACCACTGGAACGGGCGCGGGATCCACTCGGGCGGGGCGACGAACATCTGACTGTCGGCCATCAGCGCGCTGCGCACCAGCCAGACGAACGGCAGCAGCGTCGGGATCGAGCCCGCCACCAGCGCCACGTACAGCAGCGCCCTGCCGTACTTGCGTGGCCGCCGCAGGCCCTGGGTCGGCGCCACGCCCTTCGCGCGGGTCCTCTCCCGCGCCGCCAGCGTGGTCATCGGGCACCTGCCATCTCGTAGTAGACCCAGCGGCGGGCGTTGCGGAACATCAGGAACGTCACCACCATGATGATCATGAAGAGCACCCAGGCGAGCGCGCTGGCGTAGCCCATCTCGCTCTCGGTGAAGGCCTTGCGGAAGAGGTAGTAGACGTAGAAGAGCGTGGCGTGGTTGGGGCCGCCCTCGGTCATCACGTACGCCTGGTTGAACACCTGGAACGTGCCGACCACGCCCACCACCAGGTTGTAGAAGATGGTCGGCGTCATCATCGGCAGCGTCACGTGCCAGAAGCGGCGCAGCGGGCCGCCCCCGTCGATCGAGACCGCCTCGTACAGGTGGCGCGGCACGCCCTGCAGCCCGGCCAGGAAGATCACCATGGTGTTGCCGAAGCCCCACGTGCTCATGATGATCAGCGACGGGATGGCCATCTGCTCGCTGTAGACCCACTGGGAGGTCGGCAGCCCGGCCTGGCGCAGCAGCGAGTTGAGGAGCCCGAAGTCCGGGTTGAAGATCCAGATCCAGAGCACCACGTTGGCGATCGCCGGGACCAGCGTCGGCAGGTAGAAGATCGTCCGCCAGAGTGACAGACCGCGGGCCTTCTGGTTGAGCAGCATGGCGACCGCGAAGCTGACGATCAGCGTGAGCGGCACCGCGCCGAGCGTGTAGTACGTCGTGGCGCTCAGCGACTTCCAGAACAGTTCGTCGTTCACCATCGCGGTGTAGTTGTCCAGGCCGACGAACGACGGGCTGCCGCCGATCTGCCAGTCGGTCAGGCTGAAGAAGAACGAGGCGACCATCGGGCCGATGGTGAAGATGGCGAACCCGAGGATGGCCGGCAACGCCATGAGGATGCCCCATCGCGTCTCGAACCTGCGCATCAGAGCGCCTGCGTGTGCTGCCAGCCCTGCAGCATCCCGGTGATCTTCGGCGCGGTGGCCTTGAGGATCTCGGCCGCCGGGCGCTTGCCGGACTCGATCTCCTGCAAGGCGGGGGTGAGCACGTCGGTGCTGATCACGGACATGTTCTTGATCCGGTTGCCGAAAGTCGGCACCCCGTGGTCGCGCGCGAAGTCGACGACCGCGGTCCTGAACTCCGGCGGATGCAGGTCGTTCTTGGTCCAGGAGTCGACGGACGCCTGGTCCTCGTAGTACTTCTTCTCCTGCGGCATCCACAGGCCCTGCTTGTAGAGGTCGACGTAGCGCGGGTCGTTGTGGAAGGCGAACAGCTCCACCGCCTCCTCCACGTGCTTGGTCCCGGCGAACACCGCCGACGCGCCCGCCACCTGGGTCGCCGTGAACGGCTCTCCGTACTTGGGCAGCACGCCGATGCCGTAGTCGGCCTTGCTCTCGTTCATGTCGAGCAGTGACCAGTGGCCGTCGACCACCATGGCCACGCGCTTGGTCTTCAGCAGGATGTTCGTGCCGGGCACGTCGTCGCCGGTGGCCGCGAGCTGGCCGGGGCCGGGCATGACCCGGTGCTTGTAGATGAGGTCCTGCAGGTTCTGGAACACCTTGATCGCCTCGGGCGAGTCGAGCAGGCACCGCTTGCCGCTCTCGTCGGCGAAGTCGCCGCCGTTGCTGCGCAGGAAGCCGTACCAGGCCGCGCCGTAAGTGATGCTGCTGGAGATGCCGAACTGCTTGATCTGCTTGGGGTCGAAGCCCGACTCGTCGGGATGCTTGCCGTTCTGGTCGATGGTCAGCTTGTAGGCGTTCTGGACAAGCTGGTCCCAGGTCCAGGCAGAGGCCGCGTCGGCCGGCGGGGGAGCGATGCCGGCATCCGCGATGGCCTGCTTGCCGTACCAGAGCAGCTCGACCTCGTTGGCCGTGGCCAGGCCGTGCAGCTTGTCCTGGCCGTACCAGAGGTAGGCGTCCGGCAGATAGCCGGCCAGCTGCGGATACTTCTTCAAATAGGGGAACAGGTTGACCAGCTTGCCCTGCTCGGCCAGGCGGAACGACATGGCCATCGGCACGTAGCCGACGTCCGGCACCCGGCCGCTGGCCACCAGGGTGTTGAGCTTGACGTCGTACTCGTCGGGGGTGAACAGCGCCTTGACCTTGATGCCCGGCTTCTTCTGCTCGAACTGCCTGAGCATCTTCTCCACGGCCTTCTGCTCGAAGGTGGAGCCCCAGTACATGAACTGCAGCTGCGTCGCGGCGCTCGATCCGCCGCCGCTCCCGCACGCGGACGCCGCCGCGCCGAGGGCCGCGAGACCGCCGATCTTGAAGAGGTCACGTCTATTCATGGGGGGTGCTTCCTTTACGCGAGGGGGATCCAGACCCGCATTCCGCGGCCGTCGCGGTTGTCCCACTGGTAGTAGGGGATCGCCGTGGCGGTCACGGGGGAGCCGGTCGCGAGTTCCGAGGGGGGTGCGGTGGTGTACGGCAGGCCGCCCACCGGCTGGGAGACGGCCAGGGCGTCGGTCTCGATCAGCACGGTGCGCCCGATGCCGTCGAGGTCGTCCTTGTCCAGGACGCGGAGCTCGGCCCCCGCGGCCAGCGCCAGGTCCGGGAGGTGCACGCCTTCGGGCTGGTCGGCCTGCTCGAAGGCGTAGACGAGCGGCCCCCGCTCGACGGCGACGCATCCCCTGACGGCGTCGACATTGCGGTGCGGGTGGACCAGCCGGGGCGCCATGTCCAGCTCCAGCTCGACGGTGTCGCCCGCCCGCCACTCGCGGGTCAGCACGACATAGCCGCGCTCGTCCGGTACGGCGGGCGCCGACTCGCCGTCGATCGTCACCGTGGTGGCGGCGCTCCACGAGGGCACCCGCAGCGCCAGCGACCACGGGGTCCCGGGCGCGCGCTCCACGGTGAACGTGATGCGGCCGTGCCAGGGGTAGTCGGTGGCGACGGCCAGCGTGAGGTCGCCGTCGGAGATGGTGCCCGGCACGTACTGGTGGACGAGCAGGGTGTTCCCGGCGGAGGTCGCGACGTACCCGCCGAGGGAGGAGACGAGCCGCATGATGTTCGGCGGGCAGCAGGCGCAGGCGAACCACTCGCGCCGGCGACCGGCGTAGGCTCCCTCGACGTGGTCGTCCCGGCGCTGAAGCGGGTTGACGTAGAAGAAGCGGATGCCGTCGGCCGAGGTCGAGGCGGCGAAGGCGTTGTAGAGCGTGCGCTCGATCAGGTCGGCGTAGCGGCCGTGGCCGGTGGCCAGGAGCAGCCGCCAGTTCCAGTGGATGCTGGCGATGGCCGCGCAGCTCTCGTTGTAGGCGCGGTCCGGCGGCAGCTCCCAGCGGTCGCCGAACGCCTCGTCGGAGTGGCGGCTGCCCATGCCCCCGGTCAGGTGGGTCTTGGTGGCGACCAGGTCCTCCCAGCGCCGCACCGAGCACTCCAGCAGCGACTCGTCGCCGGTCTCCAGGTAGACGTCGACAATGCCCGCCTCCAGGTACAGCTGGCGCACCGCGTGCCCGACCGCCGTGTCCGCCTCCCTGACCGGCAGGTGGTCCTGGGCGTACAGGATGCCGAGCCCGCTGTCGCGGATGTGCCCCCTGCCCCTGCCCTCGATCAGCTTGGCGGCCAGGTCCAGGTAGGAGCGCTCGCCGGTGACCCGGTAGAGCTCCACCAGCGCGGTCTCGACCTCGGCGTGTCCGTCGATGCCGTCGTTTCCGCCGCGCAGGAAGACGTCCGCCAGCTGGTCGGCGAACTTCCGGGCGACGTCGAGCAGCTCCGTGCCGGTGCCCGCGCGGGTGGCGGCGACCGCGGCCTGGAACAGGTGGCCCGCGCAGTACATCTCGTGGCTGTACTCGAGCTCGGCGTAGATCTTGTCCGGCTTGACGATCTGGTAGTGGGAGTTGAGGTAGCCGTCGGGCCGCTGAGCCCGCTTGAGCACCTCGGACGCCTGCTCGACGAAGTCGGTGTACTCCGCCGACGGTCTCCTGGCGTGCTCCCAGGCGATGGCCTCCAGCTGCTTGTACAGGTCCGAGTCCTGGAAGCGGTATCCCCGGAACTCACCCCCTTCCTCGCCGCCCGCTCCGGCTCCGGCCAGGCGCAGGTTCGGCAGGCTGCCCGCCTGCTCCATCTGCTCCAGCCCGAGCGGGATGCTGGCCGCGCGGTTGACGCTCTGCCAGCGTCCGAACGGCCCACCGGTGATCACCACGTCATGGATGCCCAGCGGCCGCTGCACGGCCTTCGATTCTGCGGTCGGTACGGCGGGGCCGCAGGCCTGGTCCATCGAACTCCTTGCACAGGGAATAGGCTTTCCTCCGCGAACAGTAAGGTGTTACACATCACTGGTCAAGCCTCCATGGAGTTGTATCCTGACCAGGACGTAAGAGAAGGGAAACCGTTTGTCTGAGTTTTCCCGGCGAGCCGTGACCATCCGCGAGGTCGCCGCGGCCGCCGGAGTGTCGATCGGCACGGCGTCCAAGGCGCTCAACGGCCAAGGCCGGCTGCGCGAGGAGACCAGGGCGCGGGTGATGGCCGCCGCCGAACGCCTGGAGTTCCGGCCGAACAAGCTCGCCCAAGGGTTGTTGCACGGCCGCACGTTCACCGTCGGGCTGGTGACGTGCGACAGTTTCGGCCGGTTCAGCATCCCCGTCATGCTCGGCGCCGAGGACGCGCTGGGCGCCGGCCAGATCTCGGTGTTCATGTGCGACACCCGAGACGACCCGATCAGGGAGCGGCACTACGTCGAGCGCCTGCTGGCCAGGCGGGTCGAGGGCATCATCGTCACGGGCCGCCGCACCGAGCCCCGGCCGAGCATCGGCACCGGCCTGCCGGTCCCGGTCGTCTACGCCATGACCCAGTCGACGGAGCCCGCCGACTTCTCGGTGATCCCCGATGATCTGGGCGGGAGCATGCTCGCCGTACGGCACCTGCTGGCCACCGGGCGGCGGCGGATCGGCCACATCACCGGGCCGCAGCGGTTCCTGGCCGCGCGGACCCGGGCCGCGGGGTTCGCCGACGCGCTGGCAGAGGCGGGGGCGACGGCCGCGGGCGACCCGCTGTTCGGGGAGTGGTCGGAGGAGTGGGGACGCCAGGGAGCCGACATCCTGCTCCGCACTCAGCCGGACGTCGACGCGGTGTTCTGCGGCAGCGACCAGATCGCCAGGGGGGTCGCCGAGACGCTCCGGGATCGTGGCCGGCGCATTCCCGATGACGTGGCGCTGGTGGGTTTCGACAACTGGGCGCCGATGGCGCTCGGCTCCCGGCCGCCGCTCACCACGGTCGACCTGAACCTCGGAGAGATCGGCCGCGCCGCCGCCACGCACCTGCTGGACGTGATCGGCGGTGTGCCGCACCAGGGCGGAGTACGGCGCATGCCGTGCAGCCTGGTGCTGCGGGAGTCGACCCGCGTCTGAGTCAGTCGTCGTCGTCTCGCGGGCCCCGCGTTTCGAAGCTGACGTTTCGGAGCTGATCTGGGCGTGTCTGGGCACCGTCGGACAACGGCTGCGCCACCGGTCCCCTCGCCTGGACCGGCGGGCCGTTCGGGCCTCGAAGGCAGCCGGCCGATTCTGATCGTCATCCTCCCGATACGGCTCCGGCGGCGAAGCCGCGGAACCTGCCGCGAACCCGCCATCGCGGCGGCCAAAGGCCGGTGGGCGGGCCGCATTTCGAATTCAGGAGGTGACGGTCATTATCGCCGTCATGATTGCCGGAGCGGCAATCTCAGTGGGCTGCCTCGTACTGCTCCACGATGGTCGCGGCGATACGGCCGCGCTCGCTCACAGGTAGTCCCGCCTGCTTCGCCCACTGGCGAATTTCGGTGGACTTGTCGCGGCTCACCGAGCGCGCCGAGCCCACTCCGCGGCGGACCTTGCCGCCGCGCTCCTTGCGGACCTGACGGGCCTTGACCAGGAACGGGGCAAGCGCTTTGCGCAACTTCTCCTCGTTCTTATCCGACAGGTCGATCTCGTAGGCAAAGCCGTCGAGCCCGAACCTGATTGTGTTCTCGGACGACAAGGCGCTTCCGTCGAGGTCGTCAAGGAAGATCTCTTGAATTTGCTTGGCCATGCTGGTGCTCCGAATTCAGAGGCGAGAAGACAATCAGTACTGTAGCGTATGGCGTCGTTGTTCGGCGCACCCCCGGGACGGCGGGTGGCCAGGACAAAGAAAGCTCGCCTAATTGTTAGCGGAGCTATTTCATTCCCGCTATCCGGGACACTCGCGGCGCGAGCGCGTCACGGGTCCACGAGCCCAGCACCAACAGCGTTTTGGTGCCCGTGACGTTCCCGGCATGGCGCAGATGATCAATGACCTGCTGGAGATGGCCGAGGTCGCGGACGCGGACGTGGATCAGCGCGTCGGGGTCGCCGGCGATGGTGAACACCGTCTGGACCTCCGCCACGTCGGTGGCCGTACGGACGATCTCGCTCACCGGTGTCGCACCCGCGTAATGCAGCTCGGTGAACGCCTCGATGCCCCACCCGAGCTTGCCGTAGTCGATCTGCACGGTGAAACCGGTGATGACGCCGAGCTCTTTGAGCCGGTCCACCCGCCGTTTGACCGCGGCAACGGAAAGGCCGATCGTGCCTGCCATCTCCGAGAAGGTCCGGCGCCCGTCCTCGCGCAACAGCCGCAACAGCCGATGATCAATCTCGTCTATTTCCGGCATGCGGGCACTCCTTGGCTTTTGGTGGAAAGAACCTTAGCGAATGAGGCCGAAGCCGCAAAGGTTTTGCGTCTTTCTCGCGCCTTCTTGGGTGATACTTGCGCGATGCCCGCCCACGTTGCTGTGCTGGGGTTCCCCACGAACCTCAGGGAGGCCCGCGTGAGCGTCGCTCTCGACGACAAGTACACGGCCACGGACGGCCGCGTGCTCATCTCGGGCCTCCAGGCCCTCGTCCGGCTGACGCTCGAACAGCGCCGCCTGGACCGCGAACGCGGGCTGGACACGCGCGTGTTCGTCTCCGGCTACCCCGGCTCGCCGCTGGCCGGTGTCGACCTGGAGATGGGCCGCGCCGCCCGGCTGCTCGAACCGGCGGGCGTGGTCTTCCAGCCGGCACTCAACGAGGAGCTGGCGGCCACCGCCGTGGCCGGAACACAGCTCCTCGACCGCCTGCCCGGCCGGCGCCACGACGGCGTGGCCGGCTTCTGGTACGGCAAGAGCCCCGGCCTCGACCGGGCCGCCGACGCCATCCGGCACGGCAACCTGGCCGGCACCGCCGCGCTCGGCGGCGCGGTGGCCTGGATCGGCGACGACCCCGGCAGCAAGTCCTCGACCGTGCCCAGCTCCTGCGAGCCGATGTGCCAGAGCCTGTGCGTGCCGCTGCTCGCGCCGGGTTCGGTCGCGGAGATCATCGAGTTCGGGCTGCACGCGGTCGCCCTCTCGCGCGTCACCGGCCTGTGGACGGGCCTGAAGATCGTCGCGGACCTCGCCGACGCGTCGGCCACCGTCGACCTCGGCTCGCTGCGCGACGGCATCCCGGCCCCGGACCACGCGGCCCGCCCCACGCCCGCCGCCCTGGTCGGCCCGGCCGCGCTGGACGCCGAGCACGACATGCTGACCCGGCGCCTCGACCTGGCCCGCGACTACGCCCGCGCGCACGGCCTGAACCGGGTCATGTCCGGCTCCCCGCGGGCCCGCCTCGGCATCCTGGCCTCCGGCGCCTCCTTCGCGGTGGTCCAGCGGGCGCTGGCCGACCTCGGGCTGGACGAGACCGCGATCGAGGACCTGGGCCTGCGGCTCATCCGGCTCGGCATGCCGTACCCGCTGGCGCCCGGCGACCTGGCCGCCATGACCGCGGACCTCGACCGGGTGCTCGTGGTGGAGGACAAGGTCCCGTTCCTGGAGGGCCAGCTGAAGCAGGCGCTCTACGGCGGCGAACGCACCCCCGCCGTCGTCGGCCGCGAACTGCTCACCGCCCGCGGCACACTCGGCGCGGAGGACGTGGCCAAGGCGCTCACCACCTTCGCCGGCCCACTCCCACGGACCGCCGTCACCCTGGCGTCCGCGGGCCCGCTCCCGCAGACTGCCGTTACCTTGGCGCCTGCCCCGAAGCCGCGCCGCCTGCTGCCGATGGTCGCCGCGCGCACGCCGTACTTCTGCTCGGGCTGCCCGCACAACATCTCCACCCGCACCTCGGACAGCACGCTGGTCGGCGTCGGCATCGGCTGCCACGCCATGATCGCCCTGGACGGCGACGGACGCGGCAACCAGGTCGGCATCACCCAGATGGGCGGCGAGGGCGCCCAGTGGATCGGCCTCGCCCCCTTCACCGGCGACCGGCACTTCGTACAGAACCTCGGCGACGGCACCTTCCACCACTCCGGCTCACTGGCCGTCCGCGCCGCCGTCGCGGCCGGGGTGTCGATCACGTACAAGCTGCTCTACAACGACGCCGTCGCCATGACGGGCGGCCAGCGCGCGGAGGGCCGCCTCGACGTGCCCGCGCTGACGCGGTCACTGGCCGCCGAGGGGGTCCGCCGGATCGTGATCACCACCCCCGAACCGGAGACTTACCGGGGCGTCCGGCTCGCACCGATCGCCACCGTACGGCACCGCGACGGTCTGGCGGCGGCCGAGCAGGAGCTGGCCGAGCTCGGCGGGGTGACCGTGCTGATCCACGACGACCGGTGCGCGGCCGAGGAACGCCGCCTGCGCAAGCGCGGCAAACTGCCTGTCCCGGTGGAGAGGGTCGTGGTCAACGAGCGGGTGTGCGAGGGCTGCGGAGACTGCGGCGAGGCGTCGACCTGCCTGTCCGTACAGCCCGTCGAGACCGTGTACGGCCGCAAGACCCGGATCCACCAGCCATCGTGCAATTCCGATCTGAGCTGCCTCAAGGGCGACTGCCCGTCGTTCCTGCTGGTCAAGCCGGGCACGCGGTCGGGGCTCTTGGCCAGGCCGGGCACGCGGTCGGCTCTATTGGTCGGGTCGGGTACAGGGCGGGCGGGGCCGGTGCCATCGCTTGAGCCGGGAACCCGGCAGGCGCCGCCGGTGGAGCCCGCCGAGCCGGTCACCAGGTTTCCCGGCCGCGAGGTGCTGCTGCGGATGCCCGGCATCGGCGGCACGGGCGTCGTCACCGTCTCGCAGGTCCTGCAGATGGCCGCCCACCTCGACGGCCTGCACGCGGCGGGCCTCGAACAGACCGGGCTGGCCCAGAAGGGCGGACCCGTCGTCAGCGACGTCCGCATCTCACCGCACCCGGTCACCGGCTCCCCGAAGGCGTCGCGCGGCACCGCCGACGTGCTGATCGGATTCGACCTGCTCGGGGCGGCGGCCGACGCCAACCTGGCCACCGCCGCGCCGGACCGTACCCTCGCCGTGGTCAGCACCGCCGTCGTACCGACCGCCGCCATGGTGACCGGCCGCGTCGCGGTGCCGGACTCGCCCGGCGACGCGATCACCCGCGTCGAGTCGGCCACCCGGAGCGCCGACAACCTCTACCTCGACGCCCACGGCCTCGCCGAAGCGCTGTTCGGCGACCACATGCCCGCGAACATGCTGCTCATCGGCGCCGCCTTCCAGCACGGCTGCCTGCCGCTCTCGGCCGAGGCAGTCGAACGGGCGATCCGGCTCAACGGGGCCTCGGTCGAGCAGAACCTCGCGGCCTTCCGCTGGGGCCGGGCCGCCGCCGCCGACCGTCGCGCGGTGCTGGCGGCCATCGAGGCCCCGGCTCTGGAAGCCGCATCCGTCGGGCGCTCGGTTCCGGAGGCCGGATCCGTCGGGCGTTCGGTTCCGGAGGCCGGATCCGTCGGGCGCTTGGCTCCGGGGGCCGATTCCTTCGAGGAGGCCCTGGCCACGAGGGTCGCCGACCTGACCGGCTACCGCAACGCGGCCTACGCCGCCCAGTACGCCGAGGACGTGCGCCGCGTGGCCGCGCTCGCCGTCGACCGCGCGGGGGAGGAGAGCGCCGCGCCGATCGCCCTCGCGTACGCCAAGGGGCTGCACAAGCTCATGGCCTACAAGGACGAGTACGAGGTCGCCCGGCTGCACCTGGACCCGGCCGAGCGGGCCAGGCGGGAGCGGGAGTTCGGCGCGGACGCGGTCGTGTCGGTGCTGCTGCACCCGCCGCTGCTGCGGGCGATGGGCATGAAGCGCAAGATCAGGCTACGCCGCTCGGCGGACGTCGTGTTCCGCGTGCTGCGCGCCGCCAGATTCCTGCGCGGCACGCCGTTCGACGTGTTCGGGTACGCCGAAGTACGCCGAGTCGAGCGGGCGCTCGTCACCGAGTACCGTGACCTGATGCGTGACGCTCTCGCCCGGCTGAGCCCGGCCACCGCCGGCGCCGTGGCCACGATCGCGGCGCTGCCGGAGACGATTCGCGGGTATGAGGACATCAAGCTCGCATCGGTCGCGAAGTTCCGCGACCGAGCCAGCACCGCCCTCGCGAAGCTGAGCGAGCCCGTCCTTGCGGAGCCGAGCGAGGCCGCTCTCGTAGAGTCGAGCGAGCCCGCTCTTGCGGAGTCGAGCGAGCCCCCCGCGAAGTCGAGCGAGCCCACCGGAACCCTGGAGAGAATGTGACCGTCGATCGCCTGTTGCCCACCGAGGACGCCGAGGACCTTATCGCCCTCACCCGGGACATCGCCGACAAGGAGCTGGCGAGCCGGGTCGACGAGCACGAGCGCGCCGAGACCTATCCCGAGGGCCTGTTCGCCACGCTCGGCGCCGCCGGGCTGCTCGGCCTGCCGTACCCGGAGGAGTTCGGCGGCGGCGGCCAGCCGTACGAGGTCTACCTGCAGGTTCTGGAGGAACTGGCGGCCCGCTGGGCCGCCGTCGCGGTCGCGACCAGCGTGCACACGCTCGCCTGCTTCCCAGTAGCCACCTACGGCACGCCCGAGCAGCGCGAACGCTGGCTGCCCGACATGCTGGCGGGCCGGCTCATCGGTGGCTACAGCCTGTCCGAACCGCAGGCCGGATCCGACGCCGCCGCCCTCACCTGCAAGGCGGAGAAGGTCGAGCACGGCTACCGGATCACCGGCAACAAGGCATGGATCACCCACGGCGGCAAGGCCGACTTCTACGCCCTGTTCGCCCGCACCGGTGAGGGCAGCCGCGGCATCTCCTGCTTCCTGGCCCCCGGCGCCGCCGACGGCCTGACCTTCGGCCGCCCGGAGGAGAAGATGGGCCTGCACGCCATCCCCACGACCAGCGCCCACTGGGACGGCACCGTCATCGAGGCCGACCGGCTGCTCGGCGAGGAGGGGCAAGGGCTGCCCATCGCCTTCAGCGCGCTCGACTCCGGCCGCCTCGGCATCGCCGCCTGCGCGACCGGCCTCGCCCAGGCCGCACTCGACGCGTCCGTCGCCTACGCCAAGGAGCGCCAGACGTTCGGCCGCAAGATCATCGATCACCAGGGACTGGGCTTCCTACTCGCGGACATGGCCGCCGCCGTCGACAGCGCCCGCGCCACATACCTGGACGCCGCCCGCCGCCGCGACGCCGGCCGTCCGTACGCGCGACAGGCCAGCGTCGCGAAACTGGTGGCGACCGATGCCGCGATGAAGGTCACCACCGATGCGGTGCAGGTGTTCGGGGGGTACGGGTACACGCGGGAGTTCCGGGTCGAGCGGTACATGCGCGAGGCGAAGATCATGCAAATCTTCGAGGGTACGAACCAGATCCAGCGCCTGGTGATCAGCAGACATCTGGCCCGCTGACCAGTTGTCGTTAGTCAAATAGCCCACTGTCGTGTTCTCTGGCGAAACGTCGTGGAGCCGGGCGCCACGCAGATCCCGCGCTGCGGCGGCGACCAGGTCTGCGAGCCGATGTGCCGTTTCATACTGTGAGGTCCTCTGACAGGTCCGCGTGCCCTTCTGCCCGGATACGCGGGTGGGCCTGGATACGCGACCGCCGATCGAGGGCTCAGCGGCGATACTTCGCCCGCCTCACCTGAAGCTCCAGCCTCGCAGTGATGATGAGCATGACCTCGGCCAGCAGATTGGGGGCCAGTTCGCCGACAGAGCGGCTAGGGGAGTTGAGCCACTCGACCAGCGACCCGACCGCGACAGCGACAAGCAGCAGGTACGTGAACACCCCGGCGAGCCGGCTCGACAGCACACGGGTCACTCCGGATACTGTGCGGACGACGATGCGTGGAAGAGGCTGTCTGAAGTGGACGGTCAGGAGCTCTTCAATCGCCTGCCAGACACACGCATAGGTACGGGTGGAGAGATAGCTCCCCGATGCTTCGTACCTGAACCCGGTCGGAGCGCAGACCTCCTGGGCTACATCGAGCATCTTCCGCTGGATCGGGAACCCATTGAATCTCGTCAGGGGAAACAGCTTGGCACACGATTGGACCAAGTAGATCTGCCAGGGGATCCGAACATAGTCCTGCGCCCCGAACCGGGTGTACTCGTGGTTCGCCTCCGAGTGCCCGTCGAACCCGGCGGAAAGCGCGGTGAAGATCTCCTTCCATGAGTGCTGCAGTTGCCTCCGCTCCATCTGTAAATCATGGGTGGCGAGCACCAGAAGCACGAAACACCGGATGAAGTTGTTGTTACCGATGCTCAGGTATTCTCGAAGATACCGCCAGTCCTCCGGCCTGATGGGCAGGTTGTTCGCCGCCAGGCAGCGCACGGCATGCGCCGTGGCCAAGGGATCCGGCTCTCCTCCTTCGCTGCCCACCGCATATCCAGCGGGCTCGGCCTGTGCGCCCTCGAAAGCTCTCTGCACCAAGGTCAGCGCATCGGATCTCAGCGCGATGGCAGGGCTCACAGAGGAAAGGGCGAAGCCGATGTCCGCCATCCGGAAGATGTCCGCCTTCTGCAGCCGGATTCTTCGCGCGACCAGGTCCCGGTACACGGCAGGGCTTACCGTGGCCTTTTCCACCTGACTGCGGTTGACGACGTAGTAGATTAACTTCGCCACCTGGTCCTTGACCGCGGGGTCTGTCGTGGCGCGCCGAGCGAGTATGTGGATGGTGGCCGCGGTTCCGTAGAGCCCGCGCTGTTCGTACTCGGGATGGTCGAGATACTGGCCCGAAGCCAGGGCATAGTCCGGAAGTCGCCCGGCCTCCTCTTGCAGACGCAACTCGATCCGCCGCTCAATCTCGGACTGAGCATCCCTCAGGACCTGCCGCGTCAGCAACTAGCTCATCCCTGACTTGCCCGCACGTACGCGCTTCATTCATTTGTACCAAACTGCTAGAGATTTGCGAGAACCGTCGCGATAGGGCCTCTGGCGCTGGGGATGAGGTCTAGGTCGAGGACCTCGTCTCTCTTGAACCAACCGTACTTTTCAATGAAATCCTCTTTGTCATTCCGGCTCATGTCCACCTCCCCATCGCAGGCCTTACAGAGCCTGGCGACCGCGATCACGGTCGGGGCGCCCTGTTCGCTGCCCAGCCGCCATGACCAGAGAGCCAGCGGGCGCCCGGGACGCACTTCCAGGCCCACTTCCTCACGGACCTCGCGAACAAGCGCCTCATCCGGTGATTCGTCCTGCTTTATGCGTCCACCCGGCAACTCCCATCTTCCAGGCTGGTGCGGATCATCGCAGCTCTTCCTGATCAGGAGTAGCCTTCCCTGCCACTCGATCACGGCTTTCTGTGCGAACTGCACATACATAAGATCCTCCCCAAAACCCTCCGGCGGGCTCATGGCCTCGAGATCCTCCAGGAAACGCAGTCTCCCGAGGTGGACGGCTTCTGCCTCCGGATCGCGGGCGGCCGCTAATTCTGCGCGTATCTCACGATCACGAATGACAATGACCTCTTTCTCGTCAGCGCTGACCTCGGTCGATACAGCGACATGCTCAGCGGCATAGCCGAATGTGGACATAATCTCGCAGGTGATGTCCTCGACCGCCGTCATCAGCTCGGTGGTCGCCGACCTTTTGTACGCGGACACGCGATCGCGCCGAATCGGCTGGTCGAGATTGTTCCACAGCTCAGATATCGACGCAGCGAATCGGGCTTCTTCCTGGCGATGGAATTCGAGGGCGGTGGCCGACCACCGCACCTCCATGCGGTCACACAGTGGAGCCAGGGCAATCTCCGGATCTGTAACAAGATCCTCGTAACGCAGGGTCAGCCAATGATCGTCACCGACCCTTTCATGCGCCTTCAAGGCCGTCTCTTGGTCCTCTAACCAGCGTAAAGCTATCGCCTGCGGATCCTTCGGACCAATAGGCGCTCGGGAGAACGAAACGGCGACGTCGCGTGGATCTCTCACGAGGTGCAGATACAGGATTGGCAGGCCGGTGTCGATAAGCTGATCAATGAACCCATTTCAGGCTCCCCGGCGAGCGCCCTGGTCACAGCGTGATCGCGATGCCGGTGTTCGGTCGGTAACGTAAAGAAGCTCCTGGTAGACGG